>NZ_JASZYM010000016.1:0-172275 GCF_030317005.1 Variovorax sp. J22R115 | reverse complement strand
TGATGCCGTGGAACTGCGGGCTGTGGGGGTCTTCCGAGGTTTCGCATTCGGCGTGATGCTTTCGGTGAATCGCCGCCCATTCCCGGGTCACCATGCCGGTGGTGAGCCACAGCCAGAATCGGAAGAAGTGGCTGATGGCGGGGTGAAGCTCCAGAGCTCGATGCGCCTGATGTCGATGCAGGAAGATGGTGACCGCTGCGATGGTGACGTGGGTCAAGCCCAGCGTGACGAGCACGAGTCCCCACCACGGCAGATCGAGCAGGCTGAGTTTCATCACAAATCCATTTCAGGACTGCGGCGACCACCGTCAATCTCGGAAGTTGTCTCAATGTCCCTGGCCGCAATGCTAGTCAAACAAGGGAAGCTGTCTGTGCGCTACCGAACGGTGAGCCGGATTTTCGATTTCCATCCGATAAGGCTGAGACTCGGAACTTCCCCGCACACCCATGGTCTTGCTATGCGCGAGGCGCTCGCGGCCTCCAGTTGATTGCGCGGTGCAAGGCGAAAGTCGCACGGCGGCCCGGGCGGGCGGCGACCGCGGCGCAGCTTGGAGGTCTACCAAGCCGCCGCATGCCTTCACGGTCTCGTCGATTCATGGCGGGCGACGCGCATCGATGACTCCGCAACCAACTCCAAGGAGGTACGAGTCTTGGTGGCAGTGGTCTATGCGGAATGCGAGCGCCGCCTGGAAGTTGCCAAGGCCACCATCGCATCGATTTGCGGCGCAGCGGCTGAGCCAAGAACAATGCCGGCCTTCACTGAACTGCTCTCCACAGCAGCGCAAATCCGGAGACCAGCATCAGCGCATCCAGCATGCGATGAAACGTGCTGACTTCCAAGCGTTTGAGTACGGCCTTGCCTCCGTACGTACCCACCATGAGCGAAGCCCCGACGATGCCCCCTTGAAGCAGGATCTCCACCGGCGCTGCTCCCAGTTGCCTGAACGTCGCAACCTTGCTGACGTACAAGACCAGCGCACTGGCAGCCTCGGTCGCAACGAAAGCCCCGGAGGCCAGACCATACGCGGTGAACACAGGCACGCTGAGCGGTCCAGTCGATAGAACCAGGCCGGTAAGGAATCCGATCAAGGCGCCTGCAAGTGCCAAGTGCCACAGGGTCGGACGCCACGCCAGTCGCGCCTGCAAGCGCCTGAGCGGAATCATCGCCAGGAAGAAGATTCCGAGCATGGCCTCCACCACCGAAGACGGAAGCGCCAGCATCGTGCTCGCACCAAGAGCGGCAGCCGGCGCCCCGGGTATGGCGTAGGCTGCCACGGCCTTCCAGTCGATCTCGCTCCACCAGGCCGCAACGCGAGCCATGTTTCCCAACACCGCCGCGACCGCCATGATGGGCACTGCATGCTTGGGCCCGAACTGGTACACGAGGATCGGAAGGAGCAGCAGCGATGAGCCCGTCCCGATGATGCCGCTGACGCACCCGGCAACCAGTCCGACGACCAGAACGAAGAAGTAGGAAAGCAAACCGGAGAAGAAAAGAGGAGGAGGGCACCTGAGCAGAAGCAACGCCACTCGCTGCAACCGCCGTTCCTGCCCGATTGTGGTCGGTGCCTCCGTCAGTGTGCACGCGCTCCGACGGCGTCGTTGTGAGCCGGCGACGCCCTGGAGCCGTCGCGGTCGAATATGAGACGATGCCGATCGGTGCATTGACGGGATCGCGTGATGCCGAATCCATGGAAGCGTCGTTTCATCCTGTTCGTCCAGCGCTTCTGGCAGCCCACCAGCGCCTGCATGACCTGCATGCCCGGAAGTCTCGGCAATCTCCTGAGCATTCCCCATTGGACGCTCGCGTTGCAGACAGGCCTGTTCACCGGCCTGCTCGCGGTACTGTTGACCTTCACGCCGGCCACCAGGCTCTTCGCGAACCGCTATGGCAACGCGCTGCTCGTCGGTATCCTGACGATGATCGGCGACACCTTCTCCCATCCGGGGCACTACGGCTTCCCTCGTCTGGAGGCCCTGGTGACGGGCATCGTCTCCGGCCTCTTCACGCTGGCGGGCTCGTATCTGTTCGAAGACCGCGCCCGCAGGCTGCGGGCACTGTGGGCGCGGGTTCGTGGGCGCTGAGGCGTCAGCATTCAGTCATCGATCTGCGTCACAGTGGAAACTGCTCAACCTTGGGAAGGAAGCAAATGCCTCACAGGAAAAAAGCCCCAACCGAGCGCATCGAGGTCACCGATCAGGTGGGCAAGCGGCACGTGGTCGTGCGGTACACCGAATCCCTCGAAGCGAGCCCCGGCGAGGTCGCGGGCGTTCCACGCGAAGTCGCCACCGAATACCGCCTTGCGACGGGAAAAAGCGTCGTCAAGACCAGCGACGACACGTTCCAGACGGATGACGGGCTGCTTCAGCTCAAAGCGTTGCAGCGGTGACGACGCCGACGCATGGCGTTCGTCAGGGTCTAGGAAAACGGCAGCACCTTGAGGTCGAAGACCCGCTCCATGAACCAGATCCCCGCGATCAGGACCGCCGCGGTCGACCCGCCGTGCAGCAGCACCGGCTCGTAGCGACGCCAGTGGCGCATCGCCAGCAAGGCGCCGAGCGCCACGAACACGACGACGAGCTGACCCGCCTCCACGCCGAGATTGAATTGCAGCAGCGCCAGGACGAAGCCCCGCGTCGGAAGCTCCATCTCGGCCAGCGCGCCGGCGAACCCGAAGCCATGGATGAGACCGAACAGGAAGCTGAACAGCTTGCGCCGGCCTCGCAGCACGGGGTAGATGTTGTCGACCGCGGCGAGCAGGATCGTGATCGCGATGGCCGGCTCGATCACTCGCGGCGAGATGTTCACGATGTTCAGCGCGGCCAGTGCCAGCGTGATCGAGTGCGCGACGGTGAACATCGTCACGATGCCGAGCATCGGCAAGACCGCCTCGCGCCAGGTCACCACAGGCTCCCAGCCGCCGCCGGCGCGGCGGCGCAGCACTGCGGGCAGCAGCAGGCAGATCAGGAAGAGCACGTGGTCATATCCGATCAGGATGTGATGCACGCCATCGCGAAACAGGCTCGCGTCGGGCGACGCAGCATCCGCCGGATTCGCACCCTGCCCGCCGTCGCGCGAAGCCGAAGGCCAGCCTAGGGTGACCGGGCCGCCGGATGGGTCCAGCGAACGCACCAGCGGATCGTTGCCGGCCTGCGTCGTGATGCGCAGCAGGCCGCGGTGCGTGGGGTCGACCTCGCGGAACAACTGGTAGTCGATCGACAGCGCCGTCGCGGCATCGCACCGGGCCTGGAGTTGGAAGACGAGGTAGGCACCGTCGATGCGATCGTCCACCGCCGGCGGCGCAGCCTGAGTGAAGGCGCAGCGCCCCTGCTGCAGCCGGAGGCGCGCTAGCGCATAGGCGCGGATCTCGTCCATGCGGCCATGGATTTCGCCCCAGCTCAGTTGGCGGTCGCCGTTGCGGTCGAGATCGAGCACTGCATCGAGGTCGCGCAACGCGATGTCCCAGCGCAGGTCCATCGCATCGCCGGCGGCCTGCATCTGCAGGTAGGCGTCGCTGGCCTTGTGCGCATGCGCCATGCGCGGTCCGGCCGCCAACAGTGTGAACAGCAAGACCATCACGCATGCGCTCATCCAGCGCATCCACCGCGCGTGTCCGGTCGTCATGTCAAAGAACGGCGTCGATACGCGCATCGCGCAACCCCGTGCGTTGCATCAACGCCCTGAGCTCGCTGCGCGCTTCTTCGTCGTTGGCCGCGGCGGCGGCGCGTGCGAGCAGCAACAGGTCGATCGGCTCGCGCTGCAGGCGGACGTTGGCGCGGGCGAGGTCGAGCGCTCGCTTGGCGTCACCCTCGACGTCGAGTGCGAACAAGGCACCTTCGCGTGCATGCGCTTCGGCATATCCCGGCCGCAGCGCGGCCGCGTCGAAGCGGGCGCGCAACTCCTCGGAATCCTGGCGAGCGATGCCCATGCCGGCTGCCCGACGTGCGGCGATCGCCAACCGCAGCAGCACCGCATCGCTGCGAGGCTCCTTGATGAGCAGCGCAGGTACTTCGGCAGGTCGCTTCTCGCGCAGCAGGAAGTCGCTGTACGCGATGAGGAGATAGCCCGAGCGCTCGGCCTGCAGCGCCTGTCTGTAGAAGGCTTCGGCCGCGGTTGGGCGACCCGCGAGTTCCTCGATTTCAGCGAGGCTCGTAAGCAGCCATTGGCGCGTGCCCGCCTGCTGCGCGCCCTGCACCATCGGATCGGCCAGCAAGCCGCGCAGGGTGTCGCGTGCTGACGGATGGTCACCACGCAAGCCGGCGTTCTCGGCCAGGCAGGCCAGGCCATAGAGCGCGGAGCCGGCTTGGCCCAGCGCCCGGCACGCGGCGTCCGACTCGGCATAGCGACCCCGCACGCGCAGGATCGTGGCCAGCGTGATCCAGGCCTGCGCGTTGCGGGGCTGCTGGGCCAGCGCCGACTTCAACGTGGTTTCGGCCGCATCGAAGTCATGCAGGAACTGCGCGACCGTGGCCCGCATCACCAGCACGGCAGGCGGCGTCTGCGCCGCCGCTGTCGCGTCCCACGCCTGCAGCGCGCCCATGGCGTAGCCGGCGTAGCGCGCATCGCCCTGCGTTCGCGCCAGTTCCAGGTAGGACTGGGCGGCAGCGATCGCGGTGGCTTCGTCAGTCGGGCGTTGTGCCAACGCCTGCCGCAGCCGTCGTTCCCCGAGCGACCAGCTCGCGATGGCGGGCAGGGTCTCGACGATCGTGTCGTCGCTGGCCGGCACGCGCGGTGTGGCGCCGAGCGGCACACCGGCCGCCAAAAGCAGCGCTGCCGCTGCCAGCAGGCCGCATCGCACGAGGCCGGCCGTTGGGCCATGGAGTGTGCGCATCACTGCGTGGCGATGGGTTCCCGGGTGTCCGTGGTCGTCGGCGGATCGAAAGCCGTCACATCGGCGGGTTCCGCCGTGTCCAGCGCGGTCGCGACGAGCGACTTCACATAGGCCAGAAACGCATCGAGAGTGTCGGGGTCCGCAGGCGGCGTCATGCCGCCGATGGGCGGAAAGTAGCCGCCGCCCCCACCACCACCGCCGCAGGCGGCGACGACGAACGCCGCCACCAGCGGAAGGCCGATTCGAATGATCATGCGCTTCATGTCGTGCTCCTTATTGCGAGCCCGGGAGGGGCGTGTTCAGGTAGGGAAACACGTCCGGGAACTGCGCGGGGCTCTGCAGCGCGCCGTCGGTCAAGGCCGCACCGCCCGCGGGCGCATCGCCCGGCTTGCACCCGACCTTCAACGTATCGAGCGCACCGGTGGCCACGCACAGCGCCCCCATCGCGACGCGCAGCTCGGCGTCCACCACATCGTCGCCGGGCCGGCGGCCGTTGGGGAAGCCCGCGGTGTCACCGGCCAGCACTCCCAGATTGCTCTGCCTGGCCTTGGGCGTCGGCATCACCGAGGTGTTGAGCCGCAGCATTTCCGACGGCTTGACATTGGCAGGCTTGTTGACGCCTTCGACGCCGGTGAGGAAGGCAGCCACCAGGTCGGTCCGCGGGAAGTTGGTGGGCGCGGTGGCGCTCGGGAACAAGGTCTGGATCAGGGCAGGCAGGGTCGGATTGGTGACGTAGTCGGCGAACTGGCCATCGTCCTTCGGCTTGGAGCTGTTGAACTTGTCCTTGTCCTTCAGCCCGACCACGACCTCGTTGACCAGCGGCATGCCCAGGCGCGAGACCTGCGCCCACGGGCCGCCGTTCAGCGTTGTCGTGCCATGGCCGCTCTTCGGCGGGCTGGCAATGAGCCGGCCCTGACGCACGCTGGCGGTGGTCCACCCGCCGATGATGGGGCTGGCCGCGGTGGTGACGCAGGAGATCGGAACCTCCAGCGCCATCGTGGTCACGTTTCGGTTGGCGAGCGCGTCAGGATTGGCGCTGGTGGAGCCGAGCGGATTGAGGTTGATCAGATCGAACACCTGGCCCAGCGCAACGGTGAACGAGTCCTTGCGCTGCCCGACGAACACACGGCCGGGCGTGGCGCAGCCGGGGATGTTGACCGCATAGAGGTGCTGGTTCGCATAGCTGGCATAGCCGGTCGGGCCGCCGAACGTCTTGTCGCCGATGTTGTCCGTCGGCTTGTCGAACACCATGCCGCCGCCGGCCATCGAGACCGGATCGACCCGGCCCGTGCGGCGGTCGCCACGCACGATGTCGAGCGTGTAGGTCTCGCGCAGGTTGCTGGTCGGCTGGTTCGGCGCCGAGATGGCGCCGGCCTGCACCAGTGGAATGGACACCTTCTTGTCGGCGATGGGCAGTTGGATGTCGCGCAGCGTGTGGGTGAACTTGAAGCGGAACGTGATGTTCTCCACCGCGTCGCCGTCGGTGTCGAGGTGGATCTCGTAGAGCGCGTTCGGATCCATCGCGAAGTAGTTCGGCCCTCCGTACGGGCTCTGGTCGGGCTGGTAGTTGGCGATCAGGGTCACGAAGCCCTCGCGGCCGGCCTCGTAGCTGCGGAACATGTAGAAGTCGGTGGCATCGACCTTCGGCATGCCGGTGATCGAGGGCGCCTCGCGGTGACTGGACGCCAATGCGCTGGAGGCGGCAATTGCACAGGTGGCAAGCACGCCAAACTGGATGGATGGGTTCGAGAGTCTCATGGGCATCACCTCAACTGGTTGTCTGGCTGGAAATTGACGTGGGCGACCGGGTGCTTGAATGAGTACCCGAGACTTCTACGCACCGGCGGCGCCGTTGGATGTGTAAATGAGTGCAATGCCTGCCCCGGCCTTGGCGACCGCGATGGGCCTTGAAATTTCGAAGGCACGGCACACACTGGGAGTGCAGGGATGCACATCCGGCGTGGAGAAGCTTATGAACAGCACGCGGGTTGAATCGAGCCGTCGACGCTTTGCGTGGTCGTTGCTCGTTGCGTTGTCTGTCGCATCCTGCGGCGGTGGAAGCGGCGATTCGTCCGGGTTGGCGTCGTCCATGAAACCCTCATCAACCCCGGTGCCTGCCGATACGACCGCGCAAGCGCTGGACGCGAAGTCCGGGGACGTTCGCGACGACAAGCTGCTGCCGGTGACCATCCGGATCGTGTCGAGTGCACCGCAGTGGGTATCGGGAGGCGATGCGCGCATCGAGGTGTGGGCGCCGCCCGGCTTGCACCACAACCTGGAGATCTGGATCAACGGCCGGAAGACTTCGCAGGCGCTGGTCTCGCGCGGGTTGCGGCTGGAGGGCGTCGTCAGCGGCTTCATTGACGGGGACAACAGGCTCGAGGTCCGTCTCGCGCACGGTCTCATCGTCGCGGATTCGATCCGGCTCACCAACCACCCGATCAAGGGCCCGATGTTTTCCGGCCCCCACCAGCACCCCTTCGTCTGCACGACGAACCAATTCGGACTGCAGCCGAAGATCGACTCGGACACCCCGGCCGGCTACACCGTGCTCGGTGCAGGGGGCACCATTGCCGGCTACAGCCGCGACTGCTCGATCGACAGCTTCGTGACCTATCTGTACCGGGCGAGCGGCGACACCTGGAAATTGCTGCCGCCTGGCGACACGGGACCGGCCGACATGACCCAGATCACGCTGGCCGACGGGACCACGGTGGACTTCATCGTTCGCCGCGAAGTCGGCACCATCAATCGCTTCCTCTACAGCTTCGCGATGTTGGTGCCACGGGGGGACGATCCGGCCCACCCGAACACGAGCCTGTGGAACGGCCGCCTCGGCTACTACTTCGGGGGCGGCGTCGGGGTCGGCCATTCGCAAGGATCCGTGCAGAGCGGTTCGCTCGAGCCTGAAATCCTGAAGCGGGGCTACGCCATCGCGCACTCGAGCGGCAACGTCACGAACACCCACTACAACCTGCAGCTGGCCGGCGAGACCGCGATGATGACCAAGGAGCGCTTCATCGAGCGCTACGGCGTGCCCGCGTACACCGTGGGCCTTGGCGCCTCGGGCGGTGCCGTCGCGCAGTACATCCTGGCGCAGAACCATCCCGGTATCCTGGACGCCGCGCTGCCTGTGCAGTCCTACCCCGACATGGTGTCGCAGGTGACCAGCGTGGGCGATTGCGAGTTGCTCGAGCATTACATGGACGTGACCGACCGGAACAACGTGCGGTGGCAGAACGTCAAGAACCGCACGCTGCTGGTGGGCATGAACGGCGAGCCCCTGGTGACCGACCCGATGTCAGCGATCAAGCCGTTGCTGGGCCTCGGCGGTCCGAGCATGACCACCGGTTCGACCGAGTGCGTGAACGGCTGGCGGCGCGCCTTCCCGCTGGTGATGAACCCGTGGTTCGGCCGCGCAGCCAACTCGGACAACTACGTACCGCAGAGCGACATCGTCGGCCCAATCCCCCCCGCCATCCAGTGGACGCACTTCGATGACGCGCGCAACATCTATCGGCTCGACGCCGATGGCTTCGCGCGCCACACGTGGGACAACATCGGTGTCCAGTACGGCTTGATGTCGATGAAGGAAGGCAGCATCACGCCGGCGGAGTTCCTCGACCTCAACTTCAAGGTGGGCGGTTGGAAGCAACCGAGGGACATGGTGCAGGAGGGCTATCCGCTGAATCCATTGGTCACGCTGCCCATGGTTGTCGCGGACCCCGCGCTGTTCGACCCCTGGAGTCGGCGCAACATGACGCTCGCCCCGGCCGAGGACCTGCCGGCGCCGCGCACCCAGGGCAACCTGGAAGCCATGCGGGCGGCCTACACCTCCGGGCTCGTGTTCAGCGGCCACATGCCGCTGCCCACCATCGACAGCCGCCAGTACCTCGAGCGAGAGGTCAACATGCACAACGCGCACCAGTCCTTTGCGATACGCCAGCGCGTGCTGAAGCGGATGGGAACCAGTGATCACCTGGTGATCTGGTTCACCGACACGATGCCCGGAGTGGTGCCGAAGGCCGATAAGAACCTTGTCGTGGTCGACGTCATGGCGCAGTGGATGGCGAACATCCGTGCTCATCCGTTCCTGGGCATTGCCAGGAACCGGCCGGCCGATGCGGTGGACAGTTGCTTCGACGTCGAAGGCAAGCTGATCGCTTCGGGGTCCACCGTCTGGGACGGCATTCTCGACAACAAGCCGAAGGGCGCCTGCACACTCGCGTTCCCGCTGTTCAGCACCTCGCGCATCGTCGCAGGCGCGCCGTTGGAAGGCGGGGTCTACAAGTGCGCACTGAAGAGCGTGGACACGGCGTTGCAGGACGGCACCTATGCGCCGTGGGCGCCCGACCCCGCGTCCGTCGCAAAGCTCAAGCAGATCTTCCCGCAGGGCGTCTGCGACTACAGCAGGCCGGACCAGGGACGACCGTAGCCAGACTCACTCCGCCGCGATCCCCGCCTCCTTGACGACCTTGCCCCACTTGGCGAGGTCGGACTTGATCAGCGCGGCGTACTCCTGCGGCGTGCCGCCCTGGATCTCGATGCCGGCGGCCTCCAGCTTGGCCCGCACGTCGGGCATCTTCAGCGCCGCGTTGATCTCGGCATTGAGCTTGGCGACGATCGCCTTGGGCGTGCCGGCTGGCGCCAGGAAGCCGCCATTCGTGCTCGCGTCGTAGCCCTTGAGGCCCTGTTCCTCCGCGGTCGGCACGTCCGGCAGGGACATCGACCGCTTGCGGCTCGACACCGCAATGGCGCGCGCGTTGCCGGCCTTCACCTGCGACTGGATGGCGCTGATCGTGTCGATGTACAGCGCGGTACGCCCGGCCAGCAGATCGGGGTGGGCGGCGGCGGAGCCCTTGTAGGGCACCAGCAGCATCTGCGTGCCGCTCGCCATGCGGAACATCTCGGCCGCCATTTCCTGCGCGCTGCCGCGACCGGAGGTGGCGACCTTGGCCTGGTCCGGGTTGGCCTTCATCCAGGCCACGAACTCGGGCAGGGTCTTGGCGGGAATCTGCGGGTAGATGGCGAACACCAGCGGAACCTCGTGGGTGTAGACGATGGGCTCGAAGCTTTTCTCCGGGTCCCAGCCCAGGTTCTTGAACAGGAACTTGTTGATGTTGTGGCTGCCGCCCACGATGCCGATCGTGTAGCCGTCCGGCGCCGACTTGGCGAGCACGTCCGTGCCGAGGTTGTTGGAGGCGCCGGGCTTGTTGTCGACGACTACCGGCTGCCCCATCGACAAGGCCAGCTTGTCGCCCACGACGCGGGCGATGGTGTCGATGGCGCCGCCTGGCGGGGCGGGCACGATGATCTTGATGGCGCGGGTCGGGTAAGCGGCCTGGGCCGATGCCAGGGTCGGCACGATGGCGAGCGATGCCGAGACGGCAAGGAACAGGGATTTGAATTTCATGGAAGTCTCCTCTGGCGGGTGGATCGGTCGGTGGGTTCTCTGGCCGCGCTAGCCGCGCCCGACGAAGGGCATGGCGCTGGCCATGACGGTCATGTTCAGCACGTTGGCGCTGAGCGGCATCGCGGCGATGTGGCGCACCGCATCGGCGACGTGGCTCGCGTCCATCATGGGTTCGGGCGCGATGGTGCCGTTGGCCTGCAGCACGCCGCGTGTCATGCGCTCGGACAACTCGGTCAGCGCATTGCCGATGTCGATCTGGCTGACCACGACGTTGAATGCACGGCCGTCCAGGGCCAGCGCCTTGGTCAGGCCCGTCACCGCGTGCTTGCTGGCGGTGTAGGGCGCGGTGAAGGGACGCGGCGTGTGTGCCGAGATCGATCCGTTGTTGATGATGCGTCCGCCTTGCGGCAATTGGCGGCGCATCAGGCCGAAGGCCGCGCGCGCGCACAGGAACACGCCGGTCACGTTGGTGTTCAGCACGCTGAACCATTTCTCCAGCGGCAGCTCGTCGATCGGGATCGCGGGGGCGTTCACCCCGGCGTTGTTGAACAGCAGGTCCAGCCGGCCGAAGCTGCGATCGATGGTGTCGAACAGGGCCTGCACGCTGTCGGGCTGGGTCACGTCGGTGGGCACGGCCATGGCGGTCTGGCCCCGCGCCTCGGCTTCGGTCGCCAGGGCCTGCAAGGGCTCGGCACGGCGGCCGGCCAGCACGACGGCCCAGCCGTCGTTCAGCAAGCCGAGGGCCACTGCGCGGCCGATGCCGCTGCCAGCGCCGGTGACCAGGGCGATCTTCCTGGGGGTGCTTGTGTTCAAAGAGAGTCTCCTGTTGGGGGTGATGTCGAAAGGGCGCGCTCCACGGTCATGGAGAACTGG
The DNA here is from genome assembly GCF_030317005.1 of Variovorax sp. J22R115. Classification (NCBI taxonomy): domain Bacteria; kingdom Pseudomonadati; phylum Pseudomonadota; class Betaproteobacteria; order Burkholderiales; family Comamonadaceae; genus Variovorax; species Variovorax sp. J22R115. Next base: position 161,158 of record NZ_JASZYM010000016.1, on the reverse strand, counting down.
CCGATGCCCGCCACGCCGCCGCTGACGACATCGCAGGGTTGCAACGGGCCCACCCCTGCGGGTGTGCCGGTGAAGATCAGGTCGCCGGGCGCGAGCGTCACCGACCTCGACAGCATCGCCACCAGTTCGGGCACCGGCCACATGAGGTCGGACACGTCGGCGCGCTGGCGCTCGATGCCGTTGACGGCCAGCCACACGGCCCCTTGTCTCGGATGGCCGCAAACCTCGGCTGGCACGATGGGCGTGCAGGGTGCCGAGTGGTCGAAGGCCTTGGCGGCCTCCCACGGGCCACCCGCATGCTTCGCTTGCGTCTGCAGGTCGCGCCGCGTGAGGTCCAGTCCTGCGGCATAGCCCCAGATGTGATGCTGTTCCACGTGCGCCGGGTCGATGTCCCGGCCGCCGCGACCGATGGCCACGACCAGTTCGATCTCGTGGCAGAAGTCGCTGGTGGACGGGGGATAGGGCAGAACGCCGCACGCCGGCACGACCGCGTTGGCGGGCTTCATGAACCAGGCGGGCATTTCAACAAGCGGCGTTGTCTGCTCGTCCCGGCTCCATCGGTAGTTGCGGCCGATGCAGTACACGCGCCCGACGGGAAAAACCGCCGTGCTGCCGGCCACCGGCACGGTGGTCGGCGCAGGCGCAGGAAATACGAACTCCGTCATGGATGCCGAGCGCTGCCGCCTCAAGTGGTCAGGCTCATCGCCGGGCGTTCGCCTGCCAGAGCTTGGGCGACGCTGTCGAGCACCATCTCGGCCATGGCGGTGCGGGTCTCCCATGTGGCGCTGGCGCGGTGGGCCTGGAGGGTCACGCTGTCGGACTGGCGCAGCATCGGGGGAACGCGGGGTTCGTCGACGAACACGTCCAGGCCCGCACCGGCAATGCGGCCGCCAGCGAGCGCGTCCGTCAGGTCAGGCTCATTGACCAGACGACCACGAGCGACGTTGACCAGGAAGCCGCGCGGGCCGAGCGCGTCGAGCACCGCCGCGTTGACGATGCCTTCGGCCTTGTCCGCCGCCGCGCACAGCACGAGCGCGTCAGAGTCCCGCGCGAGGTCCACCAGGTCTGGCACGAACCGGTGCGCAATGTCGTCCATGGGGCGCAGATCGGTGTAGCTGATCGGGCAGCCAAAGGCCGCCGCCCGCACCGCGACGGCGCGACCCACCCGCCCCATTCCGACGATGCCGACGCGCATGCCGCTGAACCGGCGGGCGAGCGGAATGGCGCCGGGCTGGGGGCGGAGTTCCCACTGGCCGTCTCGCACGAAACGGTCGCCGGCACAGAGGTTCCGGCAAGCGGCGATCAGCAATCCGATGGCCAGGTCGGCCACGTCTTCGGTCAGCGCGCCCAGGGTCGCGGTGACGGGCAGGCCGCGGTCGCGACAGTAGGCCAGATCCACCGCGTCGGTGCCAACGCCGTTGACGGCCACGACCTTGAGGCCGGGCAACTGCTCCAGCATCGCCCGCGAAATGCCGGTGTGCCCGCCGGTGATCACGGCGTCGATGGATTCGCCATGTTCACGCAGCCAGGCCTCCGGGTCGGTGACCTCGAAGTGCTTGTGGACCGTGTAGAGCGATGCGAGCTTGTCGTTAATCGCCGGGATCAGGATGGGATTGAGTTGCAGGACATTTGGCTTCATGCGACGCATGGTAGTAAATGATTGACATACAAAGCAAGATTGACGCTTAAAATCAATATAAACAAACTTCCTGCGTCAGACCATGGCTTCCTGGATATCGATGGAAGAGGCGTGCCGCCTCCTCGGGGTGCAGCCCCAGACGATTTACGCCTACGTGAGCCGCGGCAAGCTCGAAGTCATGCCCGATTCGGCCCATGCGCGACGCAGCCTGTACCGTGCCGAGGACGTTGCCGGCCTGGCCAAACGCAAGCAGGCCGGCCGCAAGCACGAGACCCTGGCCGCCAACACGCTGTTCGGCTCGGAGCCCAGCATCCCGACGGCGCTCTGTGCGTTCTTTCGGGGGCGCCCGTATTACCGGGGGCAGGACGCCGTCACTCTGGCTCGATCGGCCGCAGTGGAGGATGTGGCCCGACTGCTGTGGGGCGCCGAGCAATCCGTCGACTTTTCGTGCTCCACGCCGATGCGTTCGGGCAAGCCGGGGCGAGACGCTGCTTTCACGGCCTTGGCCGGGCTGGCGGCCGCCGGCCTTTCCACCCGTGGGCGCCTGACCCGGGTGCTGCACAACGAGAGCCAGGGTCTGGTGGGAGAACTCGGCAATGCATTCGGCGCTCGACCGGGGCACGAGCCGCTGCATCTGCGCTTTGCGAAAGGGTGGAAACAATCGCCCCGCGTGGCTGATCTGCTGCGAACGGCCATGGTGCTGCTGGTCGACCACGAACTGACGAGTTCAGCCTTCGTCGCACGCATCGCGGCCTCGACCGGTGCCTCGTTGCCGGCATCCCTTCTGGCTGGCTTGACCACGCTCTCGGGCCCCTTGCACGGCGATGCTTCAGGCCGCGTCCAGGCGCTGTTCAGCGAAGTGGAGCGACTGGGCGAGGACGCGGTGGTGGCCCACTACCTGTCGACGGGGCTGCCCTTGGCAGGGTTCGGGCACCACCTCTATCCAGATGGCGATCCGCGCGCGGCCGCGTTGCTGGAACTCTTCGAACCCCCGGAGGTGATCGCGCGCTTCATCCAGAAGGTGACGACGCTGACCGGCTTGCAGCCCAACATCGACGTGGCCCTGGCCGCGCTGGTTGCGCACCATCGACTTCCCGCCGATGCGGCCTTTGGCCTGTTCGCCACGGCGCGCAGCGTCGGGCTCCTGGCCCACAGCCTGGAGCAACTGGGCGTGACGCAAGTGATCCGCCCACGCGGGCGCTATGTGGGCCCGATGCCCAGCCTGCCGCAGGCCGCCCGGGCCTAGCCGTCTAGCTGGTTGGGCCGATAGAGAGGACCGTCCTGATGATGCCTCCCTATTCGTCCACCTGCTGCCTGAGAAGAATGTTTGGCCAGGATGCAGTGAGAGACGCTATCGACCGCCGTGCTGGATGAGTCGATCAGGAAGACCCATCGCCGCTCAGAACGACCCAGAAGGTGCGCGCGAGAATCCTTGCGTCAAGTCGCAGGGACCACTCCGTCGCATATCGGGCGTCAAGGGCGACGCGCGCAGCGTAGGGGAGGCGATTGCGGCCGCTCACCTGCCACAGGCCGGTGATGCCGGGTCGCATGTGGCAGTAGTGGGTCCATCTGCGACCGTACAGACTGCGCTGGCGAACCATGCAAGGACGAGGACCGACCAGGCTCATGTCGCCCTTCAACACATTGTAGAACTGTGGCAGTTCGTCGAGGCTGAGCCTTCTGATCACCCTCCCGACGCGCGTGATGCGGGGATCGTTCTCCAGCTTCTGGAACTGTTCCCATCGGGTTCGAGCGGCCGGGTCGTGCTTCAAATGGCGCTCGAGGACTTCGTCCGCCCCCTTCATCATCGAACGGAACTTGTAGCAGCGAAAGGTGCGGCCGCCGTGACCCAGGCGCGTCTGCCCGTAGTGGACCGGACCACCCGTTCCGACGAGCACGGCCGTGGCAACAATCAGGTAAAGCGGTCCGAGGAAAACGAAGAAGGCCAACGCTCCCACAATGTCAACCGAGCGTTTGATCGCTCTCTGACAGCCTGTGAGGCAGTACGGTTGCGGGGGCGTTTCCGGTTGCATCACACGTGCAGGTCGATCCGAACATTGTTGAAGTCGACTCCGTCCAATGACGTGACGCTGAAGTTGTGCTTCCAGGACATCTCTTCACATGCGAAGCTCAAGGTGACACGTTCGCTGCCGGTGACCTGCACCATGGACAGCATGAGTGAAGCGCAGAACTCGGCTTTCGATCTCGGGGGCTTCTCGAACATTTCCATGATGCCGCCGTCGTTGATGCGCTCGCCGAAGCGCCAGTCGGAGTTGTAGGCATCCAGCGCGTCTGCTGCGACAAGGCCTCGCCCCCTGTCGTTCAGAGCCGATATGTTTTTCATGACTTTTTCGGCGAGGGAGAGCGACGCCTCGATGGGCTGGCCGTCCGGGTTGATCGATACGACGATGACACCGTGCTCGGATTCGATTCTTCCCTGTAGAACTCCGGAAGCGCCACTGAGGTGACCCATTGCCGGATGGTCGATTCCTGGCAAAGGGAAGTTCGCCTTTCTCTTCTTCCCGAATAGTTCAAACATGGTGCTCGCGCTCATCAACGGCCGGGGCCACCGCCGCCACCGGGACCACCACCACCGGGACCACCACCACCGGGACCACCGCCGCCACCGGGGCCACCGCCGCCACCGGGGCCACCGCCGCCACCGGGGCCACCGCCGCCACCGGGGCCACCGCCGCCACCGGGGCCACCGCCGCCACCGGGACCACCGCCGCCACCGGGACCACCACCGCCACCGGGGCCACCACCGCCACCGGGGCCACCACCGCCACCGGGGCCACCACCGCCACCGGGACCACCACCGCCACCGGGACCACCACCGCCACCGCCTGCACCACCGCCTGCACCACCGCCTGCACCACCGCCTGCACCGCCGCCTGCGCCGCCACCTGCGCCACCGCCGGCACCGCCACCTGCGCCGCCACCTGCGCCACCGCCTGCACCGCCACCTGCGCCGCCACCTGCACCTGCGCCGCCGCCTGCACCACCACCTGCGCCACCGCCTGCACCGCCACCTGCGCCACCGCCTGCACCGCCACCTGCGCCGCCACCTGCACCGCCACCTGCGCCGCCACCTGCACCGCCACCTGCGCCACCACCTGCGCCACCACCTGCGCCACCGGCGGCTCCGGCGCCGCTACTGCCCGCGGCCCCACCGCCGGATCCATTGCCCGCGCCAGCGCCGGGGCCGCTGCCGCCTGGATCCGCGCCGATGGCGCTGGCGAAATTGCCAATCGGCCCCGTACCTTTGGATGCCGATGTCACGTTCGTCGCTTGACTCGACGATGCGCTAGAGACCGCTGCGGCAGAAGAATTCGCCGCTTGAGCCCCCAGCACGGGGACGCTCACACAGATGGCTTCGCCAAAGGGGTTGTACCGATCGCAAGGTGTCGTGCCACCTGCCGTTCGAGCCGTTCGAGCCGTGCGGTTTTGAATCGGTGAAATCAGAGGCTTCGCCGATGAGGGGCTGTCGATGCGAGGCTGTTCGATTCGGACCGGGCGCTCGATAGCAGCGACGACGGGCTCGGCTGCAATTTGGCGGCCTCCTGTGACCGTGCGCAGCGCGGTAGTGGTCCTCGCCACGCTCCTTTCGCGCTGCAGCGCGCCGGCGCGAGCCGGCTGTGGTGCCTGCCGCACTTGCCTTGTCGGAACCTGAGAATCCTGGGCGTCCGAGCTTCGTGGCTCCGCAGCTTGCAATGCATCGGCAGGCTGTCGTGCTTCGGAGGCTTGTTCTCCTGACGCCGCGACCGGCGCCTGCGCGGGCGCTGTCGCGACGGCCTGCGTTTCCGGCGGAGCCTCCTGCTGCGAGGGTGCGGATTCGGCGTGCGGTTGGGCCATCGGAGCGACCGCAACCGACGCAACCGGCTCGGCCGCCGGACCCGAATCCATCGCCGGCTCCGGAAGCGACACAGCCGGCGACTCGGACTGTTGCCAATGGATCTGCGCCGCGCCGGTGGATGGCGCCAGGCTGCGCTCGACGGTACGGTTCCAGTACCAGAAGACGAACGAAGCGATCGACAGGACAACGACCATCAGCAACAGCACGACCGGGACGTCGAGGCCGCCGGGCAGAACCAACTGCCTGGCGAGCTGGCGCTTTTCGGTGGTGCGCGGTACGACGAAGAGATCGCTCGTCGCCGCCGCCGGCAACCGTGCGGGTGCGGGCATCGGCATCGATATGGGTATCGATATCGACACAGGCTGCGCAAGCCTGGGAACCCTCGCGACTCTTGTCGGCCGTCCCTCAGGCAAGGACCCCGCGGAGACATTCGCTGCCGTACGAATTCCGGAGAACTTGCCCGCGCATCCCCGGCAGTACCTCGCGCGGTCTCTGTTTGCCGTGTGGCAGGACTCGCAGAACTTCGTCATGGCGATGTCGGCCAGGCCGCAAGTCACGGAATCGGTATGGATGCGGTGATGACCACCAGCACGTTGATCACCACCGAGAAGGCCGCGAAGTCCATGACCGACGCCCGCTCCGGCATCCCGAGGGCATGCCACGGAAACACCTTCTGCCGCAGAGTGCTCGTGCCTTCCTTGGCCGCATAGTGCGCCGGCAGCTTGTGCGAGCAACACTTGCAGTGATGCGCAGAGCCCATGTTGATGGTGTTGCATGCATCGCAGATCTCGACCGAAGGACTCCCCATTTGCATCCTTGCCAAGTCGACCAGACTGCCAAACGCAACGGGTGTCGGCGTGCGCGCGGTTTCGGAAAGGGAAATGGCGGCAGTGCTCATGATGACTCTCCTTGACGTGGGTCTGCTGTGCGATCCGTTGAAGGCGACACGCCCCGGCAAGGCGGTTGCACCTTGGCTCGGCCGAAGCAGCGCTTCAATCGCCGTTCGGTCACTGCGAGTCTTGCAAAGAGCTGAAGGTCGAATTCCGACGGGCCCGGACCGCTGCCTTCGACGTCACGCCGGAACGCGCAAACGATGCGTGCCTGGACGGCCTCTCTCGCATTCGCTGCAGCAACCCATGCCTTGCGCGCGCTCATCGCGTGGGGAGCCAATGACTCTCGCGGCGTCCCAAAGCGGTATCGCAAATCGAGAACCGGCTGTCTCGTTCCCCGGCGCGACGGATCTCTGTTGCGAATGAAAGGTCGTGGCATCGCGCTCTCCCGAGACAGTTAGGTGCATGTGAAATCTGTATGTGAAAAATTCACATCCATAGTGCTCTTGTCTTATAGTGACCGCCAGCGATTTGTAAGACAGGAGCGCTTGTCTTTGTCCAGTTGGTAACCGGCCGTAATGTCGTGTCGCTATCGACCAAGGGCAATCAATTCCATGGCCACCAAACACACGGGTTCGAAAAGCGCCAGGCATGGTCGGGAACCGCGCGTGCCGCGGCTGCCAATCGCTCAGGCGAGGGAAGGCCAGCTCGCGTGGGTGCTCGGCGCTTGCGAGCGGGTGCTGCGGCCGCTGGTGAGACTCGCACTGGCTTTTGGCATCAAGCACGCGCAACTGGAAGAAGTGCTCCGCGACGTCCTGCTCGATGAGGCCCGCCGCGCATGGCTCGAGCAAGGTACCGAGCCCAACATCAGCCAGTTGTCGGTGACGACCGGATTGAACCGCAAGGCCGTGACCAGCAGGGTCCGCGAACAAACGGTTTCGTTGCCGCAAACCGAGATGTCGGCCGAGGCGAGAACCCTGACGTTGTGGCTGCAGATGTTTGCCGACAACCCGGCCCACCGCTCGCTGCCGATCGTGTCCGATGAAGAGTCGACGCCTTCCTTCGAGGCTGTCGCGCGGCGTGCGAGCCGGGGCAACGTGCACCACCGCGCCATTCTGGATGAGCTGGTGCGCCTGAACATGGCGATCGAACGCGATGGCATGACGGAACTGGCCGTGGCGGGCTTCGTGCCGGCGAGCGATCTGAAGGGAATGCTCTCGTTCCTGGGTGACAACGCGCGGGATCATCTGCTGGCGGGCGTCTCGAACACCGTCGGGGCCAAGCCGCCGCTGCTCGAGCGGTCGGTGTTCGCGGCCGGCATCTCGCTCGAGGAGTGCGAGCGCATTCACCGGCTCGCACGCGAACGTTGGGGTGAGCTCCACCATGAAATGACACGCGAAATGAGGCGCGCCTACGAGGCGGCGGACAAGGGGGATTCGGGGCGCATCCGGGTCGGCATCTACACGTACTACGAAGATGCCAAGGCCGAGGTGAACGCCGCGCAGCCCGTCACTCGAAATTCCTCGGAGAGTAAAAAATGACGAACATCCTGCTGCGCAATGGCTTCCTGTCGCTGATGGTGGCCCTCCTGCTGTCGTGCGGAGGCGGCGGAGGGGGTGGTGGCGGCGCGGCGTTCGTGGGCGCATCGGCGCTGGGGGCTGGCGGACCGGCTCTTGGCTTTGCGGGTGATGTCGCCCCGGGCGGTGACACGAGCCCGAGCGGGGCCGGCAACGGCATTGGCGGAATTGCATCGGACGACGGAAGCTCCACCACCGCATCGAGCGGCGATGACGGCTCCGGCGTGGGGTCCGGCGGCACCGGCGTGAGCACGGCCGATGCCAGCGGCGTCGGCTCGGTCGATGGCGCGGGCAGCATCATCGTCAACGGCCTGCGCTACGACACGAAGACCGCCGTCGGAAATGTCGAGGACGCTCCCACGGGGCTCCAGTTGGGCATGAGCGTGAAGGTCGTCGGCCCGATCAACGCGGACTTCACCCAGGGCATCGCACGCCGGGTCGAATCCGCTGCCGACATTCGCGGCCCGCTGACATCGGTGGATCTGGCGCAAGGCAACTTCGTCATCCTTGGGACGACGGTGACGACCGACGAAGCCACCGTCTGGGCGGACGCGGCGGGCCTCGCCGCGATTCCGGCGGGACACACCTTGCAGGTCTGGGGCCTGCCGGCCGCGCCCGGGGTCCTGCGCGCAACACGCGTTGAGCAACGAAACCCGTCGGCACCGATTCTCACCGGCACGGTGCAGAACCTGGACGCGGTGCAACGCACCTTCACGCTCGGCGGCCTCGTGGTCGACTACGCCCGCGCGGTTCCGAGCGGGAGCCTCGACGGCCGACCGCTTGCAAACGGAACCATCGTGCGCGTTCGCGCGGACGCCGCCTCACCTGGCGGTCTCGTCGCGACGCTCGTGCAGTGGTGGTATCCGTTGCCCACCGCCGATGCCACGACAGCCCAGTTCGCGGGCATCGTCACGGGCTTCGCGGGACTGGGCTCGCTGCGCGTGCTCGGCTACCCGGTCGATGCGAGCGCCGCGCAGATCACTGGCGGTCCGACGAGCGCGATCGGCAATGGCGTGAAGGTCGAGGTGGGGGGTGTCGTGTCCGGCGGCGTGCTCCGGGCCAGCAAGCTCAAGATCCGTCATGTGCCGGGGACCGGTGGAGCCGCTTCGTTCGACCTGATCGGCAATGTCGGCGCATTCACATCGCCTTCGGACTTCCGCGTGAAGGGGCAACCGGTGAACGCTGGTGGGCGCGGCGTCGTATTCGCCAACGGCACGGCGGCGAACCTGGGCAACGGCGTGCGCGTGAACATCCACGGCACGCAGGTCGTCAACGGTGTGTTGATGGCAGCGACCGTCACTTTCGAGTGACGCCCATGTCTCTCCAACCCCTTCGCGAACTGGCCGTGACAGTCCGGGAACATGGTCCGGTCTCGTACTACTGGGTATTGATCGAACGCTCCTCTGCCGGCGATTGGGAGGAAGTTTCGGTTTCCAACGACTACCAGACAAGCTGGGTCGACGCTTTCGACTCCGGCGTCGTTCAGCTGTACAAGCAGGTACCCAACGAGCTGATCGGCCCTCGCGACTGCAGTTAGCGCCTGCGAAGTCCCGCTCCCCTGAGCGATTACCGATGGGGGTCTACGGCAAAGTCGGCAACCATCGGCGCCACCGCCTCGAGGAACTCGAAATCGGGATCCGACAGCGGAACCGGCGTGAAGTCGAAGTGGCACAGGACGCCCCACGAATGACCGCCTGGCGCCACGAGCGCGGTGCCGTGGTACGAAAACAGAATCCCGTCGTAAGCGTGTCCCGCCAGTCGCGGGTCGCGGGTAGAGTCGTCCGTACGGAAAGGCGACCCGGGCCGGACAAATTGCGCGAGGCTCTTGTTCAGCGGCAGCGCTGACAGGAAGGGCGGCAGCCTCTTTCCCAGAGCGTCGTGGAGACACACGTTCTTCAGGATGAGACCGGCGTACCGGTAGACCGCGGTGTAGCGGTGGGGCACGCGGTCATTCAGGAACGCAAGTCCCTCCGCAAGACCCCGCGTCTCGAGGATCCGCGAGAAGGCGTCCAGGACCGGAGCCGAGCTCATGCCGGATGAAGTCCCGCTCGCACGGGAGCCGCGCCTATCCACACTTGGGTGCGCAGACAAGGTGGTTCTTGCCGAGGAAGCGCTTCGAGGTCATGTTCGTGCGAAGTACGAACTTCCCGCACTTGAAGCATGACATCATGGATTCGGCGCGCGGCGTGGTGATGATGGAGCCTGACGCCTTCTTGACGTAGCGCAGACCATCCTGAGTGAGTTGAGTGTCGGCCATAACGGTCTTCATTTTACCCGGGAACAATTCAATACAAGCGGGCAGGGTGACTCGCGTGCCAAGTCCCTACCGTCCTCACGTCGTGCGCGAATCATCTTGGCGTTGCCGGCGAGTGCGTCCACCATGGCGGCCGGTCTCGCCGTCGCCCCATGCTGCCCCCCTTCGATCCCTGGCTCACGAGCCTCGTCTCCGCCGACGTGGCTGTGGCCTCTCATGCGCGCGAAGAAGCGCTTGCCGGCCGTCGGTCGCAACGCCTGGCCAGCCTGCTGAACTCGGCAGTTCGCGGATCGACGCTCTATCGCAAGCTGTTGGCAGGCCGCGATCCCGCGTGTCTTCGCCTGGAAGAGCTGCCGATCGCCCACAAGGCCGACTTGATGTGCCAGTTCGAGGACTGGGTCACCGACCCTGCGCTTTGGCTCGATGCACTGCGCCGCTTTGCATCCGACCCTTCTTGCATCGCCGACCCTTTCCTGGGCCGCTACGTGGTGTGGGAGAGTTCGGGCAGCGGCGGTGAGCCTGGATTGTTCGTGCAGGATGGCAGGGCGATGGCGGTGTATGACGCGCTCGAGTTCTGGCGTGGGCCCACGCTTCAGCGCATGGCCAATCCGTGGTCCCTCGGCGAGCGCGTCGCCTTCGTCGGCGCGACCGGCGGCCACTTTGCCAGCATGGTGTCGATCGAGCGGCTGCGGCGCCTGAATCCCGCGCTGACGGGCGGCCTGTGCAGCATTTCGTTCCTGCAGCCCGCCTGCGACTGGGTGGCAGAGCTCGACGCGCTGGCGCCGACCATCGTGGCGACCTATCCCAGCGTGGCTGTGCTGCTGGCGCAGGAGCGGCTGGCCGGACGGCTCAAGACCTTGCCGCGAGAGGTGTGGACTGGCGGTGAAAACCTCACGGCGGCGACGCGCGAACATCTGCAGCAAGCTTTGCACTGCCGCGTGACCAACAGCTACGGTGCCTCGGAATTCCTCGCGCTCGCCGGCGAATGCCGTTTCGGCAGCCTGCACTTGAACAGCGACTGGGCGATCCTCGAATCGGTCGACGATCGGGGTCGCGAAGTGCCGGCCGGCGAGGCCGGTGCGACCACCTTGTTGACCAATCTCGCCAACCATGTGCAGCCGCTGATCCGCTACGACCTCGGCGACCGCGTCACGCGGCGCGCTGCACCTTGCGCGTGCGGCTCCCATCACCCGGTGATTGACGTTCAGGGCCGCGATGACGACATGCTCGCGCTGGGTCGATCGGATGCGCGGGTGGTTCGAATCCCGCCGCTCGCAGTAAGCACGGTGCTCGAAGACGATGCCGGTCTGTTTGATTTCCAGCTCGAGCAGCAAGGCCCTTGCAATCTGCTGCTGCGCACAGGGTTGCAGGGCAAGGCGGCCGACTCGAGCCTCCAGAGGGCGCGGACGGTGCTCTCGGCATTTCTCGTGAGGCAGGGCGCGGACGGCATCCACATCCGCTGCCTCAGCGGCGAGACGGGGCGTTGCGGCCGCAGCGGCAAGGTGCAGCGGGTCGTGGTCCGGCTTGAAACACCTGCGGGCGTCCGCTAGGCTTGGTTCCCACATCCGCATAAGGAAAGACATGAGCATTGCAAGTCCGTTTCCCACCGCCTTTGGAGGCCTTCAGCCGCTGCTGGATTGGCAGGCCGCATGGGTCGAGGGCCTGCTGCAGGCGCAGAGCCTCCAGTTCCAGATGCTGGGCGCCTGGCAGCACCCGTTCGCCGCGGTTCATCAGGAGCTGTGGGACCAATGGGTCGCCCATTTCGGGGGCGGCGTGCCGCTGGATGCCTAGCTTCGAATGCCCAACCCTCCCGCCATCCTCGCCGCGGCGGCCCTGGTCCTGTCTCCGCTGTCTGCTCTGGCGGTCGGGCCCGCGCTGCCGGGTGACATCGTCGACGCCTCCGGCGCCATCGTGCCTGCAGCCTAGGTCGCGGTCGCGGGCCAGATGGGCCGCGAGGCCGGCATCGCCTACCGCTTCGGCCCACCCGCCGGCACAGCCGCCAGGGGCGAGCCGACCTGGTACCACCGGCCCGACGTGGTCGCGCGTGGCGGCGATTCGCGCTGGCAGGTCGGCGGGCCGCGCAATCCAGGGGACCAGACCAACGACCAGGCGGCGGCCGGCAGCTACTCGACCAACCAGGCCAATGTGCTGTTCGTGCCGGACGATTCCGCTGCGCGCATCGGAGTGGCCGACATCCAGATCTCGGGCTACGAATACAACACCTTCGCCCAGCGGCCGCAACTGAGCTGGACGCGCACTGGCGTGCCCGGCGGGGGCGTCGACTCCGTCAACGCGATCGACTACAAGGCGCAGGGATTGATTGCCGGCGGGCCCGTGGCGATCGGGCGCTGCGGCGGGCGCGCGGGCTTCTGCGCCAGCAGCCTCGTCGCCTTTCAGAACGGGTTGATTGCCACTGCGGGGACCAACACGGCAACGAACCGTGCCACCGTGAAGCTCGGCGCGAACAAGGTGCCGACCGCGCTTGCGATGAGCGGCACAGCGAGTTCGCCTTCGTCACGGTGTGGGATACGAAGACGCATCGGGGCCAGGTGGCCGTCATCGCGCTGGCCGGCCTGTGCGACGGCTGCAACCCCAACGACCGCCAGAAGCCTCACGCCTGGTACGACTGGTGGCATGAGTGGATGGGCGTGTACCCGGGCCTGCCCAACATGGGCAACATCGCCTTCATGAAGGTGCTCGGCTACGTCGATCTGCCAGGTTTGGCAGCGCCGACCGACATTGCGGTGACGACCGGCCTCGACCCGTTTCGCACCATGCTCGGCAACGGCAACTTCATGGGGCTCGAGACGCCGCTGGCGGACCCGTTCAACCGCGCGAGCTTTCGTGGCCGTGGCGACAACGACGGAAGGGTCGCAAAGGGCGGCATCGCGGTCGTCGTCTCCAAGTCGGAGCGCAAGGCGGCCTTCATCGATCTGCGGCCTCTGTTCGCATCGATGCGCCGCACTTACTTCGAGGGGACGCAGGGCGAGTTCGATTCGACGGTGGGCCGCTTCGGCATGCGTGACGACCAGTGGCCCTATGCCTTCGCCTACTGGCCGCACCACGCGCCCGATCTCGTGAAGACCGTCTCGCTCGGCGCACGGCCGACCGCCGTGCGCACCACGCTGTTCGGAGAGGTGCAGCGCGCCTGGATCGCTACCGAAGACGGAACGTTGCGAATCTTCGGGCTCGGCGGGTATGCGGGTGCACCCGAAAGCGCCGTGGCGGCGTCGCCGAACGGCATCGTGCAACTCGGCACGGTGGCCATCGGCCGCAATCCGACCTCGCTCGCGACCTCGAAGAGCGCGCCCGACGACGACAGCGTCGACCCGCTCAATCGCCACGTGCTGGTGGCATCGCGCGGCGAGCGCAAGATCCAGTGGGTGCGCTTCGCGGCCGATGGAAACAGCGGCCGTGTCGTTCGCACGCTCCAGAATTCGCGCTTCACGGACCCGATCGCCGTCGAGGATGCCGACAACTTCGCGACCGCGGGCCATGTGCTGAGCATCGCGGACTACGGGGCGAAGGCGGTCTTGAACTATCGCTACGGCAAGGTGGTGTTCGCCGACCGGGGCCCCGCCTGGGCCTGCCAGCCGCCGCGTGGTTGTGGCATGGGAGCCGCGGGCGATGCACCTTTCGAGTTTGGCGGCAGCATGGCGATGCCGGGCCGACCCTTTGCGATCAGCACGGCCAACGTGCCCTAGCGAAGTCCCACAGACCTCAGACCCGAATGCCCAGGTCGAAGCGTCGACGGTTCGTCCAGAGGTTGACCAGCGCGTCGAGTTCCGTCGCATAAATGCCTACATGGGGAGGGCCGAAAGAGCCGTCGCTGCGGGCCATGCTGCGCATGGTCGCATGCCAGAGGCCATCCGAAAGCTGCCTATACTGGCCCAGGAACTCGCAGCCCAGTGGCGCGGCAAGCGAGAAGGCACATCGGCGCAGCAGGAGGCCATCTCTCTTCGATCCTTCCACGCTTCTGGTGGACACGAGCATGTGCTCTCCATCGTCCTGGAGGACGCTTTCTCGGGGGATCTGCGTCAGCACGCCTGGCGACGGGCTTGAATGTGGCTTGTCCATGCCAACGTGTATCGGCGGTTGCCACATAAGCTGAAGGCAAGGTGTCATAAAAAAGTGTGCCCAGAGCGCTCGACGCGGCAGGAAAAGGATCGGCTCCAGCGCACCAATCTGAAAGAATGGATGCCTGCCCAGCCAGTGCAGATCCAACTCCCAGCCGGCAAATGACCGCCACCGCGTCACCATTGGTAGAGACACTCACCGAGCTCAACATCGTCGACCTGCTGGATTCGATGGGCCTGCTGCGCCTCCATGGCACGCCTTTGCGCCACTTGTTCCGGCCCGCAGCCCGCCGCTTCGCCCGGACTGCGCACGAGTTCGACGCCCGCGTCGGCGAGCATGGCCTTGCGGAAGGCAGCGCGTGGCTCATGGGCCGGATGACCGCTGGCATCGTCACCTCGGGCCTGGAATACGTTCCGCCTCAAGGCCCCGTGATCATTCTGGCAAACCATCCCGGAATGACTGACACGGTCGCACTCTTCACCAGTCTCGCGTCCCGTCCCGACCTTCGGGTGCTCGCCTCGGATCGCCCGTTCCTTCGCGCCTTGCCCAGCGTCGCGCGGCAACTGATCTTTCTGCCTGATGAAGAAGGCGGGCGCATGGCCGTCATACGAAATGCCGTGAGGCATTTGCACGAAGGCGGCGCCCTGCTGACCTTCCCGGCGGGGGAGATCGAGCCCGACCCCGCCACCTTTGGTCCGCAGCGGGCGGCGGCCTCACTGCAGAACTGGTCCAGCAGCTATACCTTGTTCGCCCGGCTGGCTCCCCGAACGCAGTTCGTGCCCGCGCTGGTGAGCCATGTCATTTCGCCGGAGGCACAGAGGCATCCGCTCACGCTGTTGCGCCGCACGGCGCGCAACAAGGAGAAGCTCGCTGCAGCGTTGCAGGTGGCGCTACCACGCTACCGCGATCTGGTCGCCAGGGTCACATTCGGCAAATCGCCGAACGCAGGACCGGACGGGGCGCAGGCGCTCGGCGCATTCATCGCAGCGCAAATGCGCCACCTGATCTTCGAGCACGGGTCGGCTCACGGTTCCGGATGTGCCGCACCTTGCGCGGCCATCGCCAAAGGCGCACGCTCCCCGCCATGAAACGACGCACGGTACTGGGCACTGCGTGCGCCCTGGCGTTGATGCAGAAGAACAGTTCGCGGATCTACGCGGCCGACAAGGTGCTGCGGCTCGGATGGCCTTCCGGTGGCCGTGCCGGTGGCCTACGTCTTCAGCGGCGACCCTGTCTCGGCCGGCTTCGCCAAGGGTCTCGCGCGCCCCGACTCGAACATCACCGGCCTGACGCTGCTGGCCGCCGAGATGAACGGCAAGTTGCTGGAGATCTTGCGCGAGATGGATCCGTCGGTGCGCGACGTGGCCATCGTGGCGAACCCCGAACACCGCGGCTCGCACATCGAGCGCGAGTACACCGACGGCGCGGCCAGGCAGTTGGGCCTGCGCACGCAATACTTTCCCGCGCGAACGCGCGACGAACTGGCGTCCTCCCTTGAGGCCATGTCCGCTTCGCCGGCGCGCGCTTTGTCGATCTTCAGCGACAGCTTCGCAGTGGCCAACCGGCGGCAGATCCTCGATTTCGCCATCGCACGCAAGATGCCGGTCATGTCGGGCTGGTCGATCTTCGCGGACAGCGGCGCGCTCGGCACCTACGGGCCGCGCCTCGTGGATTCGTATGCGCGGCTCGCCGTATGTGGACCGCATCGCCAAGGGCGCCAAGCCAGCGGACCTGCCGATCGAGCGGCCCACCACCTTCGAGCTGGTGCTGAACCTGAAGACCGCCAACGCGATCGGGCTCAAGCTGCCGCAGTCGCTGCTGGTGCGTGCCGACCGGCTCATCAGCTAAACACCGGCAGCACGCCAAGCGTCGAAAGTCAGGCCGTTCCGCCACGCAAATCGGAGGCGTCCGACACGTGACGCGCGCGCGAAAGGACAAGCTCCCTTCAGCACATCGTCGTTCGCAAAGGGAAGCTGCCATGATCCGAAAGCTGGCATCGGGCCATTACCGCCTGTATTCGTGCAAGGTCGATCCCAAGACCGGTCGACGGGGCAACCTTGGCACCTTCGACAGCCGCGCGCAGGCCGAGCACCACGAGCGCGAGGTGCAGTACTTCAAGCGGCATGGCTGATCGCCGCGAGGCTCGCTGCCATGTCGCCCCTATCGTCTTCCCGATGCCTCGCGGCGCTCACGGCCATCGCATGCGTGCTCTCCGGGTGTGCCGTCGCCCCTTCGCCGCGGGATCTGCCTTCACAAGGCTCCGACGCGCCGCAATCGACCGTGACGACTCCGACTCCTAGACCCTCTTCGGCAGCGAAGCCCGTGCTCGACCGCAGCGGCAAGAAGCAGGTCGGAAAGGCGTCGTTCTATGCTGCCGAATTCACGGGCCGAAAGATGGCAGACGGCACCCGCATGGATCCTCGGGACGACAACGCTGCCAGCAAGACGCTGCCCCTCGGGACTACTGCCAGGGTGACCAACCTGGAGACGGGGCGCAGTGCGGTGGTCACCATTCAGGATCGTGGGCCGTACGTGAAGGGCCGCATCGTCGACCTCTCGCCCGCCACGGCACGCGAGATCGGCATCTCGCGAGAAGACGGCCTTGCGCAGGTCGAAGTCACGCCGTTGTCGATACCGCAGGCTGATTGACGAAGCCCGGCGGTTCCAGAAGTCGCGGATTGTTCTTGGCCCCGGCTGCGTCATTGCGTAGCATCCCGGAGCAACTACGGGAGACTCGCATCGTGGCAGCCGGTCATCCACACCCTTTCACCGCGGAGCAGTCGCTCCAGCGCCTCAAAGAGGGCAACGAGCGTTTCGTCAATGGCCTCGCGCGTTTCCCGACCGTGCAGAAGGAAGTCCTCGCGGAACTCGCGAAGGGGCAGCAGCCCCACACCACCATCCTGGGCTGCAGCGACAGCCGCGTGCCGCCCGAACTCGTGTTCGACGCGTCCTTCGGGGAACTCTTCGTCATCCGCGTGGCGGGCAACGTGCTCGGGCCCACGATCCTCGGCACGCTGCAGTACGCGGGCCTGCACCTGCACACGCCGCTTTTCGTCGTCATGGGCCATGAGGGATGCGGGGCGGTGGATGCCGCGATCGCCTCGAAGTTTCATGGCGTTGCGCAACGCAGCCGGATCGAGACCCTGCTCGAGAACATCGTGCCGGCTCTCGACGATCTCGATGCTTCACAGCCGCACGAGGCGTTGCTGCACGCGGCGGTCGAGGCCAACGTGCGCCATACGGTGCAGACGCTCCTCGACACGCCGGAGGCCCAGGCGCGTCTCGAAGAAGGAAAAATGAAGCTGATCGGGGCGGTCTACGACCTCGAGTCGGGCCGGGTCCGCTTCCTGGACTGACCGCGCCCGGCTTCAGCGCCGGACCCTGGCTTCGAGCAGATCCCCCATGCCGATGCGCTTCGCGAATTCGATACGCACGCGCTCCGACACCTCGAACACCTCGGTCGCGCCGTCGCCCACGAAGTCGACCAGCGAGCGCATCGGCCGCGTGCCGGCCGGCAGGCCCACGATGCGGACGATCTCGTCAGCCACGGCCTGGGGGTCGGCGTTGTCGGGCGTGAGCGCCGAGAGGCGTTCGCCGATCTGGTCCATCACGCCGTCGTAGCGGCTGTAGGCAACGGCGGTGGCCACATCGGCCGGCTTGCCCGCGCTCGGGAAGTGGTCGGTGCCGCGGGTGAACGCACCCGGTACGACGATCGAAGTCTCGATGCCGAAGCGCGCGATTTCATAGGCGAGTGTCACGGCCAGCGAATCCATCGCCGCCTTGGCCGCGCCGTAAGGGCCCATGAACGGCGGAAAGCCGCCCTTGGTGGTCGTGCTGCTGATCCACAGCATCAGCCCCGACTCCTGCTTGCGGAGGTACGGCAGCACTGCGCGGTTCACGCGCTGAGCGCCGAGCACATTGGTGTCGAAGACCTTTGTGATCTCCTCGGGGGTGAACGCCTCGGTCGGCCCGACCACGAGGTGGCCCGCGTTCTGCATCACCACGTCGAGATGGCCCTGCTCGCGAACGATGGTTGCCGCAGCCGCATCGGCTGACGTCTGCGAGAGCACATCGAGTTCGAGCGGATGCAGCTGAAGCCCCTTGGCCGAGGCCAGTGCGCGCAACTCGGCGGCGCGGCCGTTGTTGCGCCCGGCGATGTCGCGCATGGATGCATAGACGATGTGGCCCGCTTCGGCGAGGGACTGGGCAGTGAGCTTGCCGATGCCGGTACCAGCGCCGGTGACGAGGATGACGGATTGCATGATGGAACTCCTTGGATGAATGCGAGGGGGGAACTCAGGCGACACCGCCGTTGGCGCGCAGGATCTGGCCGTTGACCCAGCCCGCATCCGGGCCGGCGAGGAAGGACACGACGGAGGCGATGTCCTCGGGCTGGCCGAGCCGCTGCAGCGGCGGCATCTTCGCGAAGGTCTGGATCTGTTCGTCGGTCTTGCCGTCGAGGAAAAGCGAGGTCGCGATCGGGCCCGGTGCTACGGCGTTGACCGTGATGTTGCGGCCGCGCAGCTCCTTGGCGAACACGTGCGTGAAGGCCTCGACCGCCGCCTTGGTCGCGTTGTAGATCGCGTAGCCGGGCATGTTCAGCGCGAGCGTGGTGCTCGAGAAGTTGACGATGCGCCCGCCTTCGTTGAGCCGGGTGGCGGCTTCGCGCAGCGTGTTGAAGGTGCCGCGCACGTTGATGTCGAAGCTGTGGTCGTAGAGCGCGTCGGTGTGCTCGGCCAGCGGCACGGTCTTCAGCACGCCGGCGTTGTTGACCAGCACGTCGACCGGGCCGAGTTGCTTCTCGACGGCGTCGAACATGCGGTGCACCTCCTCGGCCTTCGCGACGTCGGCCTGCACTGCGATGGCCCTGGCGCCGGCGGCCGTGAGTTCCGCGACCAGCGCGTCGGCCTGCGTGGAGCCCGAGGCGTAGTTGATGGCGACGGCAAAGCCGTCCCTGGCAAGCCGCTGGGCGACGGCGGCGCCGATGCCGCGCGACGCGCCGGTGACGATGGCGACCTGGTTGTGTTGAGAGCTGTTCATGGTGCGATTCCTGCGTGTGGTGGATGGGTGGATCGAATGGTCGACCATTCACATCGAAAGATAATCAGCAGACAATGGGCAAGACCATTCCATTTACTTAAACAATAGATCGGCCGTCGCACCATGGACCGCTTCCAGGAAATGCAGGCCTTCGTGCGTATCGCCGAGCGCCAGAGCTTCACCCAGGCCGCGGAAGACCTGCAGATTCCGCGCGCCACCATCACCACGCTCATCCAGCGCATGGAAGAGCGCATCGGCACACGACTGCTGGAGCGGACTACCCGCACCGTGCGCCTCACGCAGGACGGCGAGGCCCACTACCGCCGCTGCGTGCGGCTGCTGGCGGACGTGGAGGAGGCCGAAGCCTCGTTCAGGAACGCGGCGCCCAAGGGCCAGCTGCGCGTGAACCTGCAAGGGACGCTGGCCCGGCACTTCGTGGTGCCGGCGCTGCCCGGATTTCTCGCACGCTACCCGGAGCTGGCGTTGCATATTGGCGAAGACGACCGCCTGGTCGACCTCGTGCGCGAGGGCGTCGATTGCGTGCTGCGCGCGGGCACGCTGCACGATTCCTCGATGGTTGGCCGGCGCGTGGCGCTGCTGCCCCAGGTCACGGTCGCGAGCCCGGCCTACCTGGCGCAGCGCGGCGAGCCCGAGAGCGTGGACGCGCTCGGTGCGCACCGGGCCATCAACTACATCTCCAGCGCCACGGGCAAACCGGTGCGGCTCGAGTTCACGGTCGACGGGCACATCGCGACCGTGCAGCTCGGGGGCATCGTCTCGGTGACGGGCGCCGACCTGTACACGGGCGCGGCCGTCGCAGGGCTCGGGCTGGTGCAGGTGCCGCGCTACCGCGTGGCGAGCGAGTTGGCGGACGGCCGTCTGAAGGTGCTGCTGCCGGCGTTCGCGCCACCGCCGATGCCGGTGTCGGTGCTGTACTCGCAGAACCGGCAGTTGTCATCGCGCGTGCGCGTCTTCACGCAGTGGCTGCGGGACATTTTCGAGGCCGCGGCGGACGCGTGAAGGGCGGCGCCTGCGCCCCAGGCCGTTCGGCCGGCGGTGAACGTCAGGCTGAGCGGCGCCGGCGCGTTCGGAGGTGCGCGCGAGCGGGTCTTGGAAAAGAGACTTGGACACTGGTTCTCTGTTCCCCTCGGCCTCGCCAGCGCGGCCGATTGCCGCAACAAAAAAATACCCATGCCAATCGCGAAAATTGCAGGCGCGAGCGTTGCTTCCGACGACCCTGGCACGACTGTCGCCCGCGAGCGCATTGAATCCGGCAAGGAAGTGTTTGTTCGCCACCAGTCCGTCATGGGTGGCGTAGCTCGACGAAAGGAGGATCGGGCAAATACCATGGGCACAGTAGGCGGCGAACACACCGCTCTCGGCCACGAATTCGACGGGGTAAGCCACTGCACCGAGCCTTGCGGCCGCCGCGCTCACCTCGTCTGCGGAGAGCTTTCCTCGCACGGCCACCCCCTCTTCGCTGAGCCGCGCTTGCAGTGAAACATCCCCGATGGTTGGCCCGATGTCATGGATCTGCAGCTGGCTGCGCTTCGCATAATCAAAGACCTGACCGTTGGCCCACGCGTACACCTTGCTGCGTACCTCGGTGCTGCCAAACACGACGAGAGTGTCCTGGCGTCGCCCGTCGACTGTGTCGAGTTCTCCGACATTCGAGAACACCGGCAGCACTTTGTGCGGCACCGGACCGGCATCCTGGACAGCCAGTGCGCGGACTCCTCGCGGTTGGTCACCCAGAAGTCGGCCAGCGCCATGAGTTCGCGTGCGATGCGCTTCTGCGCGCCCGAGAGCCAGAACGCAGAACTCCACGGCGGACCAGACGCGAAGAGTTCATGAAAAACCACGCCGACTTGGTTGAAGCGCGGCCGCAGCTGCCGAAGCCTACGAACCAGCCAGACCGGAACGCCTCGGGCCTGGAACCCGTAGCCACTGAAGTGCACCAACAGCAGGTCGCCACTCAGGCCCGAGGTTTCCGTAGCCTCCCCCAACTCGATCAGCGGTGCATGGAGCGGGCCCTGAGAATCGATGCGTAGTCCCGCACGCCGCCCGCCCCTGGCGGAATGATCGAATAGGAAGCCATGTTCATAGGCAGCTGAAAGCGGTCGAGCATACGCAAGATCCCGACCTCTGAGGGCCGGTGCCGAGTGCAATGAAAAAGACCCGCCGAAGCGGGTCAATAGCAGCCCAAGGGAGGGTGGAGGAGGAGAAGAGCGGGCTGCCAGAAGCAGTGTCTGCCGCGAAACTTAGGCGATGCTTAAGCGTCAACGGTCGCTCGCGGAGGAGCGTTTCAGCGCAGCTGCGAAGAGCCTGGTTCGAATCAGTTGCAGGGCCTGACCTCGGCGGTGCGCCTCCGCGGAAACAGTGGAGTTGGTTGCAACCACCATGTCGAGGCCCGGGTAGACCCAGACATACTGGCCGGCGAATCCGCTGGCCATGAATGTTTGTCGTTGCGCCTTGGACGGCACGACCCACCACATGAAGCCGTAGGGCAGCGACCCCGGCGGACCGCCGGCATTCCGGGCGGTGGTCGCTTCGGCGACGAAGGAGGGCGCAAGCACTTGGCTGCCGCCCCAGAGTCCGTTCTGGAGGAACAACTGTCCGAGCTTCGCCATGTCTTCGGTGCGCATGCTCAAGCCACGCTGGTACGACGGCTCGGTCATTCCGAGGGGCGCGACCAGTTGCTCCCGCGCGAAGTCGGCCAGCGGCATTCCGGTCACCTTCCGGAGGACTTCCACCAGGATGACCACGGCTGCGTTGTCGTACGCGAATGTCTGTCCGGGAGCGCTCGTCATGGGCCGCGCCCAGCCGTCTCTGGCTCTGCCGGCGGCAGCCGTTCCGGATGGGTCGTCGACCCGGAAGCCCGCGGTCATCGTCAGCAGGTGACGCAACGTGATGTTCCGCGACCGCGGATCGGCGTTCAACGGCGCCAGTTCAGGCACTAACTCCACCACCGGCTGATCCAGGCTCGAGATGCGTCCCTGTTGCAACGCAACCCCGACCAATGCCGACGCGGCGCTCTTGGCGACAGACTGGACATCCCGCAAGGCATCGGGCGCGCCGTCGCGGTAGTACTGGAAGGCCACGCGGCCGCGCAAGGCGACGAAGACGCTCTGCACGTCCGGAAAACTCTCTCCAATGGCCTGTTCGATTTCCTGAAAGGCCGCCGCATCCAGCGCTTGCTCCTGCGTCGTGGACGTTCGCCATTGGGCAAGCGCAGTGATCGGCCCCAACGACACGAGGGCCGCGAGGGTCATGCACCTCCACAGCCCGGCTCCGGATGGGATCAGCGTCATCTGATTGGCTCCTCAGTGGCAATTTCGCGCGTGTTCGTGAAAACGGCGTCGTTCGTTTGCACGATGCTACAGTCCGCCGCTCCTTCCATGATGGCTGTCTCCACACGCTCCAACGCGGGGTTCGAGTTCCTCGAATTCGTTGGCACGGAGACCGAGGCTGAAACCGCTTTCGCTGACCATCGCTCTCCCTTCTCCAATGACTTCCTACGATTTCGATGTTCTCATCGTCGGCAGCGGCCTGGCCGGTCTCAGCGCCGCATTGCATCTGGCCGGCACACACCGCGTTGCCGTCCTCACCAAGCGAGCGCTGAGCGATGGCGCGAGCCAATGGGCGCAGGGCGGCATCGCCGCAGTGCTGAGTGAAGGCGACTCCATCCAGGCGCATGTCGACGACACGCTGGTCGCCGGCGCCGGCCTCTGCGATCTGGCGGCCACGCGCTTCGTGGTGGAGCGTGCGCCGGAGGCCATCGCCTGGTTGCGCGCGCTCGGCGTACCGTTCTCGGAAGAGGACGGCTCCCTGCACCTGACGCGCGAAGGCGGACACAGCCAGCGTCGCGTGGCGCACGTGACCGATGCGACCGGGGCGGCCGTGCAGCGGTGTCTCATCGATGCGGTGCGGCGCACGCCGAACATCACGCTGTTCGAAGGCCATGCGCTGGTCGACCTGATCACCGGCTCGAAGCTGGGCTTGCCCGACAACGGATGCCAGGGCCTGCATGCGTTGGACATCGCGACCGACCAGGTGGTGGCCTTCCGAGCTCCCCACACCATCCTGGCGACCGGCGGCGCGGGCAAGGTCTACCTCTACACGACCAACCCCGACACGGCCACGGGCGATGGCATCGCGGCGGCATGGCGCGCAGGCTGCCGCGTCTCGAACATGGAGTTCATCCAGTTCCACCCGACCTGCCTCTATCACCCCTTCGCCAAGTCCTTCCTGATCAGCGAAGCCGTGCGCGGAGAGGGGGGTCTGCTCAAGCTGCCCGCATCGGCGGGCGGCACCCGCTTCATGCCCGGCCACGACGAGCGTGCCGAGCTGGCGCCACGCGACGTGGTGGCGCGCGCCATCGATTTCGAGATGAAGAAGCATGGGCTGGACTGCGTGTACCTCGACATCTCGCACCAGCCTCCTGCGTTTCTCCAGGAGCACTTTCCGAACATCCTGGCGCGCTGCGCCGAACTCGGCATCGACATCACGCGCGGACCCATACCGGTGGTGCCCGCCGCGCACTACACCTGCGGCGGAGTCGTTACCGACCTGAGCGGCCGCACCGACATTGCAGGCCTCTACGCCATCGGCGAGACCGCCTGCACCGGTCTCCATGGCGCCAATCGCCTGGCAAGCAACTCGCTGGTCGAGTGCATGGTGTTCGCACGCGCCGCAGCAGAAGCCATCGGCGCCGCACCGGCACGCCGGTTGGCCGACCTGCCGCCGTGGGACCACAGCCGCGTCACCGACGCCGACGAGATCGTCGTCCTCTCGCACAACTGGGACGAGTTGCGGCGCTTCATGTGGGACTACGTGGGCATCGTGCGTACCGACAAGCGCCTGGAGCGCGCGGCGCATCGCATCGCGCTGCTGCGCAGCGAGATCGACGAGTTCTACGGACAGTTCCGCATCACGCCGGACCTGCTCGAACTGCGCAACCTCGTGCAAGTCGCGGCGCTGATCGTGCAGTCGGCGCAGTCGCGCCAGGAGAGCCGCGGCCTTCACTTCAGTCGCGACCATCCCTCGCTCGCCGCATCCGCGATACCGACGGTCCTGGTGCCGGCTTCAAGCTGAACGAGTGGCCGTTGAATCCGGGTCTGGGCGAGACCGCACGCATCCGTGCGCGCCCGGATAGCCGGTGTCCGCAAGTTCTTCTAGTCTCCAGGCATTTGAACAAGGAGGGAAGGCCGTGAGAACCTCTGTGCCAGTCCGACGATTTCAATCCGCGTGGTGCTTGGCGCTGTATGCGCTGTTCCTATTGCTGACCGGCTGCGCATCGGTCAAGCCCGATCCGCTTCCTTCCTGGAACGAGGGCAGCACGAAGCAGTCCATCATCGGCTTCGTGGCCAAGGTCACGACGCCGGGTTCGCCGGACTTCGTGCCGGTTCCCGAGCGCATCGCGACCTTCGACAACGACGGCACGTTGTGGGCCGAGCAGCCGTTGTATTCGCAGGCCTTCTTCATCCTCGATCGCGTCAAGGTGCTCGCGCCCCAGCATCCCGAATGGAGGACGCAAGAGCCGTTCGCCTCGGTGCTGAAGGGTGACGTCAGAGGCGCGATGGCCGGGGGCGAAAAATCGATCCTTGCATTGGTGGGGGCCACCAGCACCGGTATGTCGACGGCGGAGTTCGACGCACTGGTGCTCGACTGGCTGGCCACGGCGAAGCATCCGAGATTCAACCAGCCCTACACGTCGATGGTGTATCAGCCGATGATCGAACTGCTGACCTATCTGCGGGCCAACGGCTTCAAGACTTTCATCGTCTCGGGTGGCGGCATGGCCTTCATGCGGCCGTGGACGGAGAAGGTGTACGGCGTGCCGCCGGAGCAGGTCGTGGGCAGCAGCGGGAAGACGCAGTACGAAATGCGCGGCAGCGCTCCGGTCATCATGCGGCTGGCCGAACTGAACTTCATCGATGACGGACCCGGCAAGCCGGTGGCCATCAACACCCACATCGGTCGCCGGCCCATCTTCGCGTTCGGCAATTCCGACGGTGACCTGCAGATGCTGCAGTGGACGGCTGCCGGCACAGGCGCGCGCTTCATGGGCATCGTCCACCATACCGACGCTGCGCGCGAATGGGCTTACGACAGCAACTCCAGCGTCGGCAAGCTCAGTGCATCGACGCTCGACATTGCACGCACCAAGGGCTGGACTGTCGTCGACATGAAGCGGGATTGGGCGGTGGTGTTCCCGTTCCAGGCCGGGCAGGCGGCGAGACCCCGCTGAATCATCCACCTGCGAATTGCGCCTGCAGCGCTGCTCGGCCTCGACGGCCGAGGGTTTCCAGCTTTGCTGGCCGTATCCGCATCGGCATACTTGCGTCCCCCACGACAACAAGGAAATCCATGTCAGCAGGCGGCTTTCACGTGCATGGCCCGCACGACCACGAACTCGAGCACGCTGGTACCCACGGCGACTCCGAATCGACTTCCCCAACTGGCCGCAAGAACATGACCAGCCAGATCGCGGTGTGCACTGCCGTCATTGCCACGGTGGGGGCGCTCTTTGCGTACATGGGCGGGCTCACGCAAGCCAACGCGGGGCTCTACAAGAACAACGCGGGCATGAAGAAAACCGAGGCCTCCAACCAATGGAACTACTTTCAGTCGAAGAGCACGAAACAGTCCCTTGCGGAGTTCGCCAGGGACACGTCGCCCGACGACCGCAAGCAAGTCTGGCAGACCAAGGTTTCCCGATACGAGCAGGAGAAAGCCGAAATCCTGCTCGTTGCGCAAAAGCTCGAGGCCGAGGCCAACGATTGGGACCAGAAATCGGAGGCACAGATGAACCAGCATCATCGCTGGGCGCAAGCGACAACTGCGCTGCAGGTCTCCATCGCCTTGGCTGCCATGGCGTTGCTGACAAGGAAAAGGTGGCTGGAGTGGGGGATGCTCGCGGTTGCAGGCATTGGCCTGGTCATTGGCGCTCTTGCAGCAGTGCACGTTTGAAAGTCATCGCCTCCCGCTCATCGCATGAACCAGCACCTCCAAACCGACCCGCGCCCGGCACGCACCGAGCGCGAGGTTCGCGTCGACCTCGCCGCGGCCTACCGCATGGCCGCGCAGAACGGCTGGGATGACACCGTCTACACCCATCTGTCGGCCAGCGTTCCCGGTGAGCCGGGCCATTACCTGCTGAACCCGTTCGGTGCGACCTTCGACGAGATCACTGCGTCGAGCCTGGTCAAGGTCAACGTGCGCGGCGAGGTGGTCGATGGTTCCGGCGCCCGGGTGAACCCGAGCGGCTTCGCGATCCACGGCGCGGTGCATGCCGCGCGACCCGAGGTCGAGTGCGTGATCCACCTGCACACACCCTGGGGCGTGGCGTTGTCGATGCTGCCGAACGGCCTACAGCCGACCTCGCAATACGCGATGCGCCTGCACCGGCGGCTCGGCCGCCACGCCTACGAAGGGCTGGCGCTCGGTGTCGATGAGCAACTTCGACTCGTCGCGGACCTCGGTGCGCTCGACGGCTTGATCCTCGATAACCACGGCACGCTGGTCGTCGGTCGCACCGTGGCCGAAGCCTGGATGCTGATGCACCTGCTCGAGCGCGCAGCGCAAGCGCAACTGCGCGCGATGGGGGCCACTGGCGGCGAGGTGCGTGTGGTCAGCGACGAACTCGCTGCACGCACCTATGGTGAATGGGTCGGCGACGGCAGCGAATGGGATGGCGACATGGAATGGCCGGCCCTGGTGCGGCGGCTCGACCGGACCGCGCCCGGCTATCGGGATTGACTGATCGAAGCTTCAACTGGAGAACTCACATGCCCACCATCCGCGTCGAATTGTTCGAGGGTCGCAAGATCGAGCAGAAGCGCGCCCTCGCGCAGGCCTTGACCGAGGCCACCGTACGCACACTGGGCGGTTCGCCCGAAGCTGTCGACATCCTGTTCTACGACATCGCGAAGCACGACTGGGCGACCGGTGGCAAGCTCTGGAGCGAGCCTGCGTCGCCGCCGGCCGGCTGAGTCCGACACTTGAGCGGGATGGCGATGCGTGGGCTCGCCGCCAACGCCGCTAAGGCGATCGGTGCAGGCGCGGCGCGGAGAGCGCGTCGAAACTGTTCTGGAGCGCCTCGTTGACGTCGCGCCATCGTGCCGACAGGTTGCCGGCCTCCAGCGCGGACTGCAGCGCGCGCACGTCCTTCGCGCTCGGTGCCACCTTGATCTGAGCAATCGCCGCCGCGGTGTTGCCGGCCTGCAGCAGTGCCAGGACCTTCTTTACCCACTCGTTCGGTCGTGCCATGAGTCGCGTTGGTTGTGCGTCGGGCGGCCAATGTACACCCGCACTCTGGTCCCCAGCCCTCAACTCAGGCATTCTTGCGCCAACCATGCTGCTGCGCACTCTCTCCACCTGGATGACCTGCTGGACCTTGCTCGCCATGGTGCCCCATGCCGCCGCCGCGGCCGACACCCGTCGCGCAGCGCAGGCCATGACGGCCGCGGCGCGGGCGCTGCTGGAGGCGACGCCGCCGACGCAGCGGCCAGACCTGCTGCTGCCGTTCACGCTGGAGGCGCGTGGCGATTGGAACTACACGCCGCGCAGCCGGCCCGGCATCGCGTTCAAGACCATGGAGGGTGCGCAGCGCCAGGCAGCGCAGCAGTTGCTGGCCGCGGCCTTGTCGGAACCGGGACTGGTTAAGGTACAGGCCATCATCGCCCTGGAGATCGCGCTGCGCGAGATCGAAACCTTCGGCCTCTCGCGCGATCCGGAGAACTACGCCATCGCGTTGTTCGGCACGCCGGACTCCGCTTCGCCCTGGGGCTGGCGTATCGAGGGGCACCATCTCTCGCTGCACTTCACGCTGGCCGACGGCCAGGTCGCGTCCACGCTGCCGCAGTTCCTGGGTGCCAATCCCGCTCAAGTGCCCCGCGACATCGCTGGCAAGGGTCCGCGCAAGGGCCAGCGCGCGTTGGGCGAGGAGGAGGACCGCGCCTTTGCGCTGCTGGCCGCGCTCTCGCCGGCGCAGCGCCAGCAGGCCATCTTCAGTGCCCGTCCGTTCGGTGACATCGTCACGCGCAATGCCGCCCAACTGGACCCCATGGCACCTGTGGGTGTGGCCTTCAGCGCTCTGGACGCAGCGCAGCAGGCCTTGCTGCTGCGCATCATCGAGTCGCTGGCCTCAGTGGCCGAATCGTCGTTGGCGCAGCAGCGACTGGAGCGCGTGCGTGCAGGCGGCCTGGACGGCATCCACTTCGGATGGGCGGGTGGCACCGATCGCGGACAGCCTCACTACTGGCGCATCCAGGGCGCGCGCTTTCTGATCGAATGGGACAACTCGGGCGGCAATCACATCCACAACGTGTGGCGCGACTTCGAGGGCGACTGGGGGCGCGACGTTCTCGGCGAACACTACCGCCGCGCGCGCGCAAGCGGCCACCGGCACTGAGTGCCGCTTGACCAACGGCGTGTTCGAGGCCACAAAGCATGTCCAACTGAAGGAGCTCTGCTGATGATGCGACGAATCCTGGCTTCGAGCCGGTACATCATGATCATTCCCGTGATCGGGACGTTCCTGGGTTCGGTGGCGCTGATCCTGTACGAGGCGATAGCCCTGTGTGCGACGTTCATGGAGGCGATCCGTGCCGGATCGGTTTCGGCGAAGGCGGTCAAGATCTTCGCGGTGGGCATCGTCGAAGCCGTGGACGTCTTCCTCATCGGGATTGCGGTCTACATCATCAGCATCGGCCTCTATGCGCTGTTCATCGATGACAAGTTGCCGCTGCCGAAGTGGCTCGAAGTCCACAACCTCGAAGACCTCAAGGGAAACCTGGTGAGCGTCGTCATTGCCGTTCTGTCGGTTCTGTTCCTGCGCGAGGTCGTCGCCTGGGAGGGCTCCAGCGACATCGCTGCGTTCGGCGCGGGGCTGGCGCTCGTCGTGGCGGCGCTGACGTACTTTCTGTCGAACAACAACGCGAGAAGGCAATAGGCTGGCGGGCTGCGCACCCGCATACGTCGCGTCTGCTCGGAAGTCAAGCGGAGTCTGGTAGTACGTGGCAGCACCTATAGGCTTGCGTGGGCGCACGGTCCTTCGGCACGTGCGCGCCACGATTTTCAGCGTCGTCCTGCGGGGCTAGTCTTCAGGCTGCCTGCCATGCGGGAGCGACGGTCGCGCATGGGCGTGGGCCGACGTTCGACGCGCCATCTCCCTGCACAAACCGCATCGAAGCGAACGGCTCGATTCGCGCACCGGCGACGACCGGTCGAAGTACAGACAGGAGACGACGATGCCCGCACTTTCGGCGATTGACCTGGCCATGTTCCTGCTCGAAACGCCTGCCCGGCCGTTCAACATCGGCCCGCTGGTCCTGTTGCGCCCGCCGGAAAGCTTCAAGGGAAATTTCGCGGACAAGCTGCACGCCAAGTTGCTGAAGCGGCCGCCCGGCCCGCCCTTCAACTACCGTTTCAAACAGTCCTTGACCCATCTGCCTTCGGTCGAGCCAATGACCGACCCCGACATCCGGGCGCATGTGCACCGGCTGACGCTGAAGAACGCGACCATGGATGCGTTGCTGAAGGAAGTCTGCGCGCTCCACGAGACGCAGCTCGACCGGTCTGGCCTGCTTTGGCAGTTTTATGTCATCGACGGACTGGTCGATGGCCGCGTGGCGCTGTATGGCAAGGCGCACCACGGCATCATCGACGGACGCACCTTCGTCAAGGCGGTCACGCTGTGGCTCACCCATGACCCGAAAGACAAGGTCGTCCGCGCCCTCTGGGACGGCGTGCCGCGATCGAGCAGCGCCACCAGGGAACGCGCCGACATGGTGCAGCAACTCCTGGGCGCGGGGAGCCAGGTCACCGGCGCGTTGCTCTCGGCAGCCGGTTTGTACGGCATGCTCGCGCAGCAGGGACTCCGGGCGTTGAGCTTGGGCAAGGAGTTGTCGCTGCCCTACCTGAAGGTGTCTTCTGCCTTCGACGGTGCGCTCTCGCCCAAGCGTAGCTATGCGTACTGCACGCTGCCGCTGACCGAGATGAAGAGCCTGGGCAAGGCCCGCGGCGCCACTGTCAACGACCTGCTGCTGACGGCGCTCGACATGGCCATGCAGCAGTACCTGCGCAAGCGAGGCGGCAAGTACAAGGAGCCACTGGTGGCCGACATGCCGGTGGCACTGGCCGAAGACGCCAAGGGCGGCAACCAGATCGCGGTGCTGCAGTTTCCGCTGGGCAAGGCCGGCGACTCGGTGGCCGAGCGACTGGCCGCGATCCGCGCCGAGACGGGTCGGCTGAAGGAGCAACTGAAGACACTCAGCAGTGACACCGTGATGCTCTACACCACCATCGTGCATGCGGTGCCGCTGCTGATGGAGATGGTCGCGGCCCAGGCGGCGCCACGCCTGTCGAACCTAATGGTGTCGAACCCCTTCGGCCTGGCAGGCCAGCCGTACCTGATGGGTGCCGCGGTGGAGCTTGTGCTGCCGGTATCGGTGGTGGCGGCCGGACACAAGCTCAATGTCACGGCGGTCTCTCTGGGCGAGCGACTGCAGCTCGGTTTCCTGGCCATGCCCGAGGCCGTGCCGCACATCGAAGAGCTGGCGCGCTTCACCGAGCAGGCGTATGTGGAATTGAGGGCCGCGTTGGGCGAGAGCGTGCCGGCCGCCGAACCTGCGCCTGCGCCGCAGAAGAAATCGGCCAAGGCATCGGTCAGGGCGCCGCGCAAGACCGCCGCCGGGAAGACTCCAGCGACCAGAAAGCGAGCAACACCGGCCAAGCGCAGCACGAGCTCGGCATCTGCCTGACCACTTCGCTTCACCTCGACCCCCATCGATTTCAGGAGAAGAAACAATGAAGAAGCCATTCGCCATGGGATGTGCCGGCGTCGCACTGCTGCTGACCAGCGCAGCAGCCTTCGCTCAGCAAGCCAGCACTGCAGTTCCGATTTCCAAGCCCGCCACCGCCGCTACCGAGCGCGCCAACGAAGCGGTGCGCAAGGCGATGGCGATGGCCGACAAGCAGGACTTCGAAGACGCCACGCGAGGCAAGCTGGCGGAGCTGAAGGACCCGCTGGTCAAGGCGCCGGACGGGCGGCTCGTGTGGAACACGCAGCGATACGATTTCGTCAAGGGCGATGCGCCCGCCACGGTCAACCCCAGCCTGTGGCGCGAGCAGAAGCTCAACACCGCGCAAGGCCTGTTCAAGGTGGCCGACGGCATCTACCAGATCCGCGGCTACGACATGGCCAACATGACGCTGGTCGAAGGCGCCAGCGGCTGGATCGTCATCGACACGCTGTTCACCGAGGAGATGGCCCGGGCCGGCCTGAAGCTGGCCATGGAGCACCTGCGCAGCACCAAGCCGGTGGTCGCTGTGATCTACACCCACAGCCATGTCGATCACTTCGGCGGCGTGCGCGGCGTGCTCGACGAGGCCGACGTGCGCTCGGGCAAGGTCAAGGTCATCGCACCTGAAGGTTTCATGGACAACGCAGTGGCCGAGAACGTGCTCGCCGGCAATGCCATGTCGCGCCGCGCCAACTACATGTACGGCATCACGCTGCCGGCCAACGACAAGGGCTCGGTCGGAACCGGCCTCGGGCTGTCGCTGAGCAACGGCGCGCCGGGGCTGGTGCCGCCGACACATCTCATCAAGAAGACCGGCGAGGAGATGACCGTCGACGGCGTGCGCTTCCAGTTCCAGATGGCGCAGGACTCGGAAGCGCCGTCGGAATTCATGATCTATCTCCCCGACAAGAAGGCGCTGTGCCTGTCGGAGGTGGCCACCAAGCTGATGCACAACGTCTACACCATCCGCGGCGCGAAGGTGCGTGATGCGCTGTCATGGAGCAAGTACATCAACGAGACGCTCGACCTGTATCCCGATGCCGAAGTGGCGTTCGCGAGCCACCATTGGCCGACCTGGGGCAACCAGAACATTCGCCAGTATCTGGCGAACCAGCGCGACACCTACCGCTTCCTGCACGACCGTGCGCTGCACCTGGCGAACCTGGGCATGGTGATGGATGAGATCGGCAACGAGCCCTTCTTCCCGAAGGAGCTGGTCAAGGATGCCAGTTCGCACGGCTACTACGGCACGCTCAGCCATAACTTGCGCGGGGTCTACAACTTCTACCTGGGCTACTACGACGCCAATCCGGCCACGCTGAACCGCCTCCCGCCGGTCGATGCCGCCAGGCGCTACGTGGCCGCGATGGGGGGTGAAGCCGCGGTCATCGCCAATGGCAAGAAGGCCTTCGACCAAGGCGACTACCGCTGGGTCGCCGAGATGGTGAACCACGTGGTCTTCGCCAATCCGAGCAACGCCGACGCACGCGCGCTGCAAGCCGATGCGCTGGAACAGTTGGGCTACCAGGCCGAGTCGGCCACCTGGCGCAATGCCTACCTGATGGGCGCGCTGGAACTGCGCGCCGGCCCACGCACCTCGGGGGCCAGTTCGAGCGGGCCCGATACGGTGCGCGGAATGACCAACGAGTTGCTGTTCGACTACATCGCGCTGCGCCTGAATCACGAGAAGACCGACGGCATGAAGGCCGCGATCAGTATGGTGTTCAGCGACACGAACGAAGTCTGGGCGCTGGAGCTGTCGAATTCGGTGCTGAACAACACCAAGGGGCGCGTGCTGAAGAACCCCGATGTCACGTTGACGCTGACTCGGCCCGCGTTTCTGGCGATGTTGCTGCAAGGCAAGAAGGTGCCCGAACTGGTGCAGGCCGGTCTGATCAAGGTCGAGGGTGACCCGAAGGGCTTCGCCGCCCTGGTGGCGAACGTCGTCGACTTCGATCCCGTCTTCAACGTTGTCGCGCCCTGATTTTCGCGACTCCCGCAGCCCTCACACCCTGGAGCAAGACATGACCACAAGACACTGGCACGCCAGCTATGGCGAAATCCCCAAGGAGATCAACGCCGACGCCTATCGCTCGGTCACGGAGATGATGGAGCAGGCGATGAAGCGATTCGCCGACAAGCCGGCCTTCCGCTGCGCCGGCCAGACGCTCACCTATGCCCAGGTCGACGGGCTGTCACGCGATTTCGCGGCCTACCTGCAGGCCAGGCTGGGCGTTCGACGGGGCGATCGCATCGCCGTGATGTCGCCGAACCTGCTCGCGTTCCCGATCGCCTTCCTCGGCATCATCCGCGCCGGGGCGGTGCAGGTGAATGTCAATCCGCTGTACACGGCGCGCGAACTCGAACACCAGCTCAACGATGCCGGGGCCGAAACGATCATCGTCTACAGCGGCGTGTCGGGGACGGTCGCCGAAGTGATGGACCGGACCCGGTTGAAGACCGTGATCACCACCGGTGTGGGCGACGGCAGCGGCGTGCAGATTCCCAGCCCGCCGGTGGATGCGCGCCTGGGTTCTGCCACCTCGTTGGCCCAGGCGCTGGAAGAGGGTTCCAAGCTGCCGTTCGAGCCGGTCGAGCTCAACGGCGACGACCTGCTGTTCCTGCAATACACCGGCGGCACCACCGGCTTGTCCAAGGGCGCATCGCTGTCGCACCGCAACCTGGTCGCCAACACCGAGCAGTTCAAGGCCTGCATGCCCGACAACGTGCGCGCGGGCGAGGAGGTCGTCGTCACGGCCATTCCGCTGTATCACATCTTTGCGCTGATGGTGAACTTCATCACCTACTTCTCGGTCGGCGCCGACAACTGGCTGGTGCCCAATCCGCGCGACTTCGAAAGCTTCATCGATACGATGAAGAAGGCGCGCCCCACCGTGTTCATGGGGGTGAACACGCTCTACGCAGGCCTGTGCGCGCACCCGAAGAGCAAGGAGGTCGACTGGTCCAACCTGCGCCTTGCGGGCGGCGGTGGCGCGGCGGTGATCGGTGCGGTGTCCGACAAGTGGCGCGCGCTCACCGGCACGTTCATCCGGGAGGGCTACGGACTGT
The DNA here is from genome assembly GCF_030317005.1 of Variovorax sp. J22R115. Lineage (NCBI taxonomy): Bacteria > Pseudomonadati > Pseudomonadota > Betaproteobacteria > Burkholderiales > Comamonadaceae > Variovorax > Variovorax sp. J22R115. The sequence continues at coordinate 127,009 of NZ_JASZYM010000016.1, read as the reverse complement.
CGGAGACTTCTCCGGTCCTGACCTTCAACCCGGCCTCGATCCAGGAATTCACCGGCACCACCGGCCTGCCGATGCCATCGACGGACATCCAGCTGCTGGACGAGGACGGCCGCGAAGTCGGCATCGGCGAGGCCGGCGAGATCTGCGCCAAGGGCCCGCAAGTGATGAGCGGCTACTGGCAGAAGCCCGAGACCCAGGCGGCGACGTTCACCGCCGACGGCTATTTCCGGACCGGCGACGTCGGCGTGTTCGACGCCAAGGGCTTCCTCCGAATCGTCGACCGCAAGAAAGACATGATCATCGTCTCGGGCTTCAACGTCTATCCGAACGAGATCGAGGCGGTGGCCACCGGCTGCCCCGGTGTCATCGAATGCGCCTGCATCGGGGTGCCCGACGAGAAGTCGGGCGAGGCGGTCAAGCTGTTCATCGTCAAGGCGGCGGACGCGACGCTGAGCGAAGCCGACGTCGTGGCGTTCTGCCGCAACCAGCTCACCGCCTACAAGGTGCCGCGGATCGTCCGCTTCGTCGATGCGTTGCCGAAATCGGCCGTCGGCAAGATCCTGCGTCGCGAACTGCGCAGCGTGACATGACGAGCTTTGACTATGACTGGCTGATCGTGGGTTCGGGTTTCGGCGGCAGTGTCTCGGGGCTTCGACTGTCCGAGAAGGGCTACAAGGTCGGGGTGCTCGAATGCGGTCGGCGCTATCGCGACGAGGACTACGCGGCTACGACCTGGAACCTGCGGGACTTTCTCTGGGCGCCGGCGCTGGGCCTGCGCGGCATCCTGCGCCTGACGCCTTTCAAGGACGTGTTCATTGCCAGCGGCTCGGCGGTCGGTGGCGGCAGCGTCGTCTATGCCTGCACCTTGTATCGCGGCGCACCGGAGTTCTTCGTCAATCCGCAGTGGGCAGGCCTGGACGACTGGGCGGCCAGGCTCGAACCCCACTACGACACGGCCGAACAGATGCTCGGCGTGAACACCGTTCCCTTCGAAAGCGACGGGCAGAGGTTGCTGATGGACGTGGCCCGGCACTTCGGCGTGGAGAAGACATTCAGGCGCACACCGGTGGGCATCTTCTTCGGCGAACCTGGCACCAGCGTGCCCGACCCGTACTTCGGCGGCAAGGGCCCGGATCGCACCGGCTGCACGCGCTGCGGTGCCTGCATGGTGGGCTGTCGCGTCGGCGCGAAGAACACACTCGTGAAGAACTACCTGTGGTTCGCCGAGAAGGCCGGCGCGCAGATCCTGCCGGAACACGAAGTCGTCGACATCCGCCCGCTGGGCGCGGCCGACGGCAGTGACGGCTACCGCGTGACCACGCAGCGTCCTGGCGCCTGGTTCAACAAGCAGCGGCGCAGTTTCAACGCGCGCGGCGTGGTCGTGTCCGCCGGTGCGCTGGGCACCAACCGGTTGCTTGCCAAGTGCAAGCTCGGGGGCTCCCTACCGGCCATCAGCGACCGGCTGGGCGAACTCGTGCGCACCAACAGCGAATCGATACTGGCCGTGACCCTGCCTGACGAGAGACTCCAACCGGGCAAGGACGTCGCCATCAGCGCCAGCATCCACCCGCGTCCGGACACGCATATCGAATTCGTCACTTACGGCGCGAAGGGCGACTTCATGTCGACCCAGTTCACCATGATCACCGGCGAAGGCACGCGCCTGACCCGTCCGCTGCGGCTGCTCGGCAGCATCGCGCGCCACCCGTTGCGCTTTGCCAAGGTGCTCTGGCCGTTCGGCTGGGGCCGGCGCACCGTCATCTTCCTGGTCATGCAGAGCCTCGACAACGCCATCGCCTTTCGCGCCAGGCGCGGGTGGTGGGGTGGCATCAGCCTCAGCACCGAGCAGGACAAGGACAAACCCAATCCGACCTTCATCCCGGTGGCCAACGAGGCCGCGGAATGGCTCGCGCAGCACACGGGCGGCATCGCCCAGAGCATGGTGCTCGAAGCCCTGGCCAACATCCCGTCGACAGCGCACATCCTCGGTGGCGCAGTCATCGGCAAGGACGCGAGCAGCGGCGTCGTCGATCGGCACAACTGCGTTTTCGGGTATCGCAACCTCCTCGTCTGCGACGGGGCCGCCATGCCAGCGAACCCCGGTGTCAACCCTTCGCTGACGATCACCGCCATCGCCGAGAACGCGATGAGCCACATCCCTGCGGCACAGGCGCAGCATCCATGATCCCCATGCCGGTCATCAACGCGGCACTTCGCTTAGGTGTCAAGCGCCTGTGGAGCAAGGGCGTCACCATCGACGAGTTGCGCAAGAAGTCGCGGCTGGCCGATGCCGGGTTCAAGCTCGTGGCCAGCAAGATCAGCGTCGCCCACGTCGATGCCAACGGCGTGCCGTCGGAATGGATCGGCGAGGAGGGCTCGGCGCGATGCGGCGTGCTGCTCTACCTGCACGGCGGGGCATTCAGCCTGCACTTGCCCAACGGCTATCGGCAAATGGCCTCCAGTCTGGCGCGGAAGACCGGCATGCGCGTGCTGGTGCCGGCTTATCGACTGGCACCGGAGCACCGTTTTCCGGCAGGGCTGGACGATTGTTTCGCAGCCTGCCGCTGGCTGATCGGGCAGGGGTTTCCGTCCGAGAACATGGCGGTCGCCGGTGATTCCGCCGGTGGGAATCTCACGTTGGCCGTGCTGATGCGCCTGCGCGATGAAGGCGGGCCATCGCCTGCCTGCGCGGCGCTGATGTCGCCCGTGACCGACCTCACCGGCGGCAGCCCCTCGGTGCATGGCAACGAAGACAGCGATGTGCTGTTCGACCGGCAGGCGCTCACGCTGGTGCTGTCGACCTACCTCGACGGCGCAACCGCGGACGATCCTGCCGTCTCGCCGCTCTTCGGACACTGGGCCGGACTGCCGCCGCTGCTGTTCCACGTTTCGGGCAGCGAGATGCTGCTCGACGATTCGCTGCGCGCGGCCGAGCGCGCCCGCGCCTGCGGGGTCGATGCCCGGGTCAAGGTCTGGCCCGGTATGCCGCACGTCTTCCAGTTGATCGGCATGCTGCCGCAGGCGAAGCAGTCCCTCGACGAGATCGGCGCCTTCATCGCCGAGCGCTGCGGCCTTCCGCGACAGTCCTCGACGCCCGCCAACGCGCAATCGATGGCGGCGCCTTCCTAAGGAGCGCATCCATGGACACCATCGTTCAGCGCATGCAAGACACCTTCGAGCAGCAACGCGTGGCGTTTCTGGCGAAACCGTACCCCACCCTGTCCGAGCGCAAGGCCAAGCTGAAGGCATTGAAGGGCCTGCTCAAGCGCTACCAGGATCGCATCGCCGTAGCCGTGAGCGCCGATTTCGGCGGCCGTTCGCCGGCCGAGACGAAGCTGATCGAGGTGCTGGGGCCGATCCTCGAGATCAACCACGCGCTGCACCGCCTGCGTCAATGGATGGAGCCGCAGCGGCGCGCCACCGAGCTGCTCTTCCTGAGCAACAGTGCGCTCGTCAACTACCAGCCCAAGGGCGTGGTCGGCGTGATCACACCGTGGAACTTTCCGCTGTACCTGTCGCTGGGGCCGCTGGTTGCCGCGCTGGCCGCGGGTAATCGCGTGATGATCAAGATGTCGGAACTGTCTCCTCGCGCAACCGAACTGCTGGCGCAGATGCTGGCCGAGTGCTTTGCCGAGGAGGAGGTCGCGGTCTTCGGCGGCGAGGTCGCGGAGGCACAGGCGTTTTCGCATCTGCCCTTCAACCATCTGGTGTTCACCGGCTCGCCGGCGGTGGGCCATCACATCATGCGGGCGGCGGCGCAACATCTGACACCGGTGACGCTGGAGCTCGGCGGCAAGTCGCCGGCGCTCGTGGCGAGCGACAGCGCGGTGGAAATGGCTGCCGAACGTGTAGCGCACGGCAAGGCCTTCAGCAGTGGCCAGGTCTGCCTTGCGCCCGATTACGCATTGGTGCCGCGCCACCAGCTCGATGCCTTTGCCGGCGCGGTGGAGCGATCCTTCCGGCGCCTGTACCCCACGGTGCAGGGCAACCACGACTACACCAGCATGGCCTGCGAACCGCACGCTCAGCGCATCCGCGATCTGCTGGTCGACGCCACCGCGAAGGGCGGCAAAGCGATCGCCTGCGGCGACATCGGGGCGGGGCGGCGCATTCCGCTGCACGTCGTCACCGGCGTGCGCGATGACATGCGCATCGCCAACGAGGAACTGTTCGGGCCGATCCTCCCGGTGGTGGGCTACGAGACGCTCGACCAGGCCATCGAATACATCGCAGCCAGGCCGCGGCCATTGGCGCTCTATGCGTTCGGATGCAAGGGCGCGGAACTGGAGCGTCTGACGAAGCTCACGCATTCCGGCGGCCTGTGCGTCGACGACTGGGGCTGGCATGCCTTCAACCACGACTTGCCTTTCGGCGGCACCGGCAACTCGGGAATGGGCTCCTACCATGGCGAGGAAGGCTTTCGCGAGCTGTCGCATGCCAAGGGCACCTTCAAGCGTGCGCCCTGGTTCCCGATGGGCTTGTTCTATCCGCCGTACGGCAATCTGGTACAGCGCCTGGTGTTCAAGTTCTACCTGGGCCACGCCGACCCGTCGCTCGCCGATGCTTCGCTCGGCCAGCGCGCCACCCAAGTCCCGATGCAATAAGCGCTGTCCCGATCCTCAGGCGGCGCGCATGCCGCGCGCCGGATTGGGAAACAGCAGCGGCCCGAGCATGCCCCGCTTGAACGGCTTCCACTCGCCCTCGGGCTGTGCGAGCCGGTCGGCCAGCGCATAGAGCACGGCAGGGTGGGTGTCGAGGCCCAGGTGGCTGCCGAGCACTTCGATATTTTCCGAGCGTCGCCCGGTGCTCTCCACGCTGCATCGCCAGGCTACGATGCCGTCGCTGCGGCTGAAGATCGACGTGGTCGGCACCCGCGGCGTGCGAGCGACAAGCTTCAGGCGCGGCTCATCCTCGGCGCTCCGGCCGCTCAAGCCTTCGTAGACGCGCCAAGCACGGGTCGAGCGCGGGCTGCCTTTGAAGGGGCTGCCGAGCGTCACGACGCCGCGTACGAGCTTGGGATGGCGATGGGCCAGAAAGCGCGCATACGCGCCGCCCAGGCTCTTGCCGACCAGGCTCACCTTTCGGCCTTCCTTCGCGTGCAGTTCCTCCAGCTTCCTGACCATGGATTCCTCCACGCCGGCGCGCGGACCGAAGTTGCGACCCTGGCCCCAGCCGTGCACGTCATAGCCGCGGCCCTTCAGATAGCGGCGCAACAGGAGCGTCGACGAATCGCCGGAGGTCAGGCCGGGCAGCACCAGCACCGGATGGCCATCGCCGCGCGGTGCGAGCTTCAGCACGGGCCACACGGCGAGCGTGGCGCCGGCTTCCCACAGGGCGCGGAACTCGGCGAGCATCAACAAGGCTGAGGGTGCACGGGCGGGCCGCAGCGTGACTGCGTTCATTTCCAATCTCCTGATGGCGGTGCTGGCGCACGGGTCAGCCGCACAGCCTGGGCTGTCGCACCATCAGGCGAGGGTGGGACGCGGCCTCGAAGGCAATGCACCGCATTGCCGCTGAGCTGCCGCGATTGTTCCAAGGGACGCGGACCGAGTCCAATGCATATTCAGTGCGTGACCCATGCGCTGGATGCAAATGCACCGCTGCGCCGGGCCATGTTCTGGCCCTACTTGGACGCCGGCATGCCGGGCGTGTTGGGTGGAGTGGGGTATTGGCCCGGGTTCTTGCCCGGATCGCGGGCTTCGCGAGCCTTGACGCCCGCCTGGCCCGCCGCCGCCGCTTTGCCCGAGCCGATATCGTCGTTCAGGGGCGACGTCACCTCATCGCCGCCGACCGGCTTGACCTTCCCCTGCGTCCGTGCGTTGTCCTTTGCCTGGGCACGATCCTGGGGCTTGGTGTTGGTGATGACCTGCTCCTGCGACGACGCGCCCGGAGGATTCTGGGCGTACGCGCCTGACGCGAGCAGACCGGCCATCGTGACTGCGAGAAACTTGCTCATTGCGGCCTCCTTGACGGAGATTGAATGAAAACGCCTCGTCGACCCAACGTTTGGGCGAGGACATTATGCGAGCGCAGTCCGACCAGATCGAGGCTCAAGGTGGTTGTTGCCGAACTTGCTTCCGGATACCCGCCCTTGCAGTGCGTTCCAAATGTCGGGGCGCCGTTCTGCCGACCTATTGCGGCACCAGGCCGGCGGCTTTCACCAAGTCGGCATGGAGACGGGTCTCCTCCGCGATGACCTGTCCGAGAGGTTTGGCTTCATCGGCCGCCGGCTCCATGCCCACCTCCAGCAGCTTGGCCTTGGCGTCGCCCCGAAGCAGCGCCTTCGCGGACTTGTCGAGCCGGTCCAGGATCGGCTGGGGCGTCTTGGCCGGTGCCAGCAGCCCGATCCATGCCGACAGCACCACGTTGTTGACGCCGCCTTCGCTCAGCGTCGGGATGTCCGGCGCTGAAGCCGATCGCTTTTCGCTCAATACGCCGACCGGATGGAGCTTGCCCGCCTTGATATGCGGCAGAGCCTCCGGGAGCGGCGCGAACACCATGTCCACGACGCCGCCCATCAGATCGGTGATCGCCGGCGCGCCACCCTTGTACGGGATGTGCATCAGCCGGGCGCCGGTGCGGCTCTCGAACATGAGTCCCGCCAGGTGCTGCGGGCTCCCGTCACCCGAGGAAGCGTACGTCAGCTTGCCGGGGTTGGCCTTCGCCGCGGCCAGCACGTCGGCCGCGGTCCCGAATCGTGCCTTGTCGCGCACCACCAGCACCATGGCCTGGTTGACCAGCTTGGTCACAGGGGCGAAGTCGGTCTCCGGGTTGTACGGCAGCGTCTTGAAGATGCTCCTGTTGGTGGTCAGGAAGGATGCGGGCGACACCATGATGGTGTAGCCGTCCGGCGCCGCGCGCGAGACCAGCGGCGTGCCGATCTGGCCGGAAGCGCCGGCCTTGTTGTCGACCACGAAGGGCTGGCCCAGGTCGGCCGCCAATTGCTGGCTGACCAGCCGTGCCACCATGTCCACGCTGCCGCCGGCCGGCAGCGCGACAACGACCTTGACCGGACGGCTGGGGTAGCTGTCCTGCGCCGAGGACGGCGCGACCGAAATCAGGCTGAACGCAGCGCCAAGCGCCGCGAAGATGAATCGAGCAATGGCCATGGGTGGTGGGTCGCTTTCATGCTTGGGAAGAAGCCCCGGCGCTGTCGGGGTGCCGCAGTCGGCGGAGTCTGCCACGCCGAAGGTGGAACGTCTCGCAGCTTTTGTGCCGGCCGATCGGCCCCGCAAGTGTCAAAGAATGTGACGTTTGGCCCGACTGTGAATTTGTCACTTCTCATTCCCCTTGTTGGAGAGTTCAATGCCTACCTTCGCATTACCCAGGAGCGGTCGCGATGACCAAGGAACTGCAATTGATCGTGGACCAGCCCAGCGCAGGGCACTTCTACTGGACGATCGTCTACCTGGGCGAGCGTGGCGAGGATCACTCCGTCGTCGATTACTCGCGCGGCCCGTTGCCAACTCGCAGTTCGGCGATGGATGCCGGCATGACAGCCCTCGTCGGACACCAGCGGGCAGGCAGTCCTTGGCTTGGACAGGCGTCGGCCGCTCGATTCGGCTGGAACTCCGATACGGTCCCCGGCACGCTCCTGCAAGCCTAGTGCAGGCTGGCCTGCGAGTGGCCCCTTGGTGCAGTTGGCTATAGGTAGTAACCCTATAATCAGCCTTGCTTGCTTCTCCAAGGAATCCCCATGTTTACCGCTCTGACCTGCATCGGCCTTCTGGCAATCGTTGTTGGCAACGCAGTGATCTATTCGCAAGAAATGGATGCAATGCTGGGTCGGCGCTGATCCGCCCGAACCGCACCCCCGGTCACACCACCGGCACAGTCTTCGTGGCCTGCTGCCAGGCAAGTTCGGCCACCTGCTCGAAATGCGATGACAGGTCCGCCGCCTCGGCACTGGCCGCCGTCCCGCGGATGAGGCGCCCGCGGATGCCGTGCAGGATCGCGGCGAAGCGGAACATATTGAACGCCACGTAGTAGTCCAGCGCGGGCAAGCCCGCCCGGCCGGTGCGCCGGCAGTAGGCCGCGACGTAGGCCGCTTCGTCCGGCAAGCCGGCGGCGGCGAGGTCCACCCCCCGGATGCCGCCAATGATCTCTGGCGGCATCCGGAACATCATCGCGTGATAGGCGAAGTCGGCCAGCGGATGGCCCAGCGTGGACAACTCCCAGTCCAGCACCGCGACAACCTTCGGCTCGTTCGGGTGGTAGATGAGGTTGTCGACGCGGTAGTCGCCATGCACGATCGACGTCTCATCGTCCGCAGGCACATTCTGCGCAAGCCATTCCACGAGCCGGTCCATATGGGCATTGCGACCCGCGGCCTCGTCCTCGACGTACTGCGTGGACCAGCGGCGAACCTGGCGTGCCACGTAGCCGCCGACGCGGCCGTAGTCTTCCAGTCCGATCGCCCGAAAGTCGACCTGGTGCAAGCGCGCGAGCGTCGCGTTCATCGCGTCGAAGCAGGCGCCGCGCTCGGCGGTGGGCAGCACCGAAAAGGCGGAGTCCCAGAAGATCCGCCCCTCCACCATCTCCATCACGTAGAACCAGCTGCCGATGACCGCGTCGTCCATGCACAGGCCGTGGAGCTCCGGCACCGGAAACCCGACCTTGCGCAGCGCGCCGATGACGCGCGCCTCGCGCTCGACCGCGTGGGCACCCTTGAGCAGCACCCCCGATGGCTTGCGGCGCAGGACGTAGGAGCGCCCGGGCGTCTTGAGCTGGTAAGTCGGATTCGACTGCCCGCCGGCAAAGCGCTCGGCCTGGATCGGTCCGGCAAAGCCGGGCACGTGGGCCTTCATCCAGTCGCCGAGGCGCTCGTCGTCCCAGTCGCCGCCGCTCACGCCTTGCCCCCGCCGAGGGCGTCACGCTTGATCTTCTTGGCCAGGGACCACTTGTGGACCTCGGTCGGCCCGTCGTAGATGCGGAAGGCGCGGACTTCGCGAAACACCTGCTCGACGATCGTGTCCTGCGTCACGCCGCCGCCGCCCATGACCTGCACGCAGCGGTCGGCCACCCTGAAGAGCGCGTCGGCGACCGCGACCTTGGTCATCGAGCTTTCGGTCGTGCCCAGGGAGCCGGTGTCGAGCACGGTGGCGCACCAGTCGATCATGAGTTCTGCCTGCTTCAGGTCGATGAGGTTGTCGGCCAGCATGAAGCCCACGCCCTCGTGGTCGATCAGCAACTTGCCGAAGGCCTTGCGCCGCGTGGCGTAGGCGGTGGCGATCTCCTGGGCGCGGGTGGCCGCGCCATGCCAGCGCATGCAGTGCGACAGGCGCGCCGGCGAGAGCCGGATCTGCGCATAGCGGAAGCCTTCATCCACCTCGCCGAGCACCTGGTCGTCGCCGACTTCGAGGCCCTCGATGCCGACGATCGCGTGGCCGCCCGGCATCGAGCTGTCGATGGTGTCCAGCACCCGTTCGATGCGGATCGCGGGATGCGGCAGGTCGAACAGGAACATCGTCGCGCGCGTTGTCTCGGTGCTGCCGGTGCGCGCCATGACGATGCCGACCGAGGCGCCCTCGGCACCGGTGATGAAGGCCTTGCGCCCGTCGATGCGCCATCCGCCGCCCTGGCGCTTCGCCACGGTCTGCAGCATCGACGGATCGGAGCCCGCGCCGCCTTCCTCCGCAGGCTCGGTCATGAAGAAGGCGGACCGCGCCTCGCCGCGCACCAGCGGCGCGAGGAAGCGCTCCTTCTGGCCCGGCGTGCCGATCTTGCCGAGCAGGTACATGTTGCCCTCGTCGGGTGCCGCGGTGTTCACCGCAACCGGGCCCAGTGGCGAGAGCCCGCTGCGCTGGAGCACCAGCGCCGTTTCGAGTTGGGACAGGTGGCCGCCATCGGCCAGGATGTGCGGCGTGAGAACGCCGGCTGCGCGCGCCTTGGCCCGCAGCTCGCGCACGAGCGCTTCGTCCGGCCCGTGGCGCGTGCGGCGCGGGTCGCGCTCGTACGGAATCACGACCTCGCGGACGAACGCCTCCACGCGCCCGGCGATGTCCTGGCTTCTTTCGGTCGGCACATGGCTGCCGCTGGGCGGGTTCATCTAATTGCGCTCCCTCAGCCACTTGGCGATCGACGGCGCAAGCACCTTCTGCGCCTTGCCGCCGACGAAGGTGCCGATGTGTCCGCCGGGCACCGACAGCTCGCTGTAGTCGTCGGTGCCGAACCGGTCCTCCATGCCCTGCGAGCAGGAGACCGGGATGATCACGTCCCCCGTCGCATACACGTTCAGCACCGGCATGCGGATCTGGTCGAGATCGACGCGGCGGTTGCCGAGCATCAGTTCGCTCTTCACCAGCTTGTTGGCCTGGTAGAGGTCCTTGAACCATTGGCGCATGACCTCGCCTGGATGGCCGGGCCGATCGGCGATCCAGCGCTCCATGCGCAGGAAGCCGAGCATCTTCGATTCGTCGTCGAGCATGTCCACCAACTCCGTCGTGTACTTGGTGACGTTGCCCACGGGGTTCATCATCAGGAACGAGAAGCCGACCATCGCGCCGGGCGCGGTGCCCATCGTGTCGACCATCATGTCGATGTCCTCGGGCGTCATCGACCGGGCCCACAGGTTCATGTAGCCGGCGCCCGCCTCTGGATGATCGAGGTCGCCATGAAAATCGAGCGGCGTCACCGTGAGCACGAGGTTCCTGATCTTCTGCGGGAACAGCGCCGCATAGCAGGTGGCGAACACGCCGCCCTGGCAGACGCCGAGCAGGTTGATCTTGTCGACGCCGTGCCGCTCGCGGATCAGGTCGACGCAGTCGTCGAGATAACCCGAGACGTAGTCGTCGATCGTGAGCCAGCGCTGGGCGCGCGTGGGCAAACCCCAGTCGACGACAAACACGTCCAGCCCTTCGGCCAGCAGCTTGCGCACGAACGAGCGGTCGGGCTCCAGGTCGATCATCTGGTAGCGCCCGACCAGCGCGTAGGCCAGCAGCACCGGCACGCGCGCGGGCTTCTCCACGGTGGGTCGATAGCGGTAGAGGCGCACCATGTCCTGCCGCCACACTTCGTCCTTCGGCGTGGTGGCAATGGCCAACTGCTCTTCGGTGTAGGCCGAGAGGCGCTGGCTGCCGCGCGTGAGCTTCTCGCTCACCTGCTGCATCTCGCGCAGCAGCGCCTCGGGGGTGATGCGGATCGGCAGGGCTGCAGAGGGTTCGTTCATGATGCGGTGGCCTTCGAGCTTGTCTTGCGCTTTGCGGCGGGGGCGCGCTTGGCGGCACGCGAGGACGAAGCCGCGATCCGGGCCGACGGGGACGGTTCCGGCATTGAATCCGCCGACGCAGCGCCGATGGACTTGCGCAGGCGCCGCATCTCGCGCTTGAGCTCCTGGATCTCGCGGTACGCGTCGTCGACCTCGGCGCGTGTCGGCACGTTGAGCGCCTCGCTCGCAATCGCCACGATGCGTTGCTGTTGTTGGCGCGATTGCGTCGAAGCGCGCACCAGCTTGGCGGCCGCCTCCAGCGCCTTCGGCGACTGCATGGCGGCGTGCATGGCCTCGTCGGCCGAGCGACTCCAAAGCCGCACCAGGCCCAGCAACGAGTCGACGGTTTCTCCCTTCTGGCCCATGTCGGCGAGGCGCGACATCAATCCCTCGCTGCCCTTGGCCAGCGCCGCGACGATCAGGCTCAGGTACTCCGCCTGCGCCTGCTTCTTGGCGAGCGCCGCCGTCGCCATGGCGCGCCCGGCGGCTTGCAGCTCGCGCGAGGGCGCGAGCCCGAAGGCGTCGGCCAGGCCGCCATAGGCGCGTTCGAGGTTGAGCGACAGCGGTTGCAGCGCCTGCCCGAACATCGCCATGGGCTGGCCCATCAAGTTCCAGCCAGCCGCCGACGTGCCGCCCGACGACAGCGCCTGGCTGGTGCTGGACAACCCTTCGGCGAGCTTCTGCAGTTGACCCTGCATCAGCGCCTGGAAGGCGATAAAGGCCTCTTCGGGCTTCGGGTGCGCGAGCAGGGACTGGAAATAGCCTTGGAACATCGGTCCCATCAACTGCTGCATCATGGCCAGCGCCTGCGATACCTGGGGCAGCGGAAACGGCAGCGGGCCCGTTTCGTCGGCGGGCGGCGATGGCATGGGCGAGCCGGCGCCGAACAGGGTCGGTATCAGGTTGAGCCACCAGCCATAGAGCGGCTCGGAAGCCTGCGTCGCATCCACATCGTCCTTGTCATTGGCCATGGAGGGTTCCTTGTCGCGGCTCACAGCGAGCTCACCAGATGCCCGCCGTCGACCGCCAGCACCGATCCCGTCATGTGCCGGCCGGCGTCGCTCGCCAGCAGCAGCAGCGGCCCGTCGAGGTTCTCCAGTCGGCCGAAGCGGCGCGTCGGGATGCGCGAGCGCAGCTTCTCGCCCGCCTCGCTCTCGAGGAAGTCCCGGTTCAGGTCGGTCACGACGTAGCCCGGAAGAATGGCGTTGACGCGGATGTCGTAGCGCGCGAGCTCGAGCGCCATCGCCTTGGTCGCCTGCACCAGCCCCGCCTTCGAGACCGCGTAGGGCGCCACGCCGCCCGCCACGCGCTCGCCCAGGATCGAGGCGATGTTGACGATGCTGCCGCCTTTCTTCGCCGCCACGAGACGCCGCGCCGCCTCCTGGGCGACCATCCAGCCGCCTTTGAGATTGGTGCCGACCACCGAGTCCCAGTCTTCCTCGGTGTGCTGCAGCAGCGGCTTGGTGACTGTCACGCCGGCGTTGTTGACCACGATGTCGGCGGGCCCGCCGGCCGATCGCTCGATCTCGTTGAAGCAGGCCTGGACGCTCGCCGCGCTGGTCACGTCGAGGCTGACCGCGAGGCACTTGCCGCCGAGGCTGCCAATCTCCTCGACCAGGCCGCCGAGCTTGTCGGCGCGCCGCGCGACGACGATCAGTTCGGCGCCCGCCAACGCCAGAGTGCGTGCGAAGCGACGCCCGAGCCCGCTGGACGCGCCGGTGACCAGCGCGCGCCGGCCGTCGACCCTGAACATGCTTTCGATACGGTCTGCCATGGTGTTTGCTCCGTCCGGCTCAGAGGGACTTGGCCTGCTCGCGCAGCAGGAACTTCTGGATCTTGCCGGTCGAGGTCTTCGGCAGTTCGCCGAACACCACGTGCTTCGGGCACTTGAAGCTCGCCAGGTTGGCGCGGCACCACTTGATGATTTCCTCGGCCGTGGCAGCGCCGGCATCGGGCTTGAGCGCGACGAAGGCGCAGGGTGTCTCTCCCCACTTCTCGTCGGGCCTGGCGACCACCGCGGCTTCCATCACCTTTGGATGGCGGTACAGCACTTCTTCGACTTCCAGCGATGAGATGTTCTCCCCGCCGGAAATGATGACGTCCTTGAGCCGGTCCTTGATCTCTATGTAGCCGTCCGGGTGCATCACCGCCAGGTCGCCGGAGCGGAACCAGCCGTTCTTGAAAGCCTCCTCGGTGCCCTGCGGATTGCGCAGATAGCCCTTCATGACGGTATTGCCGCGGATCGCGATTTCGCCGACGGTCGCGCCGTCGCTCGGCACCCGTTCCCCCGTGTCGGCATCGAGCACCGTGACTTCCTGTTGCGTCGGCATGGCCACGCCCTGGCGCGCCATCTTGCCCGCGCGCCCGCCGAGATCGAGGCCGTCCCAGTCGCGCTGCCAGGCGCACAGCGTGGCGGGGCCGTAGGTCTCGGTCAGTCCGTAGAGGTGCGTGACCTTGAAACCGAGTTGCTCCATCTGCTCGATCACCGCGCTCGGCGGTGCGGCGCCACCGGTCGCCACCTCGACCACGTGCGCGTAGCGCGCGGACGGCTTCGCCGGCGAATGGATCATCATGTTCAGCACGATGGGCGCGGCGCAGAAGTGGGTCACTCGCTCGCTTCCGATCAGCTCGAAGATGCGTGCCGGCTCGACCTGCCGCAGGCAGACGTGCGTGCCTCCGACCAGCGTCACGGCCCAGGTGTAGGTCCAGCCGTTGCAGTGGAACATCGGCAGCGTCCACAGGTAGGCGGTATCGGGCGTGAGGCCGAAGGCGAGCGCATTGCCCATCGCGTTCAGGTAGGCGCCGCGATGGTGGTAGACGACGCCCTTGGGATCGCCGGTCGTGCCGGAGGTGTAGTTCAGCGCGATGGACTGCCATTCGTCCGCCGGCAGCTGCCACGCGAACTCGGAGTCGCCCTGCGCGAGGAAGGTCTCGTAGTCGAGCTCGCCGACCGCCATCGAATCGGGATGGCCGTTCTTGCCCCCTGGGTCGACGATATCGATCACGAGCAGTGGCGCCTCCAGCTCCTTGAGCGCGGCGCGCACGACCTCGGCATGGTCGCGGTCCGCGATCAGTACCTTGGCGTTGCCGTGCTTCAGGCCGAAGCCGATGGCCGGTCCGTCGAGGCGCGTGTTGATCGTGTTGAGCACACCGCCGACCATCGGCACGCCGTAGTGCGCTTCCAGCATCGCGGGCACGTTGGGCGCCATGATCGCGACCGTATCGCCGAGCCCGACGCCGGCCCGGCTCAGGGCCGAGGCCAGGCGCTTGCAGCGCTCGTACAGCTCGGCGTAGCTGATGCGGCGGTCGTCGTGGACCACCGCCACCTTCTGCGGATAGACCTTCGCGGCATGTTCGAGGAAGGTCAGAGGCGAGAGCGGCACATGGTTCGCCGCGCGGCGCTCCAGGCCTTCGTCGTCGCGCGCTTGCGTGTCGATGGCCATGGCATCACTCCCCGGCGGCATCGATGCCGAGGACGACCAGGAAACGCGACACCATGTTGTAGCCGGCGATGGTGCCCATCAGCTCGACCAGCTGCTGCTCGCCGAACAGCACCCGTGCCCGCTCGATGATCTCGGGACGCACGGCGACCTGGCGCGTCATGTCGAGTGTCAGGCGCAGCGCGGCGCGCTCGCGGTCGTCGAACAGCGTGGTGTCGTAGCAGGCGGAAGTGACGTCGTCGAGCGCGTCGAGCTGCGCCTGCGTGCCCTTGGCGGCGAGGAATTCCGGCGCATGCTGCAACCACTCGTAGTCGGCATTGTTGAGCCGCGCGACGGCGCAGATCGCCAGCTCGTTGATGTGGCGCGGCACCTGCATCTGGTTGCGGATCGCCGCGAACATCGAGTTCCACCCGCGCGCGAACTGGGGGCTGTGCAGCAGCATGCGGTCGAGGTTCAGCAGCTTGCCGCTCGACCGGCGCGCGCGGATCGTCGCGACCAGCTCCGCCAGTTCGGGGTCGTCGGTGTTGCGATAGGCGATGTTGGGCATGGCGCGTCTCCTCGCGGGTTGTTGTCGGTTTCGGAGCGTTGCAGCACGCGGGGCGCTTCGTTCAGATGTCGAAGAACACCGTCTCTCCTTCGCCCTGAAGGCGAATGTCGAAGCGGTAGACGATCGTGTCTCCGCGCGTTTCGCGTTGTGCGATCAAGGTCTTGCGGCGGACTTCCCACTCGATCAGGTTGAGCACCGGGTCCTTGGCGTTGGCCTCGGTCTCGTCGCTGAAGTAGAGCCGCGTATTGAGGCCCAGGTTGATGCCGCGCGCCACGATCCACAGCGAAATGTGCGGCGCCATCGGGCGGCCCTTGCGCCCTTGCACGATTCCGGGCTTGATCGTCTCGAAGCTGTAGAGGCCGGTGTCGAAGTCGCTGCAGGCGCGGCCCCATCCGCGGAACGCCGGATCGATCTTCTTGCCCGGCTGCCGGTCGCCCGGGTGGTCGTACTTGCCTTCGGCGTTGGCCTGCCAGCACTCGATCAGCACGTCGCGCACCGGTGTGTTCGAGCCGTCGAACACCATGCCTTCGATGTGGATGCGTTCGCCCTTCGTCTGCGGTGTGACCAGCACGTTGCCGAAGTTGTTCTCGAAGATGTCGAAGCCGGCCTGGTTCGGCGCCAGGCCGATGTGCACATAGGGGCCCGCCGTCTGCGACGCCGTCTCGCGAAGAGTGCCAGTCATTGCGCTTCTCCCTGAACGAGGTTCTCGAAGAGCGTGGCCCGCCGCCCGCGCAGGACGATGTCGAAGCGGTAAGCCCGGCTGTCCAGCGGCACGAAGGCGCTCGTGTCCTGCATCGCGATCAGCCCGCGGATCTGCTCCTCGCTCGGAACGATGCGCAGGATGGGGCAAGAGGCGATCAGCGGATCGCCTTCGAAGTACATCTGTGTGATGAGCCGCTGCACCCAGCCGTCGCCCGAGATCGCGTAGTGGATGTGCGCCGGTCGCCAGTCGTTGACGCGATTGCGCCATGGGTAGGGCCCCGGTCGGATCGTGCGATAGGCGTAGTAGCCGTTCTCGTCGGTCAGCATGCGGCCGCAACCGCCGAAGTTCGGATCGAGGGCGCCGATGTACTGGTCCTTCTTGTGACGGTAGCGGCCGCTGGCATTGGCCTGCCAGACTTCCACCAGCGCGTTCGCCACGGGACGCTCGTACTGGTCGCGCACGAAGCCGTGAACGATGATGCGCTCGCCGACCGGCATGCGGTCTTTCGCGGCATTCATGATCAGGTCGTTGTCGCGCGGGCCCAGCTCCTCGGCGCGGAACACCGGCGCGGTCACTTCAGACAGCGACTGCTGGAGCGAGATCAGCGCGTTGCGCGGGCTGCGCAGCACGCTGGTCTTGTAGGCCGGCGCAAAGGCCGCCGGGTGCGACGTGGTGTCGCGCATCATGAATTCGTCGCCTGCCGCGGGAGCTCTGGACATCGCGCTCTCCTCTGCGGGCTAGGCCGTTGCGTTGGTCATCTTCGGCTTCTCGCCAAGTGCCTGCTCGCGGATGCGGTCGTACTCCTGCTTGGCCACGGGCACCGCGTTCCTGTCGCCGAGATCGTTCAGGTGCACGCGGTAGGTTTCGCGTGCGGTCCAGGCCGAGATGGCCGCCACGACGCAGATGGCGAGCGTGATGAGGCCGATGGTCAACGGGATGTTGGTGGCCCCCGGAGGCGCGACGGTCACGAACAGCACCGGCAGCAGTGCCGTGATTGCCGTGCCGAGGTTCTGCGAGATGGCCATGCCGGAGACGCGGGTGCGCGTCGGGAACATCTCCGGGTAGAAGCTCGGATACACGGCGTTGTAGCCCTGGTAGACCACGCCCCACATCAGCAGCGACATGATGATCGCCATCGGCACGTTGTGGATGCTGATCGCGTAGAGGTAAGCGAAGGACAGCAGCCCCGAGGCCAGCGCGCCGATGATGATCGGCGGCCTGCGGCCGATCTTGTCCGACAGGTTGCCGATGAAGGGGATCACCAGCACGGCGACGATGTTGCCCATCACCGGGATCCAGAGGTACACGTCCTTCTCGAAGCGGATGCCGTAGCCCGGCTGCACCGCATAGGCGGCGCCGAAGATGGTGGCAACCACCGGGATCACGTTCATCAGTGAGCACAGCATCACGCGCAGCATGTCGCGCCAGCTTTCGGTGACCGCCTGGATCACGGGTGCCTTGGGCACGCCGCCCTCGGCGCTTTCTTCAGCGAAGGCCGGCGTCTCCTCGACCTCGCGCCGGATGATGTAGCCGGCAACGATGACGATGAAGCTCAGCAGGAACGGAATGCGCCAGCCCCAGGAGTTGAAGGCCTCCGCCGGCATGTAGTGCGCCAGCGGCAGGAACACCGCCGCGGCCATGATCTGGCCGGCCTGGACGCCTTGCAGCGTGAAGCTGGCGTAGAAGCCGCGCCGGCCGAAGGGCGCGTGCTCCAGGATCATCGAGCTCGCGCCCGAGATCTCGCCGGCCACCGCGAAGCCCTGGATCAGGCGCAGCACCACCAGCATCGCCGGCGCCCACAGGCCGACCTGGTCATAGGTCGGCAGCAGGCCGACGGCCACGGTCGAGAAACCCATCAGGAACATGCAGATGACCAGCACCATCTTGCGCCCGTGCGTGTCGCCCCAGTGGCCGAGGAAGAAGGCACCGATCGGCCGCGCCACATAGCCGACGCCGTAAGTGGCCAGCGACGCGACGATCGCGACCTTGGGGTCCGAACTCGGGAAGAAGACCTGCGGGAAGATCAGTGCCGCGGCGGTCGCATAGATGAAGAAGTCGTAGTACTCGAGGGCAGAGCCTATCCAGCCGCTGGCGGTGGCCTTCTTCGTCTGGTGCGTGCCATGCGGTTCGTGGTCAGTTGCACTTGTCATTCGATGTCTCCAAGTTCGCCTTGCCGATTGGGAATCTCGGGCTGCCGACCGGCATACGGCAGCCTGCATGACAGAGCACGGGGCCAGCAGACCTTAGTCCTGAGACCGGCCCCCCGCAATACAAGGCAAGCGCTGTGCGCACGCCTTGCGGACAACCTGTCCGGTGATCGATTCAATCAAGGGTGATCCCTGATAAGAAAGCCCCGCCCGGCGATCAGCGCGTGCCTGCCTGCTGCGCTTGCGATGCCATGCGCGCCGGTGCGTTGAGCGCGCCGTAGGCGTCGTAGGCGCCTGCGCGCTGGACGATCTCGAAAAAGAACCTGTCGCCGAAGCTTTCCGTGTAGATGTGGAAGTAGTCGCCGTCGGCCGTGCGGTCGAAGAGGATGCCGAGCGTGCGCATTCTTTCGAGCACCGGCGCCGCGATGTCGAAGCGGGTGGCCAGGTCGTCGTAGTAGTTGGCGGAGATCGGCACGAAGGGCGTCCCTCGTTCGCGCATCCGCTCGACGGCGGCAAAGATGTCCGTCGAGCCGAAAGCGATGTGGTGGACACTCCCGCCGCTGCCGCTGGACGCCACGGTACGTGCGGTACGAGTGCGCTGGCTCAGTGAGACGTTGAGCACGAAGCGCAGCGTGCGGTCTGCGTTGGCCAGGCCGCAGGTTCGGATCAGGCCGAAGGGGTCGGCCAGCTCCAGGCTGTCCCCCGGCGACAGCCCCAGCACGGCGCGGCAGAAGAGCACCCAGCTGTCGAGCTGGTCCTGGGCGAGCCCGAGCGCCAGGTGGTCCACGCATTGCAGAAGCGGAGCGCCTTCGTCGCCATCGGCTTCGGGAATGAAGTCCACCTGATCGAAAGCCACGCTGGACGGGTCCGGCACGAAATGGATCACCGTGCCGCCGGGCGCCACGATGGCCGGCAGCCGGAGCTCCTCTTGCCCGATCGGACTGTCGAAGCGTGCAGAGAGCAAGGCCGCGGCCCGGCTGGCCGCCAGCTCCGGGTCGGTCGTCCCGAGCCCCAGCGCGTAGACCGTCGGGCCCTGCTGGTCGAATCGCTGGCGCGCCAGCGATTCGGCCTGCGCGTTGACCACCAGTCGGATGTCGCCCTGTGCATAGAGAACGGCCTGCTTGCTGCGATGCCGACCCGCACGCCGGAATCCCATCTGCTCGATCACGGTGCCGAGCCCGGCCGCAGCGGCCTCGTCCACCGCGAACTCCAGGAAGCGGAAGCCTGTCAGTCGCGGCATGGCTGGCGGATCGAACAGCTCTGTGCGGACGACCGGGCCGGCCTGCGCCTGCGTGGACGGCAGGCGCGCCCGGACCTCGCTCTCCAGCAGAAGCAGCGAGCGCATGGCATCGGTCGCCGTGCGGCGGTTCGGTGTTTCCCGAAAGATGTCGTTGAAGATCTCCAGCGACAGCGGACCGGTGTAGCCGGCACGCAGCACGACCTCCAGGAAGCCCACCATGTCGAACTGCCCCTGGCCGGGGAAGTTGCGGAAGTGCCTTGCCCACTGCAGCACGTCCATCGCCAGGCGGGGTGCATCGGCCATCTGCAGGAAGGCGATCTTGTCGCCCGGGATGTCCGCAATGCCGGACGGATCGTCGTTCAGAGACAGCGTGTGGAAGCTGTCGAGGATCAGGCCGAGGTGCGGATGGTCGGCCCGCCGCACCCGCTCCCAGGCTTGGCCGAAGCGGTTGACATGGCGGCCCCAGGCGAGCGCCTCGTAGCCGATGCGCAGGTTGCGCCGCGCCGCGCGCTCGGCCAACTCGCGCAGTTGCTCGGCGGCGAGATCGACCTCGCCGAGCGACAAGGGCGAAGTGTTCGAGCACACCAGCACCAGCGGCGCGCCGAGCGCCTCCATCAAGTCGAACTTGCGCTCGGCCCGGTCCAGGCTGCGCTCGAACTGGGCCTGCGGCATGCCCTCGAAATCCCGGAACGGCTGGTACAGATCGAGGCTGAGGCCCAGGTCGGACAGCATCGTCCGCAACTCGCTCGCGCTGCCGGCGAACTGGACGAAATCGGGCTCGAAAAGCTCGATGCCGTCGAAGCCCGCCGCGGCGATGGCTTCGAGCTTCTGGCGCAGCGTGCCGCTCAGCGAGACCGTGGCGATGGAGCGGTGCATGTCGATTTCCCTTGGTAGAAGTCCGGAGGATCCGAAGCGGAGGACAAGCGTAGCGAGCACGCCATTCCGGCACAATGACTGCGCCTTGCGCACTGACCGCTTGGCGGCTGCACCCGTCCGATCAACGTTCGTTTAGATGGTTTCTACGGATGTCCGCACATGCCTCCCCGACGAGTTCGACCGATGCGTTCCCGATCGAACCGGAAGACCATATCGAAGGCCTGGCTCGCGGCCTCTCGGTGATCGAAGCCTTCGATGCAGCGCATTCGCGCATGAGCGCTTCCGAGGTGGCTGCGCGCACGGGACTGTCGCGCACCGCGGCGCGCCGCCATCTGCTGACGCTGTGCCATCACGGCTACGCCAACACTGACGGCAAGCTGTTCTGGCTGACGGCGCGTGTCCTGCGGCTCGGTGAAAGCTTCCTGGACGCGGCGCGCGTGCCGCGCCTGGTCCAGCCCGCGATCGAACACCTCTCTGCCCGCACCAGCGAGACCGTCAATGTGAGCGTGCTGGAAGGCCACGACGTGGTCTACATCTCGCGCAGCAACAGCCCGCGATTGGTGTCGGTCGGCTTCTACCCTGGCCTGCGTGTCGCGGCACACGTGGTGACCCCGGGGGTGGCGCTGCTCGCGACACTCGACGACAACAAGCTGCAGCGCTGGGTCGGCGAGCATGTGTTCACGGCTTTCACGTCGAAGACCGTGACCGATCCGGCGGTCTTCCTGGAGCACGTCCGTGCAGCCCGCGACCTGGGGTACTGGATCATCGAGGAACACCTCGATCCCGCCCTGCTCGGCGTGGCCATGGCCGTGCGCGACCGGCGGGGCGTTGCCGTCGCCGCGATCAGCATCACGCTGCAGATGCGCTCGTGGTCGCGCGAGCAGGTCATCGCGAGGCTGGTGCCGGCCTTGAGCGAAACGGCGCAGTCCCTGCGGCCGCTGCTTTAGGCGCCGAACAGTGCGCGCACCCCGGACAAGTCCGCGGCGACCTTCCGCGAGATGTCCGCCATGCCGAAGAACGAAAGGTATTCGGGGACCTGCTGGATCAGCATCTCGAAGCCGGGATAGGCGCGAATGCCCCGGGCCTCGCAGGCGCGCAGCAGCGGGGTGGGCTGGTTCTTCATCAGGATGTCGACCAAGCTGGCACCGGCGTCCAGCCGAGCGACGTCGACAGCCAGCGGATCGCCGGGGTCGAGCCCGAGCGGTGTGGCGTTGATGACCAGGTCGTAGCCGGCGGGGTCGGGCGTCGCGACCGATACCACCTCGCACTCGAAGCGCTCGCGCAAGCGCGCGGCCACGTCGATCGCAGGGCCGGGATTTCGGGCAGAGAGCGCTACGCAGCCGGCGCGGCGTGCTGCCAACGACGCTGCGATCGCGACGCCGGCGCCGCCCACTCCCACCACCAGAATCCGCCGCCCTTCGATCGGGATCGCCCAGTGGTCCAGGGCCTTGGTGAAACCCACGCCGTCGAACAAGGCGCCTTCGATCGACCCATCGTCATTGCGGCGTGCCGCGTTGACTGCGCCGGCCGCGAGCCCCAGCGCATCGCAATGGTCCAGCAACGGGATCATGCTGCTCTTGTGGGGAATCGTGAGCCACAGGCCGTCGGTGTTGCGCGCCTTCAAGGCCTGCGTCGCAAAAGCGGCGAAGTCCGCCGGCGCCACGTGGGCAGGGACCAGCACCGCGTCAACGCCGTGTTCACGGAAGAGGTGGTTGAAGGCCTGCGGAGCCTTGACCTGCGCCACGGGGTCGCCCAGGATGAGGAAGACGCGTGTGCTGCCTGAGATATTCATGGGCCGGCCCCGAGGTGAAAGGTGGTCGGCGGCAGAGTAGCCGGCAGGACGGGTGCAGAACAAGAAGGTCAGGCCCCCGTTGCACGATGACCGCTGGAAGTGCGCGCCATGCGATCGAACCGCGGGTATCCACCAAGGCGACGCCGACCGGCCATCGGCCCGCTGACCGGCCGCAGGCCATCGCCGACATAGCAGTGCATATCCAGCGCCTCTGGGAGCCGCGCATGCGCCGGCAGTTGCTTGCGCATGTCGAGGAGCATCGGGGCGATGGCATCGACCCCATGGTGCTCGATGCCCTGCGGCAACTGCGATGACGCGATCGGGGTCGGACGGGCCGTACCCCGCATCATCCCGCCGGGATCGTGCGGGGACGCGGATCGAAGTACGTGAACTGGTTTGCAATCGGCAGTGCCAGGTTCGAATAGGAGAATGAAAGGCTCACGTCCAGCGAGCGAACCTGGTGCCACCAGCCCAGCGGCAGGAACATCGTCTCGCCCGGTTCCACCACCACCTCCAGCACGTTCACTCCCTCGAACAAGGGAAATTGCGCGAGATCCACCGCATCCAGGTCGATGGGACTGAAGACCCCGTTCGTGTTGTAGAGGCGCGGCCCCTGAAGCGGAGAGATCAGTCTCCAGCGCTTGCGCCCTACGACCTGCGTGTGAAAGAGCATCAGCGTGTCGTGGTGAAGAGGGGTCACAGTGCCGGCCGGACCGAACCAGAAGGAAGAGCGCTCGGCCAGCTCCGCGCGATTGCAATACGGCGGCAGGCTTCCGATGTCATCCAGCAGCGGTGCGAATTCCGGCCGCCGCAAAGCCTCGTTGTTCGCAGTGAGGTAGTAGTCGTTGGTTGCCCCTCCTGCAAGTACCTGGTCGACAAAATCACCGAGTCGGACGGTGCGCCGATGCAAGCCCTTGTCTTCTTCGTAGCGAGGATTGACCTGGCGTTCGGCCTGGATCTCCACGTCGAAGCCTCCGAACCTCGTCTTGAGATCGGCAGGCGACCATCGCTGCATGGCTGGCCAATCCCGCGCGTGGCCGGTGAGCACCAGCGGGCGACATCCGAGAACATAGCGGTACACGAATTCGGCGTCCGAAACCACTGAGCGCTTGTCCACCGCGGCGTAGGTTGGCTCGAGCTCCCAAAGGCGCTGCAGGTTGGCCACCGTGGACTCCAGCTTGCGCAACTGATGTGCCTGGCGCTCGGCGGCGACATAGATCGGGTTACCGGGCACGAGCTCGATCACCGAAGCACTCGTCTCCCGCTCGAGGCCCGCGGCGGTCATCGATGCGAGCATGGACTCGGGCGTACATCCGCGCAGATGCTGCTCGGCAACCCAGCCCAGCCACTCGAGAGTCACCGGCGCCTCTGCAGGCGCCGGTGCCGTGTTCTTTGCCGATTGAGAAGGGCGAGGCGGAGTCGGCGGCGGCGTCAGATCCGTCACGTTGATCCCCCGAGGCCGACGGTCGGTCCATTGAGACTGACAGGCATGACGCGCTCCTTCCAAAGGCTGACAGGGCAAGGCCAAGTGCCCGGATGCTAGCGGAGTGGCCGCGTTCCGGTTAGCTTCGACTGACTCAGGTCGATGGCATCTGCAGCAGCAAGCGCACCAACTCCGCCTGACGATGCGTCTGGGTCTTCTCGAACACCGATCGCAATTGGGTTCGGACGGTCGGCATCCCGAGCCCGGTTCTTGTCGCATGCTCTTCTGGCGTTCTGCCTTCGGCCATGGCGATGGCCACGGCAGCCTCCGCCTTGGTGAGCCCGAAGGTCTCATGCAGGATTCTCGGCGTGAGGTTCACGGGAGCGTCGCGCATCTGCGCTGTGATCATGACGTCGGCGCTCGAGAGCAAGAGGCCGAATTCGGAGGGCCGCTCCAGTCGTGCGATTCGGAGCATGCATGAATCCAGCCCGCTGCGCAGCCCCGAAATGGCGAGGTTCACCGCGCAGCCTGTGTCCATCACCCGCTTTATCGCTACTCGTAGCGTGCTGGCATTGTCTGGAAGAAGGGCGGCAAGAAACCCATTCTGCTGCGCAAGGCAATCCCGGCGTTTCAACAGCGCTTCGGCCGCCGGATTCAGGTGGACGATGCGCCTGAATGAATCCAGACCTATCAGCGCGAAGGCAGACGCACGGGACAAATGCGTGCCGAGGCGCAGGGATTCGGTATGCGCCCACAGTTGACAGGCTTTGCTGACGTGGGCCATGAGGCGCTGCCCGGTCGCGATGTCTGCTTCGGAGAATGCGCTCGGGCGATCCGCATTGCGAAGCACCGCCAATGCGGTCTCGTGATTGGAGTTGCTGAGTGTCTTGGTCCCCATCATGTACCGGTGGCCGCTCGGCAACAGGAAGTCCTGATAGAACTCGCTGCGCGCGACGTAGGCTTCGGAGAACAGGTTCTGGCACAGGAAAAGCTCCCCGACCGGAATC
This sequence comes from Variovorax sp. J22R115, assembly GCF_030317005.1. Classification (NCBI taxonomy): domain Bacteria; kingdom Pseudomonadati; phylum Pseudomonadota; class Betaproteobacteria; order Burkholderiales; family Comamonadaceae; genus Variovorax; species Variovorax sp. J22R115. Next base: position 102,628 of record NZ_JASZYM010000016.1, on the reverse strand, counting down.
GTCTCGGCGAACTGCCTTCTCGGATCGATGCCGCCGTAATAGGCCGAATACTTCTCGCCTTGCGTCACGAATTCAGGATTCGAAAACAGGTTGAAGTCGGTCTCGAACTTGGTCTTGTTCCAGCCCAGGAAGTGAAACGAATCCGCGCCGACGAGAGGCATGATCGATGACAAGGCGTCATGCCACCGGTCCGGCGTCACCGCAGCTTGATAGAGGCCGAACACGGCCTCGACTTCCGTCGCGTGCTTGCTCATCGGGGTCCCTCCAGACGCTGGCAGTGGACTGCCATGACGTAGCTTGAGCACGGCAAACAAGGCACGATTCCGACCCTCAGCCTCCAAATACTGTGCACTATTTGCCTACAAAGAGGCGCAATTCTTTACAAATATGAACGCGACGCCAAGGGGGCTTCGGGGAGCACGTTGTTGATGTGCAACAAAGAAAGGGTCGTTCAAAAGACGTCGCGAGCGCTCGCTTGCATGGAGCTTCTTTGCTGGCGCGTGGGCATCGTTTACGGGGTAGGGGAAAGGGCGTAACCTTTCTTCAAAACCTGCGCGGCCGTAGCGGCAGACAACAGGCAAGCTTCAAACCGGCAACGCCGGAAGACCGAAGCTCTCAGGGGATGACTCCATGGTTCCCACCACCCACTACGCGAAGAGCGGTGGCGTCAACATCGCCTACCAGACGATCGGCAATGGCCCGCGAGACCTCGTGCTCGTTCCGGGATGGGTTTCGAACCTCGATGTCTTCTGGGAGGAGCCAGCGCTGGCGCGGATGTTCACGCGGCTGGCCTCGTTCTCCCGACTGATCCTGTTCGACAAGAGGGGAACGGGTCTGTCGGACCGCGTCAGCGACATGCCCACCCTCGAAGTCCGCATGGACGACGTGCGGGCGGTCATGGACGCCGTTGGCTCGGAGCGCGCGGCGCTGTACGGCTATTCGGAGGGCGGCGCGATGTGTGCCCTGTTCGCCGCCACCTACCCCGCTCGCGCTTCGGCGCTCATCATGTGCGGTGCCTTCGCAAGGCGCACTCGGGGGGCCGACTACCCCTGGGGCCTGACGAGGGATCAATTGCTCGTCGTTGCCGATCAGGTGGAGCGTGACTGGGGCGGCGCGGTCGGCATCGAGACACGGTGGCCGAGCCAGGTCGGGGACGAACGGTGCCGTCAATGGTGGGCGCGCTGGCTGCGCTCCAGTGCCAGCCCTGCAGCTGCAGCGGCGGTTTTGCGCATGAATCTGGATATCGATATCCGCCATGTGCTGCCCGCAGTACGCGTGCCCACCCTGCTGTTGCACAGCCGAAACGATCGCGTCATCGACTTCGGCGCAAGCCAGTACATGAGCGAGCAAATCGCCGGAGCGAAGCTGGTCGAACTTCACGGCATCGATCACGTCCCGTGGGGCTGCGATGGCGACGTCATTCTCGATGAGATCGAAGAGTTCCTCACTGGCGCCCGACTCGGCGTCGAGGCCGACCGGCTTCTGGTCACTGTCATGTTCACCGACATCGTGGGGTCCACGGAACGCGCCGCCGTCCTCGGCGATCGCGGCTGGCACGATCTGCTCGAAAGTCACCACGCATTGGTTCGCCGCGAGCTGGAGCACTTTCGGGGACGGGAGATCGACACCGCGGGAGACGGGTTCCTTGCCACCTTCGATGGCCCGGCTCGCGCAGTGCGCTGCGCGTGCGCCATCTCCCGCGAAGTCCGTGCGCTCGGCCTCGAGATCCGCGCGGGGCTTCATACCGGGGAGTGTGAGGTGATCGGTGACAAGGTTGCAGGTATTGCAGTGCATACGGGCGCGCGTGTGGCGACGCATGCGCAGACGGGCGAAGTGCTTGTTTCCAGCACGGTCAGGGATTTGGTGGCGGGCTCCGGGCTGTCATTTCTGGATCGAGGGATGCAGCGCCTGAAGGGAATCCCTGAGGAGTGGCGGTTGTTTGCCGTTGAGCAGTGAGGAGGTCGCCTCGGTCCCGGCGTTTTCGCGCATGATGCAGGCCCAACTCAAACCAAGGGGACTGCGAATGAGGACGCTCCTGCTTTCGGCTCTCATCGCCATCGCTCTCTGCGGATGCACGACGACCTCCTCGGACGTCGTGCTGCTGAAGACGGTGGTCGGACCGGCCCATTGCTCCGCACCGGCCAACGGTGCGTGCGCGAGCTGCGAGACGGCCTGTCCGGCGCTCAAGCAGGCGCTGTGCGTCGGCGGCTCCAGCGTGCTGGCGACCGACACTGCGGCGGCTTCGTGCGTCAAGCCGCCCTCGTGTGCCTGCCAATAGCATTCGAAAGCCGCGGCTGGTTGGACGGCTGTCACAAACCGGGGTGGCCGAACGTCTAGGCATTCATGAACGATACGACCGACACCTTCACGCGCCTGCGCCCTCGTTTGCAGGGCATCGCCTACCGCATGCTGGGCTCCTCCGCCGAGGCGGAGGAAGTCGTGCAGGACGCCTGGCTGCGCTGGCATGAGGCAGAGCAGGAGCGTGTGGACAACAGCGAGGCGTGGCTGGTCTCAGTCACCACGCGGCTGGCGATCGACCGGCTTCGCTCCGCCAAGGTCCAGCGCGAGCACTACATCGGCACCTGGCTGCCGGAACCCCTGCTGTCCGACTCGCCGAGCACGCCCGAGCAGATGCTGGAGCGTGCCGACGACATCTCCATCGCCTTTCTCGCCGTGCTGGAGCGCCTCGCGCCCGAGGCGCGCGCGGCCTTCCTGCTGCGGGAGGTATTCGACGCGGACTACGGCGAAGTGGCCGCGGCCCTCGGCAAGAGCGAGAGCGCGTGCAGGCAACTCGTGCACCGAGCCAAGGAGCAGTTGCAGGACAAGCGGCCCCGCCATGTCGTGCCTCGCGATACCCAGCTTCGGCTCTTGCAGGGCTTCGCCGATGCCGCGACGCGCGGCGAGTTCTCCGCGCTGAAGGCCATGCTGGCCGACGACGCGCAACTCATCGGCGATGGCGGCGGCAAGGTGCCGAGCTTCGGCGTGCCGCTGGTGGGCGGCCAGCGCATCGCGCAGCTCTACTATGCGACGAGCCTGCGGCATCACGAGGCGGTGCACTTCGAGGTCGTCATGCTCAACGGGGAGTGGGGCTTGCTGCGCTTCATCAACGGCGAGCTGGAATCCGCGCAGGCCATCGAAACCGATGGCGAGCGCATCCTGCGCATCCACGCGCAGCGCAATCCCGACAAGCTGGCACGCATCGTCGCCGCGCTCGGCGGGGATCCCGCCGCCGCGAATCGGCCCCACTGAGTTTTTTTCGCCGATCCGTCACAACCGGCCTTCGTCGCACGTCTTGCAGGTATGGATGGTCGAATGGGCTGCCGTCCTCCACCTCTCAACAACGTACTGAAGGACCTGACATGAAAGTCGTGATCGTCGGAGGCAGCGGCCTCATCGGAAAGAAGCTGTCGACCTTGCTGCGCCAAGCCGGCCACGAGGTGACGTCGGCGTCGCCCTCATCGGGCGTCAATACCGTGACGGGGGAGGGCCTCGCCCAGGCGCTGGCGGGTGCGCAGGTCGTCGTCGACGTTTCCAACTCTCCCTCGTTCGCAGACGACCAGGTTATGCAGTTCTTCCAGGACTCGACCCGGAACCTGCTGGCGGCCAGCACCAACGCGGGAGTGGGCCACTTCGTCGCGCTGTCCGTGGTGGGAGCGGATCGCGCGCCCGCCAGCGGCTACCTGCGCGCCAAGGTGGCGCAGGAATCGTTGATCGAAGGCGGAGGCGTGCCGTACACCATCGTGCGCGCGACGCAGTTCTTCGAGTTCCTGATGCCCATCGCCCAGGCGAACACCAGCGGGCAGACGGTGCGGCTGCCGACCGGCCCTCTCCAGCCCATCGCCTCGTCCGATGTGGCGGCGGCTCTCTCCGAGGTCGTGGGCCACGAACCATTGAACGGCATCAGGGACATCGCAGGCCCGCAAGCCGTTCCGCTGGATGACTTGATCCGCCACGTGCTGAGAACCGCGAAGGATGCACGCGAAGTCGTGACGGACCACGACGCCACCTACTTCGGAGCGCCGCTGACCGATGGTTCGTTGATCCCGGCCGGCAAACATTGGACGGGCAGGACGTCCCTGGACCACTGGCTGGCGGCCGAAGCAGACGCGCGCTGAGCGGATCCGACGCGTTCGCCCCCTCGCAAATCCTCGGCGTGAGCCGATTGACGGTCCCTATGTCGAGGCGTACCGTCCCAGCCGATGCCTGCCGGCATGCATGGGGGCGCAGAGATCATGATTTCCAGATCGCTCGATGCGAGCGGGAGGCTGAAGCGCCGAACTGCCTGCGCCGCGCTGCTCCCTCTGCTGACGCTGCCTCGGAGGAGCCTGGCCCAGGTCTTGGGCCGCCAGGCTCGCGTCGGGCTTCTGATCGAGCCGGCTCTCGATACCGGTATGCAGCGAGCGGTTGTCGAACCATTTCGCCAGGGTCTGCGCCAGTTGGGGTACATCGAGGGTCAGAACATCGTTCTCGAGGTCCGGTCAGCCGACGGCAAATTCGAGCGCCTGCCTGAACTCGCCAATGAGTTGCTGCGGCTCGAACTCGATGTCCTGGTCGCGGCGTTTCCCGCCGCAACTTACGCTGCCAAGAATGCAACCCGCACACTACCCGTGGTTGCCGCAAGTATCGAGAACCCGATCGTGATGGGCCTCGCGGTGACGATGGCGCGTCCCGGCGGCAATATCACCGGGATCAGCGCGTACGGACAGGAGGTCGTCGCCAAGCGCGTGCAGCTTGTGCACGAGTTCGTGCCAACCGTGCGCCGGATCGGGATCCTGGCCAATCCCAATGCGGGCCCGTTCACGGGCTTGGACCGCGAGATCGCCAAGTGGGAGCGTACGCTGGGCGTGCAGATCAGTGTGTATGAGGCGCGAGGGCCTGACGATTTCGAGGGCGCGTTTGCGGCCATGGCGCGCGAACAGGTTGGTGGCCTCGTCGTTTTCGCCGATAGCAACACGTACACGCATCGGGTGCGACTCAACGAGTTGTGCCTGCAGCGGCGCATGCCCTCCGTGTGGGGCGGCCGCGATTTCCTGACCGGAGGCGGCCTGGCCTCGTACCAGTCGGATTTCCCGGCCATGTTCAGGCGTGCGGCCTCCCTCGTCGACAAGATCCTCAAGGGCGATAAACCGGCCGAAATGCCCTTCGAGCAGGCCACCAAGCTCGAACTGGTGATCGACAAGCGGGCCGCCAAGGCGCTCGGCATCACCGTGTCGAAAGCGCGTTTGATGTCGGCGGACGTGGTTCTCGAATAGATTCCTGCTGACAGCGACCCTCAAAGCCGCGCCAGATCCGGCCCGCCACGCGGCCCGAACCACGCGCGCTCATAGGCCCCCTTCGCTGCCCGTTCGGCCGATGCGTCGCCCCTCTTGCGCTCCACCTCCACCAGCCCCGCGAGCGCCCAGCCGTTGTTGCGCACGTGGACCAACGAATCGCGAAACGCCTGCTGCGCCTCGTCGAGCTTGCCCTGGCGCAGCTTCACTGATCCGAGCGACTGTCGCACCGGGTAGTACCAGTAGGGCGGTTCGGTGTAGGGGATGGTGTCCTCGATCTTGATGGCGTCCGAATAGAGCTTGGCCGCCGTATCGAGATCGCCGTTCGCGTCGGCGAGCCGCGCCGCAGCCACGAGGCCCGCGGTGCGGATGATCTCCCTCGCGGGTAGCGCCCACGCCTCGAAGGCCTTGTAGTCGGCCGTGCGCTCGATGTTCTCGATGGCGTCGATTTCCTTCTGCGCGCCGGCCTTGTCCTTCTGCGATGCGAAGGCGACGGCGCGCGCATAGTGGTACATGGTCGAGACCAGTGCGGCGTCGTCGCTCGGCGGCGAGAGCTGGAGGATGGTGTCCGCATCGCTGAAGCGCGCATGGGCCGCGAACGGGGCGGACTTGATCGGCTGCAGGATCGGGAACGCCTTCACCAGCTCCATCGGGACCGAGGCGTCCAGCTTCTTCGCCGACTCCACGGCGGTCTTGCCGTCGCCGCCCATCTGCGCCGACACCAGCACGAAGTGGATGTTGTGCGGGTAGTAGGCCGTCTTGTAGATCGGGTCCGACGGCGAGGTCTTGAAGTAGTTCTCGTCGACCTGGGCCGCCTTGCGGTTGAGCGTCATCGAGTCGCGGTACATGCCCACGCGGTAGTAGATGTGCGCGGGCATGTGGACGATGTGGCCCGCGCCCGGCATCAGCGCCGCGAGGCGGTTGGCGTAGGGCAGGGCCTTCTCGGGCTTCGTGGACGCTTCCATCGCGTGGATGTACAGATGGATCGCGCCCGCATGCGCCGGGTCGCGACCGAGTACGGTCTCGAGCGTGCCGACGATGTCCGCGCCGCGCCCCTTCGCCTTGGCGCCGCCGGCTTCCCAGTAGTCCCAGGGCTGCGTGTCCATCGCGGCTTCGGCGTAGAGCGTCAGCACCGTGTTGTCGGAGGGAAAGGCGGTCGCGACCGCCTTCATTGCATCGGCATACGCCGCATCGAGCGGCGCGCGATCGGGCGGAGGATTCGCGGCATAGCGCTTTTCGAGCGCACCGATCAGCGCCTGTTCCTTCGCGGTGGCGTTGCCCTTGAGGGCGACCGCCTTGCCCAGGGCCGCCATGGCGGGCGCGTTGGCCTCCGGCATCATCGGAACGTTGATGTTGGTGCCGAGCACATAGGCTTCGCCCCAGAAGCACATGGCGCACTGGGGGTCGAGCTTCTGCGCGGCCTGGAAGGCACGCTGCGCCTCGGCGTGGTTGAAGCCGAAAGCCAGTCGCAATCCTTGGTTGAAGTACGCCTGCGCCTGGGCGTTGCGGGTCGTGATGCGGAACTGGAGCGAGCCCAGGTTCTTGTAGAGCGGCGGCTCGCCGCCGGCCGCGTCCGCTGGCGGCGCAGTCTGGTTCGCGACGCGGATCAGCGCTTTCAACAATTCGGGGGGGCCGGAGACGACCGGTCCACAGATGCTGCCCGTGGGCGACAGCAGTGGGTCGAACCCGTCAGCGGCGCGACCGGCGTTGACACCGTCCGCCACCAGCAAGCCGGTTGAAGCGAGGATGCAGGCGGACGCCGCGTAGACGCGCCGACGCGGCATAGGAGATCGATGCGAAGGCATGGCGTTCCTCCTTGGAGCGCCGAATTTTGGCACTCGATGCGGGGCTCCGCAATCGAGCTCCGCGCCGGCGGATCACACGCCCAGCAGTTCCTCCAGCACATCCGGCGCAGCCACCAGCTCCGCAGAAGCGCCCTGCCGCACGATGCGGCCCTTCTCCATCACCACCGCCCGGTCGGTGTGCGCGAGCACCTTGCGCCAGTCGCGATCGACGATCAGCGTCGCGATGCCCGTCGCGCGGATGTCGCTGATCACGCGCCAGATTTCAACCACGATCAGCGGCGCGAGTCCCTCGGTCGCCTCGTCGAGAATCATGAGACGCGGGTTGGTCATCAGCGCGCGGCCGATGGAGAGCATCTGCTGCTCGCCACCCGACAGTTGCTGGCCACCGTGCGAGAGGCGCTCCGTCAGCCGCGGAAACGTCGCCATCACGCGGTCGAAGGTCCAGTCGCGCTTGCCGTCGATGCCGGCGCGCGCGCTCATCACGAGGTTCTCGCGCACCGAGAGGTTCGGGAAGATGCCCCGGCCTTCAGGCACGTAGCCGATGCCGCGGCGCGCCATCTTCTCCGGCACCCAACCGGTGACCTCCTGGCCGTCGAGCCGCACGTGGCCGGAAGCCGGGCGCACATAGCCCATCAGCGAGCGGATCAGCGTGGTCTTGCCCATGCCGTTGCGGCCGAGTAGGCCGACGGACGTGGCGGCGGGAATCTCGACATCCACGCCGCGCAGGATGTGGCTGTCGCCATAGTAGGTGTTGAGGCCTTCGATCTGGAGCATGTCAATGTTCCTCACCGAGGTAGGCCGTGCGCACTTCGGGGTTGGTACGGATCGAAGCGGGATCACCCGTCGCGATCACCGTGCCGTTGACCATCACCGTGATGCGGTCGGCAATGCGGAACACCGCATCCATGTCGTGCTCGACAAGAAGGATCGCGTGCGAGGCCTTCAGGCTGGACAGCAGCCCCAGCATGCGCTCGGTCTCCTCGGCGCCCATGCCGGCCAGCGGCTCGTCGAGCAGCAGAACGCGCGGATTCGTGGCAAGGCACATTGCGACTTCGAGCTGGCGCTTGGCGCCGTGGCTCAGCGTTCCGGCGATGCGATCGGCCACAGCGTCGAGTCCGGCGGCCGCGAGCGACTCGCGCGCGGCGGCATTGCTCGTGGCGCACTGCTTCGACGATTGCCAGATGGCCCATGGCCGCGGCGTCGCGGCCTGCGCGGCGAGCCGGCAGTTCTCGAGCACGGTGAACTCCGGAAAGATCGTGGTGCGCTGGTAGCTGCGGCCCACACCGGCCAGCGCGCGGCGGAACTGTGCGCGCTGCGTGATGTCGGCGCCGTCGAGCGAGATGCGGCCGTCGGACGCGCTGATCTCGCCCGAGAGCATGTTGATCAGCGTGGATTTGCCGGCGCCGTTGGTGCCGATCACGGCATGTACCTCGCCCCGGCGCAGGTCCAGCGTCACGGCATTGACGGCGACGAGCCCGCCGAAGCGGCGCGTCAAGGTATCGACTGCAAGAAGGGTGGTCATACAAGCCCCCAAGCTCGGCACTTTGTGTCCTCGCTGCCCCCCGAGGGGGTGCGAGCTTGCTTGGGGCGGCCCGGCGCCGCGCTCATGCGGCCCCCTTCGGCGAAATGCGCGACGCAATCCCGATGATGCCCTTGGGCAGCAACGCGACGAAGGCGATGATGGCGAGGCCCAGCGTCAGCTGCCAGTGGTCGGCCAGCGGCCCGACGATGGCATGCGTGGACAGCAGTTCCTTCAGCAGCGTGAAGGCGACGGCGCCGATTACCGCGCCGCGCAGATGGCCGAGGCCGCCCAGGATGATCATCAGCAGCACCTCGCCCGAGTTGTGCCATGCGAGCAACTCCGGGTTCACCACGCCGTCGCGCGACGCCACGAGAAAGCCCGCGAGCCCTGCCAGCGCGCCCGCGATCACGAAAGCCGCGAGCTTGTAGCCGTACACCGGAAAGCCCGTCGCGCGCATGCGCTGCTCGTTGACGCGGATGCCCGCCAGCGCGGCGCCGAAGCGCGACCGCCGGATCAGCGCGAGAAAGCCGTAGGTGCCCGCGAGGGCGGCCAGCACGAAATAGAACTGCACGCTGCGGTTCTCCATGTCGAGCGCGCCGAGGGCAGGGCGGATGTACATGTAGATGCCGTCGCTGCCACCGCCCAGCGCGGTGTCGTGGAATACGAAGAAGGCCATCTGCGCGAAGGCCAGCGTGACCATGATGAAGTACACGCCGCGAGTGCGCAGGCTCAGCGCGCCGACGACGAGTGCATAGGCTGCCGCCGAGCCCATCGCCAGCGGCAGCAGCAAGGCGATCGAGCCGCCGTCCTTGCCCGAACCGAGCACCGTGGCATACGCGCCGATGCCGTAGAAGGCCGCGTGGCCCAGGCTCACGAGGCCGGTCATGCCGACCAGCAGTTCGAGGCTCAGCGCGAAGATCGAAAGGATCATCACCTTCACGACCAGGTCCGAGAGATAGGGGCTCAGCATCGGGCCGAGCAAGGCCAGCGCGATGGCGCAGAGCAGGGGGATGAAGTGCGAGATGCGTTGCATGTCAGACCTTGCGCCCCATGAGACCTTCCGGGCGCCAGATGAGCACGATGGCCATCAGCACATACACCCCCATGCCGCTCAGTTCGGCGAAGAAGACCTTGCCGAAGGTATCGACAAAGCCCACCAGCAGCGAAGCCACGAGGGCACCGGTGATCGACCCGATGCCGCCGATCACCACCACCACGAAGCAGATGATCAGCACGCTCGCACCCATGCCCGGATAGACGGAGGACATCGGCGCCGCAATCATCCCGGCCAACGCCGCCAGCGCCACGCCGGCCGCGAAGACGATGCGATACAGCCGGCGGATGTCGATGCCCAGCCCGCGCACCATGTCGCGATTGCTCGCACCGGCGCGGATCATCATGCCCAGCCGCGTGCGGTTGACCACGTAGTACAGCGCGACCGCCAGCACCACGCACGCCGCCGAAGCGAAGAGCCGGTACCACGGGTAGCTCATGAGATCGCCCAGCGCGAAGCTGCCTTCGAGCCAGGGCGGCGCCTTCACGCCGTGCACGTCATTGCCGATCAGAATTGAACGCAGTTCCTCGAAGACGAGGATCAAACCGTAAGTCATCAGCACCTGCTGCAGATGGTCGCGCTGGTAGAGGTAGCTGAAGAAGGCCCACTCCAGCACATAGCCGAAGACGGCGGCGAGCACCACGCCCGCCACCAGCATCACGATGAACTGGTCGCCGAACAGCGGCGACAGCGCGAATGCCATGTAAGCGCCGATCATGTAGAAGCTGCCGTGGGCGAGATTGATCACGCCCATGATCCCGAAGATCAGCGTCAGCCCGGAGGCGACGAGGAACAGCAGCAATCCGTACTGCACGGAGTTCAGGCACTGAACGAGAAAGGTACCGAAGTCCATGCAGTCTCTTCGTTGACGATTAAAGCTTGCAGCCGCGGGCGGGGTCGGCCAGATTTTTCACGGCGATGTTGACGACCTTGTTCTCGTTGCCTTCGACCTTGCGCAGGTAGATGTCCTGCACCGGGTTGTGCGCCTTGTTCATCGTGAAGGCGCCGCGCGGGCTGTCGATCTTGGCCTTCTCGATGGCGGAGGCGAACTCGGCCTTCTTCGAGATGTCGCCCTTCACGGCGCTGAGGCCGACCGCGAGCATCTGCGCCGCGTCGTAGCCCTGCACCGCATACACGTCAGGCTGCAGCTTGAAGGACTTGGCGTAGGCGGTGCGGAAAGCGGTGTCACGCGGCGTGTTCAGGCCGTCGGCATAGTGCAGCGTGGTCTGCATGCCTTGTGCGGCGGCGCCCTGCGCTTCGAGCGTGCCGTCGGTCAGGAAGCCGGGGCCGACGAGCGGGATGGTCTTGTTGAGGCCGGCCGCCGCGTAGTCCTTGACGAACTTGACCGCGCCGCCGCCCGCGAAGAAGGCATAGACCACATCCGGCTTGGCCGCTGCGATCTCGGTCAGCAGTGCCTGGAACTCCACGTTCGGGAAGGGCACGGTGAGCTGCTTCTCGACCTTGCCGCCGGCCTTCTCGAAGCCTTCCTTGAAGCCCGCCACCGACTCGTCGCCGGCCGCGTACTTCCAGGTGATGGTCATGGCCTTCTTCTTGCCATCCTTGCCGGCGACTTCACCCATTGCGTAGGCCGGCTGCCAGTTCGAGAACGAGCTGCGGAAGATGTTCTGCGCGCACATCGGGCCCGTCACGGCGTCGGCGCCGGCGTTGGGCACGATCAGCACGGTGCCGCTTTCCTTGGCGGCCTTGGCCATCGCCATCGCGACGCCCGAATGCACGGTGCCGATGATGACGTCGACGTTGTCGCGCTTGATCAGCTTGTTGACGTTGTCTGTGGCCTTGGCCGGATCGGATTCGTCGTCGACCTTGACGAACTCGATCTCGCGGCCGCCGAGCTTGCCGCCCTGTTCCTCGATGCGAAGCTTGAAGCCGTTTTCAATGGCCACGCCCAGCGCTGCGTAGGTGCCGCTGAACGGAAGCATCAGGCCCACCTTCAGCTTGCCCTGTTGGGCATGGCCCAGCGTGGCGATACAGGCCAATGCGAGGGCTGTCAGCGTGGTGCGTGCGATGCGGGTGCTCATGGATGGGACTCCTTGTTGAAAAAAACGGAAGGTTGCGACCGCGGACGGTTCGGAAATCCAGGGACATCCGCCAATACACGAGAGGTCAATACTTTATAGCTAAACTATTTATCTCTCAATTAAGCGTTTTCCCGAGGTTTCCCCGAAGGGTCTTTCACGAATGAAACGGTCGCAACTATCGCTGTTTCGGGCTGGTCGCGATGCGGGGAATGCCCGCAGTCCGGGATCTCCACGAGCCGCGTTTGCGGGGCCCGCTCGGCGATGCCGCGAATCTGGCGAAGCGTGCCGTATTCGTCGTCGATTCCCTGCATAGCAAGAACCGGGCAACGGATGGTGTCGAGCTCGCTTTCGATGTTCCATTGCCGGAAGGGCGGGTGCAGCCAGATGCGGTTCCAGCCCCAGAAGGCGGAGTCCACGTCGTCGTGGTAGCGGCTGAGCTTCTTCGGCATGTCCGTCTGGAGGTAGGCCTGGCGCGCCAGCTCGATGTTGGCGACCGTCACGTCCTCCACGAAGATGTGCGGCGCCAGCACGACGAGGCCGGCGACTCTGTCGGGAAAGCGCGAGGCATACAGCAGCGAGATCGAGCCGCCGTCGCTGTGGCCGAAGAGCCAGGGCTTTTCTTCGAGACCGATCGCCTCGAAGAAGGCGGGCAGCACCTCGTGCGCCTGATGGTGCATGAAGTCCACGTCCCATACTTCGTCGGCGTCGCGCGGGGTCGAGCGGCCGTAGCCAGGGCGCGAGAACACCAGGCCGCGAAATCCGCCGGCCTCGCACAGCCGCTCCGGGAAATCCTTCCACATCGCGATCGAGCCGAGGCCTTCGTGCAGGAAGACGAGGAGGGGAGCGTCGGTGCGTTCCGGGGCGATGCGCACGTATTCGATGCGCACGTCTTTTCCCCGCCAGCGGATGGCGGCGAATTCGGAGGGAGCAGTCACGCCTTCTGCTCCCGCTCGCGGAGTCGGAAGCGCTGGATCTTTCCTGTGGCGGTCTTGGGGAGTTCATCGACGAACTCGATGAAGCGCGGGTACTTGTACGGCGCGAGGCGCTCTTTCACGAAGGCCTTCAGCTCATCCTCACTGACCGACTGGCCGTCCTTGCGCACCACGTACGCCTTGGTCTTGGTCAGGCCGTCGGCATCCTCCTTGCCGATCACCGCGGCTTCGAGCACGGCCGGATGCTGCATGAGCGTGGCCTCGACCTCGAAGGGCGAGACGTAGATGCCGCTGACCTTCAGCATGTCGTCGCTGCGGCCCGCGTAGGTGTAGTAGCCGTCGGCGTCGCGGGAGTACTTGTCGCCGCTCTTGGTCCAGCCGTCGCGGAAGGTATCGGCGCTCTTTTCGGGGTTGGCCCAGTACATGAGCGCGGTACTCGGTCCCTTGATGTAGAGGTCGCCGACCTCGCCGACCGGGACGGGTTGGCCGTCCTCCCCGCGCAACTCGATCTCGTAGCCTTCGACCGGCTTGCCCGTGGTTCCGTAGCGGATGTCGCCCGGCCGGTTGGAGATGAAGATGTGCAGCATCTCGGTCGAGCCGATGCCGTCGACGATCTCGCAGCCGAAGTGCTGCTTGAAGCGCTGCGCGATCTCGCCGGGCAGCGCCTCGCCGGCGGAAGAGCACATGCGCAGCGCAACCGCCTCGCGCGCCGGCAGGTTGGGCGAGGCCAGCATCCCGGCGAATCCTGTCGGCGCGCCGAAGAAGACCGTCGGCTTGTGCGCGCCGGTCCAGCGCTTGAAGGTCGCATCGGGCGTCGGCCGCTCGGCCATCAGCAGCACGGTCGCGCCGACCGACAGGGGAAAGGTCAGCGCGTTGCCGAGCCCGTACGCGAAGTACATCTTGGCGGCGGAGAAGCAGACGTCGTTCTCCGTCAGGCCCAGCACCGGCTTGCCATACAGCTCCGCCGTCCACCACGGATTGGCGTGCGTGTGCACCGTGCCTTTTGGCTTGCCGGTCGAGCCAGAGGAATAGAGCCAGAAGGCATGTTCCTGCGGCGCTGTGGGCGCGGGTTCGGAAAGGGGTGCGTGCGAGGCGATGGCCGAGTCGAGGTTGTGCGCGCCGTCGGGCAACGGCCCGGTGAGTTGCGATACGAGCAGCGTGCGGACGTGATGGGGCGCCTTCGCCATCGCCTCCTGCAGCATCGGCAGCAGCGCGCCGGAGACCAGCGCCGCCGTCGCGCCGCTGTGGTCCAGCATGTAGGCGTAGTCGTCCGCGGTGAGCAGCGTGTTCACAGCCACCGGCACGACGCCCGCGTAAAGGCTGCCGAGAAAGCACACGGGCCAGTCGCTGCTGTCGAGCATCAGCAGCAGCACGCGGTCTTCGCGGCGCACGCCCTCGTCGAGCAGGGCGGCGGCGAGGCGGCGCGAGCGGTCTTCGAGTTGGCCGTAGCCGAGTGCGCCCCGGTCATCGACATAGGCTCTCTTCTCCGCACGGCCACGGTTGAGCGCGAACAGATGCTCCGCGAAGTTGAAGGGGTTGGGCAGGCTCATCGTGTGTCTCCTCGGGTCCGTCTTGATCGGGAATGCGGGCTGCGGCTACTGAAGCCCGAGCTGAGCCAGCACGCCGGGGCTGGCCTGCACCGCGCTGCGGCGGTGATAGAAGTCCAGCGCTCGGAGGCCGCCGAGCTCGGCGCCGCCGCCCGCGCGGCCGGGGCCGCCGTGCAGCGACATCGGCATCACGTTGCCGTGGCCGGTGTGGACTTGTGCGACTTCGGGCGAGATCACGTGCACACGGCCATGGCTGGCGGCGAGCTGCACGGTCGCCTGGCCGAGCGCGGCGTCGTCTGCGCCGTAGAGCGAGGTCACCAGCGAGCCTTGGCCGCGATGCGCGAGCGCGATGGCATGGTCGAGGTCGCGATAGGGCAGCAGCGTGGCGACCGGCCCGAACACTTCGACGTCGTGCACGCGGTCGGCCGCATCGGCATCGCGCGCACCCAGCAGCACCGGGCCGATGCAGGCGGCGATGGCCGTGTCGGCATCGACCAATGCCTTCTGACTGCCGTCATGCAGCACGGAGGCCTGCGACTTCAGGGATTCCAACCCTTCGCGCACCGCGTTGAGCTGGGCGCGGCTCACCAGCGAACCCATGCGCACGCTCTCGTTGCGCGGGTTGCCGACCGTGATGCCGGCGAGCTTGGCGCCGATGGCCTCGGCCGCCGCGTCGTACACAGCTGAGGGCACCAGGATGCGGCGGATGGCAGTGCATTTCTGGCCCGACTTCACCGTCATCTCGCGCACGACCTCGCGCACCAGCAGGTTGAAGGCGTCCGAGCCCGGCCCGGCATCCGGCAGCAGCAGGGCGGAGTTCAGGCTGTCAGCCTCGATGTTGACGCGCACGGAGCGCTGGGCCACGGCGGCATGCGAGCGGATCACCGCACCCGTCTCGGCCGAGCCGGTGAAGGAAACCACGTCGAAGGCTTCGAGTTGGTCCATCAGCCCGTTGGAGCTGCCGCAGATCACCGATAGCGCGCCGGCCGGCAACACGCCCGAATCGACCACGTCCTTGACCATGCGCTGCGTCAGCCAGGCGGTGGAGGTCGCGGGCTTGACGATCACCGGCACGCCGGAGAGCAGGGCCGGCGCGGCCTTTTCCCACAAGCCCCAGGAGGGGAAGTTGAAGGCGTTGATGAAGAGCGCCACGCCGCGCGTCGGCACCTGCAGGTGCTGCGACAGGAACACCGGCTCCTTGCCGAGCTTCGCCGCATCGCTGTCACGCAGGGCGCGCACGTCGCCGAGCGCATCGCCCCACTTGGCGTACTGGCCGAGGGTGAAGATTGCACCGTCGATGTCGACGGCCGAGTCGTTCTTCACAGTGCCGGAGTTGGCGGTGGCGATCTCGTAGTAGCTGTCGCGATTGGCCTGCAGCACCTTGACGACGGCGGCCAGCAGGCCTGCGCGCTGGCGGTAGGTGAGGGCGCGCAGCGCAGCGCCGCCGGTTTCCCGTGCGAAGCGGAAAGCTTCGGGCAGATCGAGCCCGGTGGCATCGACCCGTACCAGTTCGGTGCCGAGCACCGGATCGAACAGCGGCGTTCCGGCGCCGCTGCCGGCCTGCCAGCGGCCACCTACATAGTTAGAGAGAACTTCGGTCATTTGGTGAACTGGATCTGCCCCTCGGGCAACAAGTAGAGGACCAAGGCGCGGCCTTGCGCCACAGTGGGGTGATGGGCACTGCCCGGTGGGTAGACGCACCAGCCCGCAGGCCGGCCGTCGAAGGTCGCGTCCCCTTCCAGCGGCATGATCAAATCGATCTCCCCGCCGGGATGCGTGTGATGCGGCCCGGCGATGTCGCGCATGTCGACCACATCGACCGAGAAACGGCCGAGCGAGTCCTCGGCCTTGAACACCCGCCCGTAGCGGATGCCGCCGCCTTCGTGGTCGCAGAGCCAGCCTTCGGCCACGCCGTTGATGCATGCCTGTTTCAGCTGGTCGAAGGACGGCGTGCCGGCGCCGTGGTGGGTGTTGAGCCAGCGGTCGAGTTCGTCGTCGAGCGGCCGGCCGGCGATCTGTGTCGCCACGTGAGCGACGAGCTGGTGGAAGGCTTGCTTGGACATGGCGCTTTCTTCGTGCGTGGGGAACAAACTTGCGGCAATCGCCTGCGTGCAGTATCTTGCCTGTACACGAACCATAAGCATGCAGTTAAAAGGTGTCAAGCAATATAGTGCATGAGTTCGTGTTAACCCTGAATGCAGCCACCGAGGACATCGAAAGAGATTCCATGAACGAGCGAGCCGACGACGCGGTACTGACCGCGCCCACCGACGCGAACACCCCGGCCGAGGAGGCCAAGAACCCGCTGCTCGTCGCGCTGGGCGAGCGCGTGCGCAACCTGCGCGCGCGCCGTGGCCTCACCCGCAAGGCGGTGGCGCAGGCGGCCAATGTGTCGGAGCGGCATCTCGCCAATCTCGAATACGGCATCGGCAATGCCTCGATCCTGGTGCTGCAGCAGGTGTCGACCGCCCTGCAATGCTCGCTGGCTGAACTGGTCGGCGACGTCACCACGATCTCGCCCGAATGGCTGCTGATCCGCGAACTGCTGGAGCATCGCGGCGAGGCCGATCTGCGCCGCGCACGCATTGCATTGGGCGAGTTGCTCGGCACGGCCGCCGGCGACCCGGCCCGGCATCGCCGCATCGCGCTGATCGGCCTGCGCGGCGCGGGCAAGTCCACGCTGGGCCAGATGCTGGCCGATGACCTGGAGGTGCCCTTCATCGAGTTGAGCCGCGAGATCGAGAAGGTCGCAGGCTGCAGCGTGCGCGAGATCCACGACCTCTACGGCACCAACGCCTACCGCCGTTACGAGCGCCGCGCGCTCGAGGAAGCCGTGCAGATCTACAGCGAAGCGGTCATTGCGACGCCGGGCGGCATCGTCTCCGATCCGGCCACCTTCAACCAGCTTCTCGCCCACTGCACTACCGTGTGGCTGCAGGCCGCGCCCGAAGAACACATGGGCCGCGTCGCTGCTCAGGGCGACACCCGTCCCATGGCTGCCAGCAAGGAAGCCATGGACGACCTGCGCCGCATCCTGAGCGGCCGAGCCGCCTTTTATTCGAAGGCCGACGTCAGCGTGGACACCACCGGACACGACCTGGCGAAAAGCTTCGAGCTGTTGCGCACCGCGGTGCGCGAGACGATGAGCCACAACGGCTGAGCGGATCTCTCAACGAGCTGTAAAAAATTCATTCCAGAGTTGACGCGCCTCAAAACATGCAGCATGATGCATGTTCCGGCGATCGACAAGTGCACTATTGTTCCTCGCCACCGAACCTTCAAGGAGACTTCGACATGGCCGAAACCGCTGCTCACCCCGCCCGCGTGGACTACCGCACCGACCCGACGCAATACCGTCACTGGAAACTGAACGTGGAGGGCCCGGTGGCGCGCCTGTCGCTCGACATCGCGGAAGACGGCGGCATTCGTCCCGGCTACAAGCTCAAGCTCAACAGCTACGACCTGGGCGTGGACATCGAACTGAACGACGCGCTGAACCGCGTGCGTTTCGAGCACCCCGAAGTGCGTTCGGTCATCGTCACCAGCGCCAAGGACCGCATCTTCTGCTCGGGCGCCAACATCTTCATGCTGGGCGTCTCCAGCCACGCCTGGAAGGTGAACTTCTGCAAGTTCACGAACGAGACCCGCAACGGCATCGAGGACACGTCGAAGCACTCTGGCCTCAAGTTCATCGCGGCCGTCAACGGCGCCTGCGCCGGCGGCGGCTACGAGCTGGCGCTGGCCTGCGACGAGATCGTGCTCGTCGACGACCGCTCTTCGTCCGTCTCGCTGCCCGAAGTGCCGCTGCTCGGCGTGCTGCCCGGCACCGGCGGCCTCACCCGCGTCACCGACAAGCGCCATGTGCGCCATGACCTCGCCGACATCTTCTGCACCAGCGTCGAAGGCGTGCGCGGCCAGCGTGCCGTCGACTGGCGCCTCGTCGATGCCATCGCCAAGCCGGCCCAGTTCGGCGCCGCCGTGCAGGAACGCGCCGCCAAGCTTGCCGAAGGCAGTGATCGTCCGGCCAATGGCAAGGGCGTGAGCCTCACCCGCCTCGAACGCGAAGAGGGCGCCGACAGCCTGCGCTACGAACACGTCACGGTCGAGATCGACCGCGCCCGCCGCACCGCCACCTTCACCGTCAAGGCACCGAAGGGAGCGCAGCCCGCCGACATCGCTGCCATCGAGGCGGCCGGCGCCGCATGGTGGCCGCTCGCGATGGTCCGTCAGCTGGACGACGCGATCCTCAACATGCGCACCAACGAGCTCGACATCGGCACCTGGCTGCTCAAGACCGAAGGCGACGCGCAGGCCGTGCTCGCCAGCGACGCCACGCTGCTCGCGAACAAGGACCACTGGCTGGTTCGCGAGACCATCGGCGCACTGCGCCGCACGCTGGCGCGCCTCGACGTGTCGTCGCGCAGCCTCTTCGCGCTGATCGACTCGGGCTCCTGCTTCGCCGGCACGCTGGCCGAGATCGCCTTCGCGGCCGACCGCGCCTACATGCTCGCGCTGCCCGACGACGCCGAGCGCGCACCGAAGATCACGCTCGACGAGTTCAACTTCGGCTTCTTCCCTATGGTCAACGACCAGAGCCGCCTGCAACGCCGCTTCTATGAAGAAACCGCGCCGATGGAAGCCGCGCGTGCCGCCGCCGGCAAGCTGCTCGATGCGGATGCGGCGATGGCGCTCGGCCTCGTCACGATGGCGCCCGACGACATCGACTGGGACGACGAAATCCGCATCGCCATCGAAGAGCGTGCCGCCATGTCGCCCGATGCACTCACCGGCCTCGAAGCCAACCTGCGCTTCGCCAGCAAGGAAAACATGAACACGCGCATCTTCGGCCGGCTCACCGCCTGGCAGAACTGGATCTTCAACCGCCCGAACGCCGTCGGCGAAAAGGGGGCCCTCAAGGTCTATGGCACTGGCGAGAAGGCCGGCTTCGACTTGAACCGCGTCTGACGACACAGAGCACACAAAGCCCGATCAACCCCAAGGAACAACGATGAGCACGATCAACTACAGCGAGAAGATCCCCAACAACGTCAACCTCGGCGAAGACCGAACGCTGCAGCGCGCGCTCGAAGGCTGGCAGCCCAACTTCGTCAACTGGTGGGACGATGTCGGTCCCGATGGTTCGACCGCCTACGAGGTCTACCTGCGCACTGCGGTCAGCGTCGACCCGCAGGGCTGGGCCCAGTTCGGCCACGTGAAGATGCGCGACTACCGCTGGGGCATCTTCCTGAACCCGGGCGATGCCAACCGCGAGATCCACTTCGGCGACCACAAGGGCGAGAAGGCCTGGCAGGACGTGCCCGGCGAGCACCGCGCCAACCTGCGCCGGATCATCGTCACGCAGGGCGACACCGAGCCGGCATCGGTCGAGCAGCAGCGCCACCTGGGCCTCACCGCGCCCAGCATGTACGACCTGCGAAACCTCTACCAGATCAACGTGGAAGAGGGCCGCCACCTGTGGGCCATGGTCTACCTGCTGCACAAGCATTTCGGCCGCGACGGCCGCGAAGAAGCCGAGGCGCTGCTGCAGCGCCAGTCCGGCGACCAGGACAACCCGCGCATCCTCGGCGCCTTCAACGAGAAGACGCCCGACTGGCTCGCCTTCTTCATGTTCACGTACTTCACGGACCGCGACGGCAAGTTCCAGTTGTCGGCGCTGGCCGAGAGTGCCTTCGATCCGCTGGCGCGCACTACCAAGTTCATGCTGACCGAGGAAGCGCACCACATGTTCGTGGGCGAGAGTGGCGTCTCGCGTGTGCTGCAACGCACCGCGCAGGTCATGAACGAGCTGAAGACGGACGATCCGCAGAAGGTGCGCGCCGCCGGTGCCATCGACCTCGGCACCATCCAGCGCTACCTGAACTTCCACTACAGCGTGACCATCGACCTCTTCGGCGCCGACCAGTCGAGCAACGCCGCCACCTTCTACAGCTCCGGCCTCAAGGGCCGTTACGAGGAAGGCAAGCGCACCGACGACCACGTGCTCAAGGGCCAGACCTACAAGGTGCTGGAAGTGGTGAACGGCCAACTCGTCGAGAAGGATGTGCCGATGCTCAACGCGCTCAACGAAGTGCTGCGCGACGACTTCATCAAAGACTCCGTGGCCGGCGTCGGCCGCTGGAACAAGGTGCTCGAGAAGGCCGGCATTCCGACCCGCCTGACCGTGCCGCACAAGGCCTTCAACCGCCAGATCGGCGCATTGGCCGGCATCAAGATGTCGCCCGAAGGCCGCGTGGTGAACGAGCAGGAATGGGCCGCCAAGAAAGCCGAATGGCTGCCGACGCCCGACGACTTCGCTTTCGTGGCATCGTTGATGGGCCGCGTGGTCGATCCAGGCAAGTTCGCAGGCTGGATCGCGCCGCCGGTGATGGGCATCAACCGCCAACCAGTCGATTTCGAATACGTGCGTTTCGGTTGATCTGGCGAGGGAGGGGCACAAGGAGACAACCATGGACATGGCCGAAATCAACGTCATCAAGCAGCACCTGATCGACCCCGAGATCTGCATCCGATGCAACACCTGCGAGGCGACCTGCCCGGTCAACGCCATCACGCACGACGACCGCAACTACGTGGTGCGCGCCGACGTGTGCAACGGCTGCATGGCCTGCATCTCGCCATGCCCGACGGGCTCGATCGACAACTGGCGCACCATGCCGGTGGCACGCGCCTATTCCATCGAAGAGCAGCTCACATGGGACGAGCTGCCCGCCGAACTCTCTCCCGAGCAGCTCGAAGCGGAAGGCGTCGCGACGCCCGGTGAAACGCTGATGCAGGTGCCCTCCGCCGTGCCGCAGCCGCCTGCCGAACCCGGCGAAGTCGCCTTCAATTCCGCGCAGTACGGCGCCACCGTGCCGCCATGGTCGGCCGCCCATGCCTACACCAACCTGTTCCCGCCAAAGAGCCCGACCACCGCGACCGTGGTGGGCAACTTCAACTGCACCGAAGCCGGCTACGAGAACCAGACGCACCACATCGTGCTCGACCTCGGCAGCATGCCCTTCCCGGTGCTGGAAGGCCAATCGATCGCCGTCATCCCGCCCGGCGTCGACGCCAACGGCAAGCCGCACTTCGCGCGCCAATACTCGATCGCCAGCCCGCGCAACGGCGAGCGGCCCGGCTACAACAACATCTCGCTGACCGTGAAGCGCGTGCTGGAGGACCACCAGGGCAACCCCGTGCGCGGCGTGTGCAGCAACTATGTGTGCGACCTGAAGGTCGGCGACAAGGTGCAGGTCATCGGGCCCTTCGGCTCGTCCTTCCTGATGCCGAACCATCCGAAGTCGCACATCGTGATGATCTGCACCGGCACCGGCAGCGCCCCCATGCGCGCGATGACCGAATGGCGCCGGCGCCTGCGCAAGAGCGGCAAGTTCGAGGGCGGCAAGCTCATGCTCTTCTTCGGCGCGCGCACGCAGCAGGAACTGCCGTACTTCGGCCCGCTGCAGACGCTGCCCAAGGATTTCATCGACATCAACTTCGCGTTCTCGCGCACACAGGGGCAGCCCAGGCGCTACGTGCAGGACATGATGCGCGAGCGCGCCGCGGACCTCGTCGAGCTTCTGAGGGACGGCCAGAGCCACTTTTACGTGTGCGGCCTGAAGAGCATGGAAGAGGGCGTCGTGCTCGCGCTGCGCGACGTCGCGACCGAAGCCGGCCTCGACTGGGACACCGTCGGTCAGAGCCTCAAGCGGGAGGGGCGTCTGCACCTCGAAACGTATTGACAATGTCCTGATGAAATTCGCCGACTTCCACGCGGGCCAGATCATCGAAGCGGGCCCGTACCTCGTGACGGAGGCGGAAGTCCTGCAGTTCGCGCGGGCCTATGACCCGCAGTGGTTCCACACGGATGCCGACGCGGCGGCGGGCGGCCCCTTTGGCGGACTTATCGCGAGCGGCTGGCACACCAGCGCCATCGCGATGCGGCTCGTCGCCGATGCCGCTCTCGCCGGCTCCGAATCCTTCGCATCGCCCGGCTTGCAGTACCTCAAGTGGCCCAACCCGGTGCGGCCCGGGGACAGCCTGCGGCTCGTTGCCGATGTCGCGGAAGTGCGGCGTTCGGAAAAGCGGCCGACGCTGGGCATCCTGCGCTGGCGCTGGCGGCTGTTCAACCAGCGGGAACTCCCGGTGCTGGAACTGGAGGTGACCAGTCTGTTCAGGTTGGAAGCCGCGTAGTTCAACTAGGAAGCGCCCCGCCGTTGTCATGATTCACGGTCTGGTTGCTGCCGTGAGCACGGCCGGCATGGGCACTTCATAGCCAAGCCCTTTCCTGAAAGGCTCCAGCGCGGTCAGGATCGCGTCGTCGATCGCATCCAGCGCCTCGGCATGCTGGCGCTGCAGCGTGCCGCGCATCCGAACGGTGCCGGTCTTCAGGGTGAGCAGGACCTGCTCGCTCGATGAAGGTCGCCAGGTCTGCAGCACCCGTGTCACCGCGACATCCTGGAAGCCTGCGGAGGTCATCGCCTTCTCGCTCGTCGCGGCATCGGCAAACAGGAACATGTTGGGCCCTCCGGGCAGGCCCACGTCCATGGAGCCATGCGCATTGACCGCGTCGAGGACGGCGCCGAAGAGCTTCGCTTCCTGCGGTGCATCCCAGACCGCGAAGGCGAGTCTTCCACCACTCTTGAGCACACGAAACGCTTCTCGAAAGAATCGCTCAGGGTCCGGAAAGTGAAGGACGCCGTAATTGGCGACGACCGCATCGAAGGTCGCGCCCGCAAAGGGCAAGTTGCCTGCGTCGGCCTCCATGAAGGCCGCGGCCGGAAAGCGCTGTTTGGCGAGGCGTACCTGCTCGGCCGAGAAGTCGGCGCCCGTGACCTGGGCCCCGCGCGCGAGGACTGCGCCCGCGGCATAGCCGGCACCTGTCGCCACATCCAGCACGACGCTGCCCGCCTTGATGCCGGCGGCGTCGAGCAGGGGGCCGATCGATTGGGTCGTGAGGCTCGACAAGAGGTCGTCGTAGCTCGCGCAGACAGTGGGGTCCGCCCAGCCGGCGTGCTCGAAGTCGCGGAACGATTCGGTCATGGACGCCTCCTGTGCGAGCGACTCCCGGATCGAAAAATAGTGCGCCCTCCTCGCAGCAGTGTCAATCGAACTCCCGCCGACTTGCGCACCGCTACCGGATGGGGACAGCTTCATTGATCGGCGGCGCGCTTGGTCTCGTGGCGTCGACCGTCATCTTTGCGTTGCGTGAGCGAACGGCACGCTAGTCCAGCAGTCGGTTGTGCACCGCGTACTGCACCAACTGGGCATTGGAGCCGACGCCGAGCTTCTCGAGGATGCGACGCCGGTAGGTGCTGACGGTCTTCACGTTGATCAGCAGTCGCTCCGCGATGGCCGTCAGCGCCTCGCCAGCGACGATCATTCGCATGATCTCCGACTCGCGTGTCGAAAGATGCTCGTGCGGCCTGGGGTTCGGCTCCAGTCCGTGCAGCGAATCAAGCAAGGCCTCGGTGACCGCCGGCGGGATGAACTTCTTGCCGCGGTTGACGTTGCGGATCGCCGCGATGAGGTCGCTTGCTTCCATGTCCTTGGCCACATAGCCCTTGGCGCCGTTGCGCAGCGCGCGCATCGCGTACTGCGGTGCGGCATACATGCTCAGCATGATCACGTGCACCGTGGGAAAGCGCTTGTGCACCAGGTCCAGGACATCCAGTCCGCTGCTGTCCGGCAGGTTGATGTCCAGCAGCAGCACCTGCGTGTCGCGGCGCTCCAGCATGGCGAGGCCTTCCCGCCATTCGCCAGTCTCCTCCACGCGTTCGATGTCCGGCGCATCCTGCAGCACCTTGCGCAGGCCGGAGCGGAACATCGCGTGGTCGTCGATGATCAGGACGTTGATCATCCGCGCAGCAAAGGGTTGTCGACGATCGGCGCGTGCAGCGTCACCTTCGTGCCCGCGCCGGGCGCGGAGTCGATGGTGAGCGTGCCGCCTATCTCGTGTGCGCGCTCCCGCATCGAAATGAGGCCCAGCGAATGTCGGGTCGCATCGTGACGGATGCTGCCGGCGCCGGGCATGCCGCAGCCGTTGTCTTCGATCTCGAGCCATAAGGCGTGATCGGTGCGGCGCAGGCGCACCGCGACAGCCGTGGCTTTCGCGTGGCGTGCGATGTTGGTCAGTGCCTCCTGGAAGATCCGGTACACCGCGATGGAGCGCCAGCGGCACAGGTCGAGATCGAACTCGCCCGGCTCCATGCTGACCTTGAGCCCCGATCGCTCGCGAAACCGCGCCAGATGGCTCGCGATCGCTGCGTGCAGGCCCAGGTGGTCGAGCAACTGCGGTCGCATCGACTCGGACAGTTCGCGCACGTTGTCGATCGCCTCCACCAGCAGGGCGTTCAGGTCGGTCGCGATGCCGCG
This sequence comes from Variovorax sp. J22R115, assembly GCF_030317005.1. NCBI lineage: Bacteria > Pseudomonadati > Pseudomonadota > Betaproteobacteria > Burkholderiales > Comamonadaceae > Variovorax > Variovorax sp. J22R115. The sequence continues at coordinate 78,085 of NZ_JASZYM010000016.1, read as the reverse complement.
GATGGTCCGCGAGCGAGAGCGCCGCGAGATGCGACCGACATCCAGCTTCATGGAGGTGAGCAGGCCGCCGAGCACATCGTGCACCTCGCGTGCGTACTCGGCGCGCTGCTGCTCGCGGATGCTGTTGAGATGCGATGCGAGCTCGCGGTACTCCTGGCGCGATTGCCGAAGCTCGGCGTCTCGCTGCACCTGCGCACTGACGTTGACGCCCACGCCCACGATCGCGGGCCGTCCGCGGTATTGCATGGCTTCGCCGTGTACTTCGATGTAGACCACGTGCCCATCGCGATGCAGCCCCTGCGTGATGAAGCGCATGCTCTTCACTTCGCCGGAGATGCGGCGGTTGTAGCGGTCCATCACCTCCGCTTCGTAGTAGGCCGGGACGCACTCGCGCAGCGGCCGGCCCGTCATCTCGTCGACCGAGTAGCCGGCCATCGCGCCGAAGGTCGCGTTCGAATAGTGGAAGTGCTCGTCCTGCAGGATGTAGATGCCAGCCACGGACTGTTCCACGATCCCGCGAAACGGCACGGCTTCGATCCCGCTCTTGCCAAGGGACTCTTGCGTCATGGTCTCGTACGCACGCCGGAGTGCCGGCGCGCGCAACGTGTCTCCGAAAGTTTGTTGCCGTATCAAATTGTGCCGCCTCTTGCGGCGTGCCGCATTCGCCTAATCCCGAGTACGGCTCAGTGATTCCCCTGAGTCCGATGCCCGTTTATCTGACAGCAACTTCCCGTTGATCTGACTGGTGGGCCAACGGCCCGGGCCCTACGATCGAACGACAAGGATGGAGACAAGCGAATGAACGAGTGCTGGAAGCGGGCGCGGATGGCGGCCGCGTGGATGAGTGTGGGCGTGAGCGCAGTGGCCCTGGTTGCATGTGGAGGAGGCGGCAGTGGCGGTGGCTCCGCCTTCCTTCCCCCTTCGGCTCAGACGCCCGCCGGCTCGGATTCCGGAACCGGCGGCGTCGCCAACCCGACAACGACTGATCCGGACACCCAGGTTCCCGACACGAAGGTCCCAGATCCGGGTACCCCGAGGCCGGAAGTCTCGCTGGCGGGCCTGAAGTTCTGGGTGAACGAAATGGGCCCGTCCGGCGAGACCGCCTTCAGTGGTCCGCAGCAGTCGGCCTTCCTCTGCCTGACGCAGCTGTCGAACCTGGGCGCGCCCGAGGTCGACAACCACGACGGCGTGGGCCAGCCGATCTACCAGGTGCCGGGCAATGCGAGCAGTCCGTTGCTGGGCTACAGCAAGAGCTGCAGTGTGAAGACGCAGCTGCGCTACTTCTACTACACGGGCACCGACTTCGCCCCCTTCAATCCCGCCACGCAGTTCACGACGCCGCCGGCCAACCTGCAGCGCGTGCGCGTCAACGGCGTCGACGTGCCCTTCGTCGTGCGCGTCGAAGCCGGCACCATCAATCGCTTCGCGTACAGCGTGGCGATGCTGGCACCCTTCGCGGAAACCACCGCGCAGCCGCAGGACCTGAACAACTCGGCGTGGAACCAGAAGCTCGTCTACTGGATGCGCGGCGGCGTGGGCGTGGGCCACCAGCAGGGCAAGGCCATGTGGTTCGGCGGGCTCTGGAGTGAGGAGAAGCCGGTGATGCCGCGTCTGCTGGAGCAGGGTTACGCCGTCGTTTCGTCGTCGGGCAACGAGACGGGCGTGCACTACAACCTGCAACTGGGCGAGGAAACGGCCGTCATGGTCAAGGAGCATTTCGTCCAGACCTACGGCACGCCGAAGTACACCGTCGCCATGGGTATCTCCGGCGGCGCCGTGCAGCAGTACGTCTACGCGCAGAACAGGCCTAAGGGCCTCTTCGATGCGGGCGTGCCGATCCAGTCCTATCCGGACATGGTGACGCAGGTGCCCTACGTGTCCGACTGCCCGCTGCTCGAGCAGTACTTCAAGGACGAGGTCGCGCTCGATCCATCGTCGATGTGGGCCACGTGGAGCCGTCGCACGCTGGTCGAGGGCCTGGCCACGAGCGATGTGCGTCCCAACAGCTTCCTGGGTGGCACGGGCTCGTCCGAATGCATCGAAGGCTGGGGCAAGGCGGGGCCGGTGGTCTTCAATCCGGTCTTCACCGATCCAGCCTTCCCGAGCACGGCGGCACTCCTGGGTTGGCCCAACGCGTTCGCCAACGTGAAGTGGACCCACTGGAACGACCTGGCCAACATCTACGGCACAGACGCCCAAGGCTTCGCGCCGATCCCGATCGACAACGTGGGCGTGCAGTACGGCCTCAAGGCACTGAAGGACGGTGCGATCTCCGCGCAGGAATTCCTGCGCATCAATGCCTGCGCCGGCAGCTGGAAGGAGCAGGACGAGTTCCTGAACTGGCTGCTACCGCCCACCGACCCGTTCGACAGCCGCAACATGCGGCGCAGCGCCGACTGTCGCACCGACGCCGGCACGCCCGCGCCGCGGCGCAGCGGCAACGTGAAGGCGATGAACCTTGCCTACACCTCGGGGCAGGTGTTCACCGGCAAGACGCTCGACATCCCGCTGATCGATCTGCGGCCGTGGAAGGAAGACGTGCTGGACATGCACAACTCCCGCCAGTCGTTCTCGGCGCGTGCGCGTCTTGCAGCCGGCGGCGGCAATGCCGGTAACCAGGTGATCTGGTTCACCCGCGAGACCAGCACGGCCGGCGTTGCCACGCGCGCCACAGATGCGCTCGCGGTGCTCGACGCTTACCTCACGAACGACGCCAAACCGGCCCGATTCGTCGACCAGTGCTTCGACGCGGCAGGGCAGACCATTGGAGCCGGATCGCAAGTCTGGAGCGGCATCCTCGACGGTGGCAGCGCGGGCGCCTGCACGCAGAGCTTCACCGTCAACACGAGCCCGCGCATGGTCGCTGGCGATTCGTACCGCGGGGACATGTTCAAGTGCGCGTCCAAGCCGGTCGCCAGCGCGCTCGCCGACGGAACCTACGCGCCGAGCGCCGGCGGCGGCGCCGACCCATTCAGCCCGGCGGAGAAGGCTTGGCTGAACAGGATCTTCCCGCAAGGCGTCTGCGACTATTCCAAGCCCGACATGGGGCGGCCCGCCGGCTTCTGAGCCGGGCGCACGACCCCCGCGAATCCAACGAATACAACGAGGAGGTATCGATGAACCCGAGACCTGGACCGGGCCTGCGGCAAGCCTTGCTGGCAACCTTGATGGCCAGCCTGCTGGCCGGTGGACTGGCATCCTGCGGCGGAGGCGGCAACGGAAGTGCCTTCATGGCCCCGCCGCCTGCCGCGGCAACGCCGCAGCCCCCGGCCACTGGAGGCGGCTCGACGAATCCCATCGACCCGATCGACCCGACCGGGCAGACCCCCGTCGAGTTGAAACTCACGACGCTTTCCAGTCGACCGGACCTGGTCAGCGGCGGCGACACGCTGGTCGAAGTCGAGGTGCCGAACGATCTCAAGGCGGCGGACGTGAAGGTGCTGAGCAACGGCAACGACGTCACGGCAATGCTCGAGGCCTCCACCGACGGCCGCAAGCTGCGAGGGCTGGTGTCCGGCCTCGCCGTGGGTGCGAACAAGCTGGTGGCGCAGGTGGGACCGGACAAGGCCTACGGCGAACTCGCGGTCACGAACCATCCGATCACCGGGCCGATGTTCTCGGGGCCGCAACTGTCGCCTTTCGAATGCCGCACCAGCGAGTCCGGCCTGGGCGCACCGCTGGATGCCAGCTGTTCCGTCAACACGCGCCTCGAGTGGTTCTACTTCACGTCTGCCGGTGTGCGCCAATCGTTGACCGATCCATTCGGCCCCCGCCCCGCGGACATCGCGAACGCGACGACCATCGACGGCAAGACGGTGCCCTTCATCGTCCGTGTGGAGTCCGGCACCATCAATCGCTCGATCTACCGCATCGCCGTGCTCGACGATCCCGCCGTCCCGGGGCAGTTGAACAGTGCGGGCTGGAACCGGCGTGTCGTGTTCCGCTTCGGCGAATCGACGGCAGCCCAGTACAACCAGGGCTCCAATTCGGTGACCGACGCCTTCAAGAGCGATGCGGTCGACCAGCAGAGCATCAAGGCGCTGGAGCGAGGCTTTGCCTACGTCGTCTCGACGCTGAACATCAACAAGGTGAACGTCAACGACGTGGTCGCGGCCGAGACCGCAACCATGATTCGCGAACACATCGCCAAGACCTACGGCGTGCCGCGCTGGATGGTCGGCATGGGCGGATCGGGCGGTGCCATCCAGCAGATGCTGATCGCGCAGAACTACCCTGGCATCCTCGACGGGATCATGCCCGACGCGGCCTTTCCGGACGTGTTCGGCACGGCGATGGCGGTGTCCGACTGCCGCCTGCTGAACCGCTACTTCGCCGCCAATCCCGCGTCGTCCGGCGCGCGCAAGGCATTCGAAGGCCACATGAACACCGTCTGCGCCAACTGGGATGCGGGCAACGGCAATGCCATCCTGGCCACCAACGGGGCGGTGTCGCCGGCCTGCGGCCTGAACGACAGCAGCAAGGTCTACAACACGCTCACCAACCCTGCCGGCGCGCGCTGCACGGTGTATGACATCAACGTCAACAGCCTGGGGCGCGATCCGGCCACCGGCTTCGTGCGCAGGCCGCTCGACAACGTGGGCGTGCAGTACGGGCTGGACGGGCTCAGGAAAGGCCTGATCACCGCCACGCAGTTCCTGGACCTGAACGAGAACATCGGCGGCTACGACGCGGACGGCAACATCGTGAAGCCCCAGCGCACGGTGGCGGACGCCGAAGGGTTGACCCGCGCCTACGAACTGGGCCGCATCGGCTCCGGCAGCGGCGGCCTGGCGACCGTGCCGATCCTCAGCGTGCATCCCTACGCCGAGCCGGGTGGCGACATCCATACGATCTACAACGACATCAAGATCCGCGAGCAGCTCATGAAGGCCAACGGCCGCGCGGACAACCAGGTGATCTGGTTGTTTCCGAATCCACAGCTGGCACAGGTAATCGGCAAGCCTGCGCAGGTCCTGCCGCTGTCGCTGCTGCTCAGAGACCTGATGCTCACCCGTCTCACGCTGATGACGACCTGGCTCGACGGCATCACGGCCGATCCCGCGGCGCTCACGGCCGACAAGGTGGCGCTCTACAAGCCGGCCGACGCGGTCGATTCGTGCTGGGACGTCAACGACGGCACGCGCTACAAGGAGGTCGCCACGCTGAACGGCAGCGGTATGTGCAACACGCTCTATCCGAAGACACCGGCGCCGCGCATGGTGGCGGGCGGCCCGGCAAGCGACGACGTGCTCAAGTGCGAGCTCAAGCCGCTGGACGATGCGGACTATGCGCCGGTGGTCCTCACGGGGCCGGAGAAACTGCGCCTGCAAGGCATCTTCGCCCAGGGTGTCTGCGATTTCGGCAAGCCCGGAGTGGGGCAAGCGAAGCTGAAGGGAACCTGGCTCAAATACTGACGACGGGACGCTGCGGGATTCCACCAACGAATTGATGCGCCCTGGGCGGCGCATACTGGCGGCAGACCCGCGATTGCCCTTCCCCCGGGGCAGCGGGCAGCAGCCAGGAGACAAGCCTTGCAGCGAACCGACATCGCCAACCCGGCCTACTTCCACAAGGTCGTGGATTGCCAGTACGCCTGTCCGGCGCACACCCCTGTTCCCGAATACATCCGCTTGATCGCGCAACGCCGCTACGGCGATGCGTACATGGTCAACTGGGTCTCCAATGTCTTCCCCGGCATCCTCGGGCGCACCTGCGACCGGCCTTGCGAACCGGCCTGCCGTCGCGGGCGTGTCGAGGAAAGTAATGCGAAAGACCCCGAGCCGGTGGCGATCTGTCGGCTCAAGCGCGTGGCGGCCGACATGAAGGAGGACGTGCGTTCGCGCATGCCGACGGTCGCGCCGAAGAACGGCAAGCGCATCGTCTGCGTGGGCGCGGGGCCGGCCTCGCTCACCGTCGCGCGCGACCTTGCGCCGCTGGGCTACGAAGTGACGGTGTTCGATGGCGAGGCCAAGGCCGGGGGCTTCATCCGCACGCAGATCCCACGCTTCCGGCTGCCCGAGTCGGTGATCGACGAGGAGACGGGCTACATCCTCGACCTGGGCGTGGCGTTCCGCGGCGGCGAGCGCATCGACTCGATGAAGGCGCTGATGGCGCAGGGCTGGGACGCGATCTTCGTCGGCTGCGGCGCGCCGCGCGGTCGCGATCTCGACGTGCCCGGCCGGGAGGAAGCGGCTGACAGCATCCACATCGGCATCGACTGGCTCAACTCCGTGTCGTTCGGTCACGTCACCAGCATCGGCCGGCGCGTGATCGTGCTGGGCGGCGGCAATACCGCGATGGATTGCTGCCGCTCGGCGCGACGTCTCGGCGGCACCGACGTGAAGGTGATCGTGCGCAGCGGCTTCGAGGAGATGAAGGCCTCGCCCTGGGAGAAGGAGGACGCCCAGCATGAGGGCATCCCGATCATCAACTTCCATGTGCCGAAGGCCTTCGTGCACGAGGACGGCAAGCTGAAGGGCATGCGCTTCGAGATCGTCCGCGCGGAGTACGACGCGCAGGGCCGCCGTACGCTGGTGCCCACCGGTGAGCCGGAGGCCTTCTTCGAGTGCGATGAAGTGCTGGTGGCCGTGGGCCAGGAGAACGCCTTCCCATGGATTGAGCGCGACTGCGGCATCGACTTCGACAAGTGGGGCTTGCCCAAGCTTGACGAGAACACCTTCCAGGCCACGGTGCCCAACGTGTTTTTCGGCGGCGATGCGGCCTTCGGCCCCAAGAACATCATCACGGCCGTGGCCCATGGGCACGAGGCCGCTGTCTCCATCGACCAGTTGCTGAATGACGAGCCGGTCCATGTCCGTCCTCCGCCGATGACCAACCTGGTGTCGCAGAAGATGGGCATCCACGAGTGGAGCTACGACAACGACACCTCCAACGATCCGCGCTACAAGGTGCCCTGGGCCAAGGCCGAGAAGGCGCTGGCCAGCATCCGCGTGGAAGTCGAACTGGGCTTCGATGCCGCCACCGCCTTCAAGGAAGCCGAGCGCTGCCTGAACTGCGATGTGCAGACCGTGTTCACCGAGACCGCCTGCATCGAATGCGACGCGTGCGTGGACATCTGCCCGATGGACTGCATCACCTTTACCGACAACGGCAACGAAGCGGAGCTGCGCGGACGATTGAAGGCGCCGGCGCTCAATCTGGCGCAAGACCTGTACGTGTCCGGCGGCCTCAAGACCGGCCGCGTGATGGTCAAGGACGAGGACGTCTGCCTGCACTGCGGCCTGTGCGCCGAGCGCTGCCCAACGGGAGCCTGGGACATGCAGAAGTTCCTGCTGAAGATGACGCCGGCAGGGGCCACGCGCATTGAAGAGGAGGTGCCGGCATGAGTGCGGCTCCGCGAATCGAAGCGGTCAACGATTTCGTCATCAAGTTCGCCAACGTCAACGGCTCGGGTTCGGCCTCGGCCAACGAGCTGTTCGCCAAGGCGATCCTGCGCATGGGCGTGCCAGTGAGCCCGCGCAACATCTTCCCGAGCAACATCCAGGGCTTGCCGACCTGGTACGAGGTGCGCGTGACCGAGAAGGGCCACCTGGGCCGGCGCGGCGGCACCGACATGATGGTCGCGATGAACCCGCAGACCTGGGATGCCGACGTGGCCGAGCTGGAGCCTGGCGGCTACCTGTTCTACGACAGCACGCGGCCGCTGCCGCCGTCGAAGTTCCGCGACGACATCCGCGTCATCGGCATGCCGCTGACCGAGATCTGCAACGCGGTCTATCACGACCCGCGCCAGCGGCAGCTCTTCAAGAACATCGTCTACGTGGGCGCGCTGGCGATCTTGTTGGGCATCGAGCCGGAAGTGGTCGAGAAGCTCTTCGGCGAGCAATACAAGGGCAAGGAGAAGCTGCTGGCTTCCAATGTGCAGGCGCTGAACCTGGGGTGCGACTTCGCCCGTGAGAACCTGCGTGAGCCGGTGGGCCTGCGGGTGCGGCGCGCCAACAGGGTCGGCGACAGGATCTTCGTCGATGGCAACAGCGCCGTCGCGCTGGGGTGTGTGTACGGCGGCGCGACGGTCGCGGCCTGGTACCCGATCACGCCGTCTTCGTCTGTCGCGGAGGCCTTCCAGCGGTACTGCGCGAAGTTCCGGGTCGACCCGTCCACCGGCCAGAACCGCTTCGCCATCGTGCAGGCCGAAGACGAACTCGCCTCGATCGGAATGGTGGTCGGGGCAGGGTGGAACGGCGCACGCGCCTTCACGCCGACTTCGGGGCCGGGCATCTCGCTGATGAGCGAGTTCATCGGGCTGGCCTACTTCGCGGAGATCCCCGTCACGCTCGTCAACGTGCAGCGCGGCGGGCCGTCCACAGGCATGCCGACGCGCACGCAGCAGGCCGACATCCTCTCCTGTGCCTACGCCTCGCACGGCGACACCAAGCACGTGCTGCTCTTCCCCGAAGACCCGTACGAATGCTTCGAGCACGCAGCGGCGGCGCTGGATCTGGCCGATCGCTTGCAGACGCCGGTGTTCCTGATGACCGACCTCGACATCGGCATGAACCAGCGTCTGTGCAAGCCCTTCGCGTGGGACGATGGCAATGTCTACGATCGAGGCAAGGTAATGACCGCCGAGGAACTGGAGGCCGGCCGCGACTTCGGCCGATACAAGGACGTCGACGGCGACGGCATCCCCTGGCGCACGCTGCCGGGCACGCATCCGACCAAGGGCAGTTTCTTCACGCGCGGCACCACGCGCGACGCCTATGCCCGCTATTCGGAGCGCGGCCCCGACTACATCTACAACATGGAGCGGCTGCTGAAGAAGTTCGCGACCGCGGCCACGCTGGTGCCGCAGCCGGTGTTGCGGCTCGCTGCCGAGAAGACCGAGCTCGGCGTGATCTATTTCGGATCGACCAGCCCGTCCATGCACGAGGCGCTGGAGGCGCTGGAAGAGAGTGGCATCCATCTCGACGCGCTGCGGCTGCGCGCCTTTCCGTTCCCGGACAGCGTGGTGCGGTTCCTGGCGCAGCACACGCGGGTGTTCGTGGTCGAGCAGAACCGCGACGCCCAGATGCGCAGCCTGCTCGTCAACGAGCTGGGCATCGATCCGGCCCGGCTGGTGCCGGTGCTGCATTTCGACGGCACACCCATCACGGCACGCTTCATCGCCGACGCGATCAGCCGCGCCATCGAGACCAAGGAACCCGCATGACCTATCTCGCGAAGCCCCGGCTGCACCATCCGACCCTCGCCACCAACAAGGTCGGCTACACGCGTCGCGACTACGAGGGCAAGATCTCCACGCTGTGCGCCGGCTGCGGCCACGACTCGATCTCCGCCGCCATCATCGAGGCCTGCTGGGAGCTGGACATCGAGCCGCACCGCGTCGCCAAGCTCTCGGGCATCGGTTGCAGCTCCAAGACGCCGGACTACTTCCTCGGCGCCTCGCACGGCTTCAACACCGTGCATGGCCGCATGCCCAGCGTGCTGACCGGCGCGAACCTCGCCAACCGCGACCTGCTGTATCTCGGCGTCTCGGGCGATGGCGATTCGGCTTCCATCGGCCTGGGCCAGTTCGCCCACGCCATGCGGCGCGGCGTGCGCATGGCCTACATCGTCGAGAACAATGGCGTCTATGGGCTGACCAAGGGCCAGTTCTCCGCCACTGCCGACCAAGGCTCCAAGAGCAAGAAGGGCGTCGTCAACACCGACAGCCCCGTCGATCTCGTGGCGATGGCGCTGCAGCTCGGCGCGAGCTACGTCGGGCGCGGCTTCTCAGGCAACAAGGCGCAGTTGGTGCCGCTCATCAAAGGCGCGATCAGCCACGGCGGCTCCGCCTTCATCGACGTGATCAGCCCCTGCGTCGCGTTCAACAACCACCCCGGCAGCACCAAGAGCTACGACTACGTGCGCGAGCACAACGAGGCGGTCAGCCGCATCGACTTCATCAGCGGGCGCGAGGAAATCGCGGTGGACATGGCGCCGGGCGAAGTGCTGGACGTGCGCCAGCACGACGGCACCCTGCTGCGGCTGCGCAGCCTGCACCATGACTACAACCCCGGCGACCGCTACGCCGCCATGGCCCACATGCAGCGGCACCAGGAAATGGGCGAGGTGGTGACCGGACTGCTCTACGTCGACCCGCTGGCGACCGACCTGCACACGGCGCTCAACACCAGCGACCGGCCGCTCAATACGCTGGGTCCCGCGCAGCTGTGCCCCGGCGCCAAGGCCCTGGAGCGGCTCAACGACGCCTTGCGCTGAGGGCGGGCAAAGCGCACCATTGCCGATTCTTCGGGGGACGGACCATGGCCGAACGCACTGTTTTCCAGTCGATCTCGCGCAAGCATGTGACCAGCCTGGGCCCGCAGGCCAGCGTGCGCGATGCCGCGTGCGTGATGACGCGCGCCAACTGCGGCAGCGTGCTCATCATGGAACCGCCGGACATCCTGCTGGGCATCCTGACCGAGCGTGACCTGATGACCCGCGTGCTCGCGCGCGGCCTCGATCCCGAGCACACGACGACGCGCGAGGTCATGACGCCCAACCCGATCTGCGTGCCGCCGGAAACGCCGGTGTCGGACGCCATCGTATTGATGCTGGAGCGCGGCTTCCGCCATCTGCCGCTGCTGTCGGGCAAGAAGATCCTGGGCGTGTTCTCGGTGCGCGACGCGCTCCCGCGCGAACTCGGCGCGGCGCTCAGCCAGGCGGAGTTCAACGAGCAGGTGAACGACGTTCTGGGGTAGGGCGGTCGCCCGGCGGCCCTTCGCCGTTCAAACGACTGCCTCTTGTAATTCATACGTTGTCATACAACAGGGTCGACCCCCCGGGGTTACCCGCGTTTCCGGATTGATGGGCTTGACCCTCTGGGAAAGCGTCTTCAATAATCGCCGCCCCACAGCCGTAAGACAACTGATGTTGTACGACATCTGACGACTGTGCCAGCGATTTTCAGACACTCACCAGAAAAGGATTGCCCATGAAGCGCAGACAGTTCGCTCTTTCGGTCCTGTCCCCCGTCGCGCTGGTCGCCTGCGGCGGCGGCAGCGACAACCCCGTCTTCCTCCCCCCTGCTGCCGCTCCTGCGCCCGCGCCTGCCCCGGCACCGGGTCCCCAGGCCCCCGCCCTGGTCGCGCTCAAGAGCGCCACGAGCTACATGGACGAAGTCGTCTCCTACAAGGGCGGCTACGTGTGGTCGTATTCACCGGACCTCACGCAGACTTTCGGCGAGATGGAAGCCAAACGCACCATGCTCTGGCTGCAGCCGCCGGGCACCTCCTCCATCGGCCACATCTATCTCGATGCCTACCACGCGACCGGTGACGAGCGCTTCTACCAGGCGGCCGACCGCACCGCCAAGGCGGTCGCCTCCGCGCAGCACAGTTCGGGCGGCTGGAACTACATCTATGACTTCGCCGGCGAGGAGTCGCTGAAGCACTGGTACGACACCGTGGGCAAGAACGGCTGGCGCCTGGAAGAGTTCCAGCACTATTACGGCAACGCGACCTTCGACGACGCCACCACCGCAGTCGCCTCGCAGCTGATGCTGCGCATGTACCTGGAGAAGCGGGACCCGGTCTACCAGACCGCCGCCAACAACGCCATCAAGTTCATCACCGAAGCGCAGTTCGGTCCCCAGTTCGGCGTGGCCGACGGCGGCTGGCCGCAGCGCTTTCCGCACAACCCGAACGCGGTCAGCTCCATGCCTTTGCCCAACCCCACGCAGTTGCCTGCGGGTGCGCGTGCGGGCATGGAAGACAGCGACTACACGCTGCACGTGACCTTCAACGACGACGTCATGGGCGAGAACATCAAGTTCCTGACCCTGTGCGTGATGGCGCTGGGCCGCACGGACCTGGTGGCCAACATCACGCGGGCCATGGATTGCATGCAGCGGATGCAGTGGACCTCGCCGACGCAGCCCCTGCAGTCGGGCTGGAGCCTTCAGCACCTGTCGCGCGATACCAGTGGCCGCCCGGCCGGCGCTCCGGCAGGCGCGCGCTCCTACGAGCCGCGTTCGCTGGCCACGCACACTACGCAGACCAACATTCAGCAGCTCCTGGGCTACTTCCAGCTGACCGGCGACAAGAAGTACCTGTCGCAGCTGCAGAAGGCGATCGACTGGCTGAAGTCCCCCTCGATCCAGCTTCCCGCCAACGTCTCGACCCTCAACCCGCTGCTCGCCGGCCGCAATGTCGCGACCTTCATCGAGCTCGACACGAACGAGCCGCTCTACATCCACCGCTACGGCTCCAACATCAATAACGGCGCGTACTTCTTCGACAAGGACATCACCAACACCATCAGCCACTACTCGTCGGGCCGCTCGGTCGATACCGCCGCGCTGCAAAAGCGCCTGGACGATTTCAATGCGATGACGCAGGCGCAGATCGATGCCATGGTTGCGAAGTCCCCGCTGAGAGCCACCACGGTCCGCGCCCTGCCGAAGTACTTCGCCGCGATTCGCGAAGTGGATTTCCCGGACCTGTTCGAAGGCGCCGTGATGAAGACGCCGGTGGTGCCGGAATCCGAAGTGCAGACGATCATCGCCGCGCTGGTGGACGGCAAGTACTGGACCGCGCCGGTGCCCGAGATCGTGAACCCGTATCGCGGCGACGGCCCGGCGACGCCGTACACCGGCACGGCCTATCGCAGCCGCCACGTGGGCGATGTGTACGACACCTCTCCGTACCCGGCCGATGTGCCGCCGGATATCGCCCCCTATGTGAAGCGCGACAAGCCGCAGTTCATCATCACGTCGAACTTCATCGCCCGGATGGGGCGGCTGATTTCGTTCGTCGGGCCGGTGGCCTGAGGCGGTGCGACGACCTGTGCCGCCGCTTTGCCAGGAGTGAGCGGCGCAGGTCGAAGCCCGCGCCGGCTTCCGATTGCCCCGCAAGCGTTCAAGTGCTTCAATGTCGGCTCTTGCTTGCTGCGACGAAGGAGACTTCCATGGCCTACGAAGCGCGATATGTCCTGCGACCCAACCCCGGAGCCGATCTCGGGACCGTCATCGAATCGTTGAAGGCGGGCGCGGCACTCTGGAAGAAGCATGGCGCGCCCAGCCCGCGGCTTTGGAGCGTGGCATCAGGCGAACTGGGCAGCTATGTTCTGACCGTGCAGTTCGAGAACGCGATGGAATACGCCAAGGTCACGGACCCGTTGTCGGCCGATCCCGAATTCCGCCGCTGGCAAGCGAACAACCTCCAGTCCGGAGCGTTCACGTGGGTGCGCAGCGACCTCATGCGCGAGATCGCTCTGCCGTAACGCGGAAAGCAGTGCTTCGCTCAGGCGATGCGCCCGAACCAGAGCAGCGACAGCGTGGCTGCCGCTGTCGCAATCAGGGCGGAAATCAGCGCCAGAACGCCGGTGAGCTCGGTCTCCCGCGTCAGCACCTGCAGACGCGAGCCCAGGTTTTGATAGACGCCGCGCAGCATCTCTGCCGTGCCCGCATGGTGGTACTCGCCGCCGGTCATGCGCGCCACTTCGCGCAGGGTCGGTTCGTCCAGCTGCATGTAGATGGCCATGCCCTCTGGCGTGGCAGCGTCGCCAGCCACTGTCCCCAGCCCGATCACGTAGATGCGAACGCCACGATCGGCCGCCATCTTCGCTGCTTCCAGGGTATCGACGCCGGTGGTGCGACGACCATCGCTCAGCAAAATGATCGCGGCCGAGTCGTAAGACCCCGGCGCCACCGGCGTGATCTGCTTCGGCGGCGCCTTGGCTTTCTCGTCCAGGCTGCGCCCGATGCGCATGCTGCCGAACGTCATGTCGCCGAGCTCAATGCCCTGCTCCGGAAACAGCTCAGCCAGACACAGCACGATCGCATTGCCCACCGCAGTCCCCATCTGCATCTGGAAGGCATCGATGCTTGCAACAAGGGAATCGCGATCCAGCGTCGCGCGTTGGGCGACATGGCTGCTGCCGGCAAATGTGACGAGCCCGACTTCAATGTTCTTGGGCAGCTCGCGCAGAAATGACTTTGCCGCATCCTGCGCGGCCACGATCCGGCTCGGCTTCACGTCCGTGACGCGCATGCTGAGCGACACGTCGATGGCCAGCATGATCGAGGACCGTGCCCAGGGCAGAGGCACTCGCGCCACGGGGCGAGCGGCCGCAATCAACAACCCCGAGCAGGCCAGCAGGAACAACGCCGGAGGCAGGTGACGCCGCCAGGCGTGGCCAGCGGCCGCGCGGACGACGCCAAGGCTGCTATAGCGCAAGGCCGTCTTGCTTCGACGGCGCAGCAGCCAGACATACGCCGCCGGCAGTAGCAGCAAGCCTGGCAGGAGCCAGAGGAAGTCGGGCCAGAGGAAGAACATCGGCGGCGCGTTGCATTGATCCTGCAGCTCGGCAATGGCGCCGCAACCCCGGCAGGCGGGTGCAAGCGTGGGTCCGCGTTGCAGCAATATCGTGCCTGCGAAGGGCGCGTTCCGCAACCGGGGACCGAACGCGTCAGTGCTCCCGTGGGCGCAAGGATCTACGGGAGTCTGCGTTGATTTCCTGTTCCTTGATCTCCGGACGATCGGCGCGCACCGGCCACAGTACCGAAGCGATGGCCACCATCATGAGCACGACGGCGGTCCAGTCCTGCCAGTACACCGTCTCGCCCAGCCACAGCGCTCCGCTGAACACGCCGAGCACCGGGATCAGCATGACGCTCAGGGTGGAGGCGACCGGCGGCAGTCCGCGTGCGAGATAGAACCAGGCCGCGTGCGCAAAGCCGAAGATCAGCACGGCGTTGTAGGCGATCGCGGCCCAGGCGGCTTGGCCGGGGGGCTGCCATTGCGAGCGCTCGAATACCAGCGAGAGCAAGGTCATCACCACGGCGGTGAGCGCCGTCATCCAGAACGAGAGCGTGAGCGTGGGCAACGGGATGCGCGTGCGGCGCAGCAACTGCGTGCCCAGTGCCCAGGTGGCGGCGGCCACCAAGGCCAGCGCGACGAAGCCGGGGCGCCCTGCGAGATGGGTGAACTCGTGCCACAGCAGCAGCCCCACGCCGAGCGCGCATGAGCTCACGCCCAGCCAGCCGCGACGCGTGAGCATTGCCGAGAAGAGCACCGCGCCGATCACGGCCGAGAACACCGGCATCGTGTAACCCAGGATCGCCGCACGGCCGCTGGACAGTGCCTTCACCGCCAGGATGATGCATGCGTGCCACACGAACATGTTGGTGGCCGCGAGCCAGAGCAATTCAGGCCAATGGCGCCGCGGCACCCGGAATGGCGTCTTCATCACCACCAGCGCCAGACCGAGGACGGGCAGGCCGAGCCACAGCGAGAGGGTGCGAAAGGCCAACGGCGGATAGTCGGCCACGCCCAGTTTCATCACCGGCCAGTTGAGGCCCCAGACCAGCGTGAGTGGAACGAGCAGGGCGATCTGGCGCAGCGAGAGGGTTTGCATGGGTGGGCATTGTGGCCTGCATGCCTACGATGGGCGCACTCTGAAGGAGACACGTCATGAGCACACAGTCGCCTTTCTTTGGCAAACGCGCACGCGATGCCGAAGCGGATTCCGGTATCGCTCGCCCGAGCGCCGAAGCGGAACCCCACATGGACTTCAATCCCTCGGCGGCGCAGGTGGCCAACGCGACACTGGCGGCGGCCATGGAAGGTGGCAGCAAGCTCATCGTCGGCCCGAACATCAAGCTCAAGGGCGTCGAGATCACCGACTGCGACACGCTCGAGGTCGAGGGGATGGTCGAGGCATCGATGGATGCCCGCGTGATGAAGATCGCCGAGCAAGGCGTCTTCAAGGGCTCGGCCCAGTTCGATCTCGTGACGATACACGGCCAGTTCGATGGCAGCCTCACGGTGCGGCAAGTCCTCGTGATTCATGCGACCGGGAAGGTCACGGGCAAGGTTCGCTACAGCCGGCTCGTTGTCGAAGAGGGCGGGCAACTGTCGGGCGAGATCAGTGTCTACAGGACACAGGAGAGCCCACGGTCACCGCCTCCGGTACCTCCGCCGGCGGCCGTACAAGCACCAGCCGGGCCTTCGCCGGCACGACGCCCCTGAAGAAGTCCCTATCGATCGCGCCGCAAGAAGTTTCTTGAGGGAAACGAGACGACGCTGCTAGGCACCGCAGCGTGCGCCTTCGTACAGTCTGCGGCGCGACTAAAGGGAGTGCCTCATGTCGTCCTCGCCGGACATCCATCCCTCGGCAGGGTCGCCCGAGTATCACGACGGGCGACGTACGGCGCATTTGCCGACGGGAGACGACCATGAACATTCCGGAGCTCCCGTCCATCTCCCCTGACTTTGCGCGGCGCAGCACCCGTGCGATCTGGCACCCTTGCACGCAAATGAAGCGTGCCGAGGCGATGCCCCCACTCGGCATCGTGCGCGGCGAGGGAGCATGGCTGTATGACCAGGCCGGGCGCCGCTACTTCGATGCGACCAGTTCCTGGTGGGTCAACCTCTTCGGCCACGCTGACGCCGGCATCAATGCCGCCATCAAGGATCAGCTCGATCGACTGCCGCATGTGATGCTGGCGGGCTGCACCCACCGTCCGGCTGTCGAACTCGCCGAGCGACTTTCCGACTTGACCAACGGTGAGTTGGGCCACTGCTTCTTCGCGAGCGACGGCGCCTCGGCAGTGGAGATCTCGCTCAAGATGAGCTTTCACTTCTGGCGCAACCGCGGCCGCGGCTCCAAGCGCGAGTTCGTATGTCTGCGACATGGCTATCACGGGGAGACCTTGGGCGCCTTGGCCGTCACCGACGTGGCCGTGTTTCGGAATGCCTACGAATCGCTGCTCATGCCCGCCCACCAGGTCATGTCGCCCGACGCGCGGCAGGCCGGACCGTGCGAAACCGCAGTCCAGGTGGCCGCGCGCGCGGCCAACGAATTGCGAGTCCTCCTGGAGGCGCGCCACGAACAGATCGCCGCCGTCATTCTTGAGCCCTTGGTACAGGCCGCAGCCGGCATGGCCATGCATGATCCGACGTACCTCGCCACCGTACGCGCGCTGTGCGATCGTTCGAGGTTCACTTGATCGCGGACGAGATTGCGGTGGGATGCGGTCGCACCGGCACTTTCTTTGCCTTCGAGCAGGCGGCGGCGCCGGGCCAACTTCGGATATGGCCCGACCTGATCTGCTTGTCCAAAGGCATCAGCGGAGGCTATCTTCCGCTCTCGCTCGTCCTGTCACGCCACGAGATCTACGAGGCCTTCCTGGACGACGACGTGGCGCGCGGATTTCTCCATTCGCACTCGTACTCGGGCAATGCACTCGCGTGTCGCGCTGCGTTGGCTGTGCTCGACCGATTCGAAAATGACGATGTACGTCGGCGCAATCGCATGGAGGCGGAAAACTTCTCCAAGTCGCTCGCACCGTTGGCCATCGATCCGCGCATCGAGCACCTGCGCCAACGCGGCATGATTTGGGCGTTCGACGTCCGGCCAGAGCACGCAGGCGCGCGCTTTGCCGAGCGCTTCCATCTTGCGGGGCGGGCCAACGAGTTGCTGATTCGTCCAATCGGCCGCTCCGTCTACTTGCTTCCGCCCTATGTGCTGGACAGCACGATTTCCGAATGGCTTGCGGAGCGGCTGCTGAAAACGCTCCATGAAGTCCTGAACCAGTCCACTGCCGATGTACCTGATCCATCACTTGAACCGCCAACTGCTTGAGCGCGAGGCGCGAGGTCTGCGCCGGTCGCGCCGAGTCGCCGAATCGCCTTGCACGCCACGTCAACGCTTCTCGCATCTCGGCCTGCCTGGGTGCGACCCGGTCTCGTTTTGCAGCAACGACTACCTGGGTTTGGCCAACCATCCAGCCTTGATCGAGGCGCTGGTCGAGGGTGCGCAGCGCTACGGCGCGGGCAGCGGCGCGTCGCACCTCATCAGCGGGCACTCGCGCGCCCACGCCGAGTTCGAGGACGATCTGGCGGCCTGGATGGCGACGTGTATTCCAGGCGCGAAGGCGCTCGGGTTCTGCACGGGCTACATGGCCAATATGGCTTTGCTCACGGCGCTGGGGGATGCCAACGCCACGATCTTTTCCGATGACTTCAATCACGCCTCGATCATCGATGGGGCGCGGCTTGCCAAGGCGCAAGTTCAGCGCTACCCGCATCGCGACATCGTGATGCTCGAGGACCTGCTTCGGCGCGCGGCGTCACCGATCAAGCTGATCGTGACCGACGCCGTGTTCAGCATGGACGGCGATCTGGCCGATCTGCCCGGCCTGCTCGAACTCTGCGAGCGCTTCGACGCCTGGCTGGTCGTGGACGACGCCCATGGCTTTGGCGTGCTCGGCCCGCACGGACAGGGAAGTCTGGGGCACTTCGGCCTTTGCAGCGAGCGCTTGATCTACATGGGTACGCTTGGAAAAGCCGCAGGCGTGGGTGGAGCCTTCGTCGCCGCACATCCGAGTGTGATCGACTGGCTGGTGCAGACCGCGCGGCCCTACATCTACACCACAGCATCGCCACCAGCGCTTGCACATGCCTTGCGGGTGAGTTTGAGGCTCGTGGGTAGCGAGGAAGGCGATGAGCGGCGTGCGATCCTTCAGCGGCTGGTTCGGCTGCTACGCGCCCAACTGCAGTGCCTGGTCGACGCAAACCCTGGACTTGGTTGGGTATTGCCTGCATCTGAAACCGCGATCCAGCCTCTGATCGTCGGTGCGAACGAGACGGCACTCGCGCTGGCGACCGCGCTGGAGGCCCGCGGCATACTTGTCCCGGCCATCCGTCCACCGACTGTGCCAGTGGGAACGTCACGATTGCGCATCACCCTCAGCGCCTCCCATACCGCCCGGGACGTGCAGCGCCTGGTCGACGGATTGACGCACGCTGCAAGAGAACCCTCGGAGCCGACTCCGTGAAACGGGCGGTACCGTCGCACGGTTTCTTCGTCACCGGCACCGACACCGAAATAGGCAAGACGTGTGTCAGCGCAGCCCTGTTGCACTTGTTCGCGCAGGCGGGTTACCGAAGCGCAGGCCTCAAGCCTGTGGCTGCAGGCACCGGATTGATCGACGGTGAGCGGATCAATGAAGACGTGCGGTCCCTGCGGGCGGCAGGCTCACTGGCGCTGACAGACGCTGAGGTCGGCCCGTTTCGACTGGATGCAGCCTGTGCGCCTCATATCGCCGCGGCTCTCGAAGGCCGTGCCATCGATCGCGGCGCGATACTGCGCGCCGCGCGAGCATTGGCCGAACGCGCTGACGTGCTGGTCGTCGAAGGGGTGGGCGGGTTCTGCGTTCCGTTGGGAGCCGATTGGGACACATCGGACCTCGCCGTCGATCTCGCAATGCCCGTGGTGCTGGTGGTCGGCCTGCGCCTGGGCTGCATCAACCACGCGCTGCTCACGGCGCAGGCCATTCGATCGCGCGGTCTGCGGCTGCGGGATGGATCGGAAACTGCGTCGCATCCGACATGCCCTGGAGTGACGAGAATGTGGCCACCTTGCGTGACTGGCTCTGTCGCCTGCATGGCGCGCCTTGCCTTGGCATCGTGCCGCGGCTGGCGCAACCGGATGCGCCCGCCGTGGCTGCTCATCTGGATGGCTCCATCTTGCGAGTCCTCCTGACATCCTCCATTTCAATGATTACTCCGTAAGCAACTCATGACTACTTCATCCACCGTTTCTGTGGAGACACTGCGTGCGTCCGCGACCCGCCCAGCCGTTTCGGCGTTTGCTCCACCTGCCTCGCGGCGCTGGCCCGATGCCGAGGTCGAGGCGCTGTACGAGTTGCCATTCATGGACCTGTTGTTTCGCGCACAAACGGTTCACCGCGAGCACTTCGATGCGAACGAAGTGCAGTTGTCGACCTTGCTGTCGATCAAGACGGGCGGCTGCTCCGAGGACTGTGGCTACTGCTCCCAGTCGACTCATTTCGAGGCCGGGGTGCAGGCCACCAAGCTGATGCCACTGGAGGAGGTGGTCGAGGCCGCGCAAGCGGCCAAGGCCCAGGGCGCAACGCGCTTTTGCATGGGAGCGGCGTGGCGCAGCCCGAAGGAGCGCGACATGGAAAAGGTCATCGACATGGTTCGCGAAGTCCGCGGGCTCGGCCTGGAGACCTGCATGACCTTGGGAATGCTCGAGGCCGAGCAGGCTCGCGCCCTGAAGGAAGCTGGGCTGGATTACTACAACCACAATCTGGACAGCGCACCGGATTTCTACGGCAACATCATCGGAACTCGCACCTACCGTGATCGGCTTGAAACCCTGGACCAGGTGCGCAAGGCAGGCATCAACGTCTGCTGCGGCGGCATCATTGGCATGGGCGAAAGCCGCACACAACGTGCCGGGCTGATTGCGCAGCTGGCCAACCTCGCTCCCTATCCCGAGTCCGTGCCCATCAACAATCTGGTCGCCGTGAAGGGCACGCCACTGGCGGATACGGCGCCGATCGATCCGTTCGAGTTCGTCCGTACGATTGCCGTCGCGCGCATCACGATGCCGCGCGCCATGGTTCGACTCTCCGCCGGACGCCAGCAGATGGATGAGGCGCTGCAGGCGCTTTGCTTTGCCGCCGGCGCCAATTCGATCTTCTATGGCGACAGGTTGCTGACGACTGGCAACCCGCAAGCAGACGGAGATCGACGCCTGTTCGAACGCCTCGGGTTGAGGGTGAAGGTGCCTTCTGAAATCAGACCATGAACCGACGAAATCTCATCCTCTCCGCCTTGCCCGTCTTCTTTGCGTACGAGGCGCTCGCTGCCACGAACATTCAGGACCGGGCCGATTGGTCCAGATTCTTCTCCGAAGCCAACTCTCGAGGCACCATTGTTGTGGTCGATGCCCGCCGTGGACGCGAGGCTAGGTTTGTGCATGACGCAGAGCGCGCCGCGCGTCGCTACACGCCCGCGTCCACCTTCAAGGTTCCCCACAGCCTGTTCGCCCTGGATGCCGGCGTACTGCACGACGAGTTCCAGCAGATTCCCTGGGACGGTATCAAGCGCTCTCCCGAGGCCTGGAATGCAGATCAGGATCTGCGCTCCGCGATGCGCAACTCCACTGTCTGGGTGTACGAGCGATTTGCCAAGCAGATCGGCACAAAGCGCGAGACGGCCTATCTGCAACGAATCAAGTACGGAAACGCGGTCGCTACAGGCGAATCGCCCTTTTGGGTCGAAGGAGACTTGGCCATCTCGGCCCACGAGCAGATTTCATTCTTGCGCTCGCTCTATCGCAATGAATTGCCTTTTCGTATCGATCATCAGCGGCTGGTCAAGGACGTGATGATCAACGAGGCTGGCAAGGACTGGATCCTTCGTGCGAAAACAGGATGGAGTGGCAAGGTCGGCTGGTGGGTCGGTTGGATTGAATGGCCGACCGGGCCGGTATTCTTTGCCCTGAATATTGATACACCGAACAGATTGGGCGATCTCCCAAAGCGTGTCGAGATCACGCGAAGCATTCTGCGATCCATCGATGCATTGCCGCAGAGTTGAAAATGCTCCGAGACAGCATCGATGGAGCTGCGACTCCCCAGCCGGGCCAGTCGCGCGACCGCCCGCGACCCTGAGTTGGGGCGCACTTCGGCGCAGATTTCGTGAAGTAGTGCACGCCCACTAGACCGTCCAGAGGATGGCGCCGGCAACGAGGGGCCCCTAACGTAGTCCCCTTGTGGCGCGCACTTCAGGCGCCGCTCAAGCCTGACGGCGCGAGTTGGACGCTTCGCCCGTCAACTCCTTCTGGCTGGTTAGAAAGGCGGGGGCGCTCATCGCGCGCGGACCGCCACCAGCCAGCCTTTTCCCGCCATGTCGAATCCGGCCGCTGCGCGGGACGCAGAGCCTGGCCTCGATCTGCGGGTCGAAAATGGTGCCCCCAAACGTCGAACAGCGACACCACGTGCCCGTGGTGTCGCTGTCCATCAGACCGTCGCTCGGACGGCGATCCGGCCTCCGGTCAGGTCAGAAGGCGAAGTTGGCCGTCAGGCGCGCCGAGCGCGGGATCCCCGGCGTGTAGCGGTAGCCGCTCTTGTTGATCGCAGCCACGTAATCCTCGTCGAAGACGTTGTAGACGTTCAACTGAAGCTCGACGTTCTTGTTGATGCGGTAGGAGGCCATCGCGTCGAACACCCAGTAGGAATCGGTGTAGGCCGGCGTGCCGACCGCACCGTCGGTGCCGCGCTGGAGCTTGCCGTTGTAGCGCATGCCGCCGCCCAGGGTCAGGCCGAAGGGCAACTGATAGCTGGTCCAGAGGGTGAACGCGTTCCGGGGGGTGTAGGCCAGGACCCTGCTGCCGTCCGCCGTCACGGCGGGGCCGCTCTCGACCGACGTGTCCATGGTGGTGAAGCCGGCGCTGACACCCCATTGGTCGGTGATGGTGCCGGCGGCGCCCAGTTCGATGCCCTGCACACGCTTCTTGCCCGTCTGGTAGTACAACAGAGTGGTCGAATCCTGCACCACTTCGTTGGTCACTTCCGTGCGGTAGAGCGCGGCAGTGAGGGCCAGGCGATTGTTCAGCAGGTCCCACTTGGTACCGACCTCGTAGGTCTTGGATTCCTGCGGCTCGAAGTCGGTGCGCGAAGCGCTGTTGCCGCTGCCGGCGGCGGCAAGCTGGAAGTTGGCGCCGCCCGGAGGCTGCGCGGAGTTGCCCCATGCCGCGTAGATGCTGCCGTTTTCGGCCGGCTTGTAGATCACGCCGAACTTGCCGGTCCAGATGCCGTTCGAGGTCGACAAGTCGGTGGGGGTGATCGCGAAGGCGGGGCCGGTGCCGCGTGCAGTCGCCGAGTAGTCGGTGCTGTAGTGGTCGTAGCGCAGGCCGCCGGTGAGCTGCCACTGCTCGTTGATCTTCATCGTGTCGAACGCATAGGCGCTGATCGTGTCGGTCTTGCCGAACGAACCCGTGCCATTGCTGATCCGGTTGTAGCCGGTCACGTTGGGATTCGGGTTGTAGAGGTTGGCGACCGGCCACGAGCCGGCGGGCGCGAAGGTCGTATTGACCGAAGCGAAGCCGGGGCCGAAGAAGTTGGCGGAGTCCTGCTCTTCGCGGATCAGCTCCACGCCGAAGTTCGCCGTGTGGCTGAAGCTGCCGGTCTTGAACTTGGACGAGAGGCTCGTCTGGTTCAGGAAGATGGTGTTCTCGATGTCCTTGTTGGTCGGCAGGTTGCGCGTGACCGTCCAGGTCGTGGGGTTGGCCGGGTTCACCGTGTTGATGAAGCCCGCGGTGACCGCGGGGACCGTGCCGCGGTAGACGTTGGTATTGCCCACGCGGGAGGCCGTCAGGCCGCCCAGCATGAACGAAGTCAGCATGTAGTCCTGCGAGGTCTTGCCGTAGCGGGTGATGTTGCGCACCGTCATGTCCGGCGTGATGTCGTGCTCGACCCGTGCCGTGAACAGGTCGGACGTCACGTCGTTGAAGTCGGACGTGGTGCCGTAGAAGTTGCTCGAATCGACGCGTTGCGCAAAGTTCAGGAAGGTCCGGCGCAGGATCGGCGAGTTGATCAGCAGCGCATCGGGCGTGGAGTAGCCGGGCAAGCCGATGGTGGGCACGCCGCCGTCGGGCACGTTGTCCTGTTTGACGTGCACGTAGTCGAGGAAGACGCGCGTCGGCGTGTTGATGCCGAAGGCGATGGAGGGTGCGATCCCCCAGCGCTTGTTCTTCACCTCGTCTCGGCCCGCCACGCCACCGTCCTCGGCCACTGCGTTCAGGCGGAACGCGGTGCCCGAGCCATCGGCGTTGGTGATGACTCTGTTCCAGTCGATGGTGCCGCGGCCGAAGTCCGCGCTGCCGTAGGTCAGCGAGCCCGAGAAGCTGTTTTCCAGCTTCGGTGTCTTGGTGATCAGGTTGATGTAGCCCGTCGGCGAGCTGCGGCCGATGTCGGTGCCGGACGGACCTTTGACCACCTCGACCTGCTCGATGTTGAACATGTCGCGCGAGATCGTGCCGATGTCGCGAACGCCGTTGACGAAGATGTTGGCCGAGGCATCGAAGCCGCGCATGAAGATCGCATCGCCGGTGCTCGTATTGCCGTTTTCGCCGAGGAAGAATGCGCCGGCACCGGGGACGTTGCGCATGGCCTCGGTGAGCGTGGTCGCGCCTTGCTCGCGCATCAGGCCTTCGGGGATCACCTGAATGACCTGCGGGATATCGACCAGCGGCGCAGTGAACTTGGGATTGGCGGATTGCTCGACTCTGAAGTCGTTCGCCGTGCTGTCCTCGACGCGCACTTCCTTGAGTGTTTGCGTGGAGGTCTGCGCGCCGGCCGGTAGCGACAACGCGAGAAGCGTGGCGGCGGCGGCACTGCCGAACGGGGGCAGCACGCGCGCGACGGCGTGCTTGCGGCTCTTTATGTAGGCCATGAAGGATCCCAGGTGAAGAAGAAACTGAGAGCTCGACTGGCGGGTCCGGCATGCCTCGGAGAACGAGGGGCGGATTGGCTGGGTGAGCTGATTCGCGAGAGGCGCGAGATCAGCGAATGATAACGACTCTCATTACCTTTGTTAACCTAACGTTCATGTTCCTACAGATTCCAGATGCATTTCGGAGCGGAGTTTGTCGTTCCTGCGCAACGTCCGGGCTCGATGCCCGTCAGGAAGGTTCTTCTTCTGGCGGATGCCGTCTTCGCTCGTTGTATTGCTTACCTGGGTCGCGATGGAAGAGGCGCGGGCGTCGGCTATCCTGCTCATTTGCTCTCAGAGAAGGAACCCAGTTTTGAACAAGACCGAACTCATCGCCGCGATCGCCGCCGACACCGACCTCAGCAAGGCAGATGCCGGCCGCGCACTCGAATCGGCGCTTGAAAACCTGACCCGCACGTTGGCACGCGGCGAAGCCGTGCAGCTCATCGGCTTCGGCAATTTCACCGTGGCGAGCCGTGCCGAGCGCACCGGCCGCAATCCGTCGACCGGCGAGCAGATGACCATCAAGGCGAGCAAGGCGCCGAAATTCACGGCGGGCAAGGCATTGAAGGATGCCGTCAACACGGCGGCCTGATAGCCGCTTCAGGCGCGCGCGGTCCAGCCGCAGCGCCACACTCGGGCGGTAGCGCCGTCCGAGACCCCGACGACGCGGGATGGTCGTTGCCCCGATTCGACCCAGGGCCCATGCGCGCCCTGGGACTTGCGATAGTTCATCCCCTCCACGAAGACAAGCGATTGAACGGTTGATCCCTGCCGGGGACCAGCCACGCCACTACACCAAGGTCTAGTGGCGCGACGCGCACCGACTTGCTACTTTTGCGCGGTCGTTCGTCGAGGACCGCGAGCCGTTCGATTCGATGCATCGACCCGAGCTCGCTCCTTGCACGTCATTCAGGAGATCGCCTTGAAAGTCAAATTGCTCGCAGCCGCATTGCTGGGCCTTTCGCTTGTCGCCGCACCCGCCGTCCATGCGCAAACGGAGCCAGCCGCCACCGCCAAGCCTGCCGAGAGCGCGGTCAACCCCGGGGCGATCCAGGCGCTGAAGGACATGGGGGCCTTCCTGCAGTCCCTCAAGCGCTTTCACGTGTCGACGGGACTGACGGGCGAGGTCGTGCTGGCCGACGGCCAGAAGCTGCAGCACACGGCGAGGGCCGACGTCGACGTACAGCGCCCGAACAAGCTGCGCGCCCGCATGTTCAGCGCCCGCGCCGAGCGCGTGATCTTCTTCGATGGCCAGAAGGCCACGCTCTTCCTGCCGCAGCAGAAGTACTACTCGACCGTCGATTTCACTGGCAATGTCGACGGGCTGGTCAGCAAGCTGGAGGAAAGGTATGGCGTCGAGATTCCATTGAGCGATCTCTTTCTCTGGGGAACGCCGGCTGCGCCGCTCGACAAGATCGAGTCGGCCATGAACGCCGGGCAGGATTTCATCGGCAAGGACCTGTGCAACCACTTCGCCTTCCGCCAGGGAAATTTCGACTGGCAGATCTGGATCACGACCGGAAGCAAGCCGCTTCCGCGCAAGCTCGTGATCATCAACCGGGCGGATGACGCGCGACCGCAGTCGGTGTCTCTCATCGACTGGAACCTCAATCCGTCCACCAAGGACGACGTGTTCCGATTTGTTCCGCCCGCGGGCGCCAAGCAGGTCGAGCTTCGTGCGCTCGAGGCCAAGTAAGGGGGCATGACCATGAACCAGTCACTGAACAAGTACTTTCTCGTGCCCCTTGCCGCGCTCGTCGTCGGCAGCGTCGCTCTGATCCCGGATGCCCTGGCCAGGCCAGGCGGAGGCGGAGGGGGGCACGGCGGTGGCGGCATGCACGCCGGTGGCGGCGGCGCCCGTGCCGGTGGCGGCGGCAACAGGCAGGTCAACAACGTCAACCGGGACGTGCGCGCCAACAACGTGCGCAGCACCAGCGTGAACAACGTCAATGCGAGCCGGAACGTCAATGCCAATGTGAACCGGAATGTGAACGTCAATGTGAACAACCGCGGCGGTTGGGACAACGACTACCACCACCCGGTCGCGGCCGCTGCGGCAGTCACTGCCGGTGTCGCGGTCACGGCCGCGGTCGTGGGTTCGATGGTGAACAGCATTCCCCCGAGTTGCGTCCCGGTGAACTATGGCGGCCTGATTTACCAGCAGTGCGGGAACGTCTGGTACCAGCCGCAAGGCAACCAGTACGTCGTGATCAACCAACCCTACTGAGCAACGCAAGGAGCGCGAAGATGGCGAAAAGCAAGCAGCCGAACATTCTGGTCATGTGGGGCGACGACATCGGTCAGTCGAACCTGAGTTGCTACACCAAGGGCGTGATGGGCTATCGCACGCCCAACATCGACCGGATCGCGAAGGAGGGGATGATCTTCACCGACTCCTACGCCGAGCAAAGCTGCACGGCGGGGCGGGCGTCCTTCATCACCGGCCAATGCGGCTTGCGCACGGGCCTCACCAAGGTCGGGCTGCCGGGCGCGGAACTGGGACTCAAGGCCGAGGACATCACCATCGCCGAGGCGCTCAAGCCGCTCGGCTACCGCACCGGCCAGTTCGGCAAGAACCACCTGGGCGACCGCGACGAGCATCTGCCGACCATGCACGGCTTCGACGAGTTCTTCGGCAACCTCTACCACCTGAACGCAGAGGAAGAACCCGAGGAGGTGGACTATCCGAACGTCAAGGACTACCCCGATTTCAAGAAGAAGTACGGCCCTCGTGGCGTGCTGCACTGCTGGGCCGATGGCAAGGGCGGCCAGAAGATCGAAAACACGGGCCCGCTGACCAAGAAGCGGATGGAGACCTGCGACGACGAGTTCATGGAAGCGGCCAAGAAGTTCATCCAGGCCGCCCACGACGCGGGGGAGCCCTTCTTCGTGTGGTTCAACACGTCGCACATGCACGCGTGGACGCATGTGAAGCCGGAGAGCCGCGGCCAATCCGGCCGCTGGCAGTCCGAATACCACGACGTCATGATCGACCACGACAAGTGCATCGGCGAGATGCTCGACTTCCTCGACAAGCTCGGCATCGCGGACAACACCTTCGTGCAGTACAGCACCGACAACGGGCCGCACATGAACACCTGGCCGGACGCGGGCACGACTCCGTTCCGGAACGAAAAGAACTCGAGCTGGGAGGGCGCCTATCGCGTTCCCTGCATGGTTCGCTTTCCCGGCAAGATCGCGGCCGGATCGGAGTCGAACGAGATCGTCAGCCACCAGGACTGGTTTCCCACCATCCTTGCATTGGCCGGCGAACCCGACATCGGCGAGAAGCTCAAGAAGGGCCACAAGATCGGCAAGAAGACCTACAAGGTCCACCTCGACGGCTACAACCTGCTGCCGCATCTGACGGGCAAGGAAGCCAAGAGTCCGCGCAAGGGATTCATCTACTTCACGGACGATGGCGACGTCGCGGCGCTGCGCTACGACAACTGGAAGATGCTGTTCATGGAGCAGCGCGTCCAGGGGACGCTCAAGATCTGGCAGGAGCCCTTCGTGGTGCTGCGCACGCCCTACATCTTCAATCTGCGGATGGACCCGTACGAGCGTGCCCAGATCACATCGAACACCTTCTACGACTGGATGTTCAGGCACATCTTCCTGCTGGTGCCGGCGCAGGCCATCGTCGGGGAGTTCCTGGCGACCTTCAAGGAGTTCCCGCCACGGCAGAAGTCGGCGAGCTTCAGCCTGGATCAGGTCGTTGAGAAGATGACCGAGGCGTCCAGCAGCGGAGGGCATTGAGCCCGTCAGCGACGTGGGTGCCGGAAGCTCAGAACCCGCTCTCCCGCAGCAGCACCGCGAAGACCCGCGTCAAACCATCGGCCAGCAGGCTGCGCCGCGCGGCCTCGATCTGCAGGTGGCCGCGTGTCTCCTTCAGGTTCGGCACGGCTTCGTCAAGCTGCACCAGGACGTGAAACAACGCCGGCGCAGGCACCAGTGCCTCGCCGTGCGGCACGGTGTTCAACGGTCCGCCGAAGCGTGACGACAGCATCGGATGCTCCAACTGGTTTACGCGCGTGGTGCCGATGGCGATCACGTGTCCCCGGATCGGCACGGGCTGGCCTTCGGGATAGAAGCGCACGCTGCTGCCGATGCTCAGGCGCTGCACTTCATCCTGCTGAACGTAGGCGTCGACCTGCCAGCGCGAGGGGTCGACCAGCACGCCGATCAGCTCGCGGCTGCCGATCCACTGGCCGTTGCGCCAGTCGGGATTGACGTCCAGCCACTGGCCCGCGAAGGGGGCCTGCAGGTTCAGCCGCGCCATCTCCGTACGTGCGGCGCGCACCTGTTCGAACTGCGCGTTGAGCCGTTGGCGCGTGGCGGCTTCCTGCGCCAGGCCGGACGGGTCGGCCATCAGCCCGGCCAATCTTTCCTGGTAGCCGCGGAAGCTGGCTTCATTGCCCTGGCTGCGCGCCGCGATGTCGGGCTCGTCGAGCACGGCCAGCGTGTCGCCGGCCTTCACCCGACCGGCTGCGTGAATCTGCTGCAGCAGGGACGGGTAGGGCGCATACACGCGCAGTTGCTGCTCGGCCCGTGCCACGCCGCGCGCGTGCACCTGCGTTCGCCACGGCACGGCCAGCGCGAGCATCAACGCGATCAGCACCATCGCCAGCATGATGCGGCGCCCGCGTACCACGTCCTTGCGCCGCGCCCACCAATGCTTCAGTTCGCGCCACACCGGCATCACGATGAACCATGCAATCTCGACCGCAAAGAGCACGATCCCCAGCAGCTTGAAGAAGAATAGGTACACGGCCACCGCGATGCCGAGGAACAGCACCAGCCGGTAGAGCCAGGTCGCGACCGCGAAGGCCACCAGCATGCGTCGCCGCGCGGGGCTGAAGGGCTCAGGCCAGGGCTCGTCGAGGCCGAGCACCGATCGCCGCAGCGCCACCCTGGCCAGTGCCCCAGAGCGCTCGTGCAGGTTGGGAAAGTCCAGCAAGTCCGAAAGGATGAAGTAGCCGTCGAAGCGCATGAACGGGCTCGCGTTCAGCGCCAGCGAGAGCACCCAGCTCGTGGTCGCGAGGTAGAGCAATGCGTTGCGCAGCGGGCCGGGGTCGCTCAAGGCCCAGCCCAGGGTCGAGAGGCCGGCCAGCGCCAGTTCGGTGAGGATGCCGGCGGACGCGATCGCCAGCCGCTGGCGAGAGCTGCGCAGCTTCCAGCTCTCGCCGGTGTCGGTGTAGAGCATCGGCCACATCACCACGAACGCGATGCCCATGTGCGCCACGCGCAAGCCCAGGCGCGTCGCGACCAGCGCATGGCCGAGTTCGTGCAACGTCTTGGCGACGATCAAGGCCAGCGCAAAGCTCAGCAATCCTTCGGTCGAGAAGGACTCGACGACGTCCGTCGCGAAGGTGTCCCACTGGTGCAGCACCATCACGATGCCCGTCAGGCCGAGCACGATGACGAGCCATCCGGTGACCGGACTGAACAGCCAGCCCAGGTGACGCGAGATGCGCGCCAGATGCACCTGCGGGCGCAACAGCGGGATGCGGAAGAAGAGGTAGTGGTGCAGCCACCAGCGCCAGCTCATCCACGCGTTGCCCTGACTTCGACCCAGCAGGCGCGCGACGGCTTCAGGGCCGGGGCGCAGCAACTGGTGCTGCTCTAGGAAGCGGCGGAAGTCGAGCACCTGGCGCACGTCGGGTTTCAACGCGGTCTGCTCGGCGATCTGTTCGCTGATGCGGCGCGGCGATTGCCCCCAGCGCAACAGGCATTCGAATTCGAGCCAGCCGATGCGGTAGAAACGATTGACCACCGTGTCCTGGATCACCCACGCCGGATCACCTCGCTGGCCGGGGCCGGCTTCGCTCAGCCGAAGGTCCTCGCGCAGCGGCGGGGTCGGCTGGTCGGCGGGGTCGTCGGTCACAGGCCGGTCCATGCGCGCACGGCGGCCAGCGGCCGGCGCAGGAGGTAGTAGCCCAGGATCACGCGCTCGCCGAAGAGCTTGGCCGTGCCATGCAGGCCGAGGCGGGCGTGGGCGGGCGCATCCTCGATGCTGGCGAGAAGGCGGTAAGAGGACACGCCTTCCTCGCTGGGCTTGGCCTGGTAGCTGGTCTCCAGGACCTGCCCTTGCAGCGGATCGAGCGGGCACGCGGTGAGAAACAACGTGACCTTGCCGCCAGGTTCGAGCGCGATGGCATCCGCCACCGGCAATTGCACGCGCATGGCCGGTTGCTTGGGGTCGGCCACATGCAGGATGCGTTCGCCGGTGACCACCGGCTTGCCCAGCCAGTCGTTCGGATCGCTGAACACCGCCACGCCCGCGCGCGGCGAGAGCACCTGCGTGCGCTTGAGTTGCGCCTCCACAGCGGCCAGTTCCGCGCGCCGTTGGCGCGCGTGGGCGTTGAGCAGGGTCAGCTCGTTCTTGCTTTGCGGGTTGTCGAAAGCGCGTTGGCTGGCGGCCATGAGTTCGGCATCGGCGACGGCGACCTCCTTGCCGAGCACTTCGGAGCGGCTCCGCAGCGTGGTCTCGTCGAGCGTGAAGAGCGGCGTACCGATCTCGACGGCCTGATTGGGCCGCACCTGCATGCGCTCGATCACGCCATCGATCGGCGAGCTGATGACTTGCGCGTTCAGCGACACCACCTCGGCGGGCGCGAGCACCGTCTGCCGCACCGGCAGCAGCATCAGTGCCGCGAGCACGACAAGCACGACGAGCGCGTGTCGTCTGCTCGGCCGCCAGCGCGGCAGCCGACGGCGCGCGTCGAAGGCCGACCAGCAATGCGCCCATGTCTGCCAGACGCCCTGGAGCATCGGCTGGAGCCGCTCGGACGGCGGCTGGTCGAGCAAGTAGAGCAACACACCGAGGCGTCTGCCCTCACGGTCGTTCAGCGGAATGCACCACAGGCCGGCGGGCCACCACTCCGCCCAGCCCTCGGCGATGTCGGCGGGCGGGTCGACCGCGTGGCGGGTCAGCCATCGGGGCTTGTCATCGCGAAGCTGCGTCGCGAGCCAGCGACTTGCGCGGCGCAGCCACACCAGATAGGGCGAGTCCTCGCTGGGCCGCGCCAGGCCCGAGACGCACAGCAGTTCGAGCCGGTCGCCGTGCTGCGCCATCACCAGCGCCTGCCGGTAGTGCAACAGCGGATAAAGATCGTTGGCCATCGAGAAGGCCAGCGCGTCCAGTGACGGCGCTGCCAGCGCCCTGTCGCGCAGCGCGTTGAGGCTGAGCAGCAACTGCGCAGCGGGCGGCGGTCGCTCAGTCACGGTCCGAGGGGAACCGGGCGATGCCGCTCATCCCCGGGATCAGCTCGGGATGCTCGCTGTTGAGGCGCGCTTCGAGCTCCACGGTCTGGGCCACCGCATCGACACGGGAATTGATCGCGCTCACCTGCGCCGGGTAGCTCTTGGCCGTCTCGTGGATGGTCACGACCAGCGGCGCGCCCGGCTTGAGCCGCGCCAGCAGCGTGGAAGGCACGTTGAGCCGCACCTTGAGCGCGCCGTCGCTCACGAGGTCGAAGAGCGGCGTGCCGGCGCTCACGGTCTGGTGGGGCTTGGCCAGCACCTTGGCGATGCGGCCGCCGAAGGGCGCGCGCACCTGGCAGTAGCCGCTCTGCGTGCGCGCGAGCGTGAGAGCGCCTTCGGTCTTGTCGACCTCGGTGGTCGCCATCAGCACTTCGAGGTCGCCCGCGGCGTTGAGCTTCTGCAGGTTGCGCTTGGCGTCGAGGTTCTGGCGCGCCATGTTGAGTTCGGCGGCTGCCACCTTCACGCGCGCCTGCGTTTCGGTGCAGATGAATTGCGCCAGCAGCGCGTTCTTCGCCACCTTCTGGCCCAGCTCAACTTGCAGGTCGCCCAGCGTGCCGTTCATCTGGCTGGACAGCGTGGTCTCCAGCCGCGAAGCCAGCAGCACGCGGATCGCGCCCGGGTCGTCCATGGCCAGGTTCGGAGGCTTGCGCGCGTCCGTCGCGGCCCAAGCCGCCGGCATGCCTGCCGCCAACAACAGGGCGAGCAGGGCGCGTTCAGTTCTTCCGTGCAACGACATCGCCGCTTCCTTGCGTTCCGGCACTCGCGATCAGGCTACGCTGCTCGTGCTCCTGGACCTTCTTCTCGATGTCCTTCGCCAGCGACGGGATGTCGCTCTTGTCGATGGCTTCCGGCAGCACATCGAATCCCACCGAGTTGTAGAGCCGGCCCTGCGCCGCCTGCGCGCTGGCGTAGGCGGCTTCGCGCTGGTAGCGCGACAGCAGGTAGCGGCCTTCGGCGCGAATCAACTCCAGCTCGGTTCCGACCGAAGCGGTGCGGGCCGACTGCGCGTACTCCAGCAGGCGGCGGTCGACACGCAGGCTCTCGTCCGCGAACTCGACTTCCTGCCGCGCCAACTGGTAGCGCAGGTAGCCCACGCGCACCTGCGTGAGCACGGCCATCGACAAGGCGACTCGCCGTGCCTCGGCCGTCCGGGTCTGGTTGGCCTGCGCCGAATTGAGCGAAGGCATCTGCAGCAGCTTCAGCAGGTTGAACGACACCTGCACGCCGATGACGTTCCAGGAGTTGTTGTAGAGGAATTTGTTCGAGTCATACAGGCTGTCCAGGGTGATGCCGACGTTCGGCCACAGCTGAGCCTTGGCGACTTTCAAGTCGTAGTCGTCGACCCGCATGCGGTACCACTCTTCCATGACTTCCGGGCGGTTTTCCAGCGAGAGCTGCTCGAGCCGGTCGATGTCCTTGGTCACGGCCGGCATCGATGGCTCGGCCATGTCGGCCAGCACCATCTTCGAGCCAGGCGGCAGCGATATCAGCGCGGCGAGTTCGGCCTGAGCGAACTCCAGGTCCTGGCGCCGCACGGTCAGCAGGTAGACCGAATCGATCAGTGCGCGCTGGTAGGCGAGGACGTCCTGGCGCGGCAGCAGGCCCTTGGTCTCCGCCTCGCGGGCGGCGGCCAGCGCCTTGTGCGTGCGTGCCAGCAGGCCGTCGACCTCGGGCAGCAGGCGCTGGGCGCCGAGCGCTCGCCAGTAGGCGTTGCGCACGTCCTGCAGCACGTTCTGCGCGACCTTGCGGCGGCGTTCGTTCGCCATCAGGATCTGGTCGGCCCTTTGTTGGGTGCGGTAGTAGGCGACGCCGAAGTCGAGCAAGTTCCAGCTCAATCCCAACCCTGCGAGGTTGCGGTCGCGCTCCTCGGAAGTCGAGGCCCGCAGGCTCACCTGCCGGTCCTCGATGCCGATGGAGGTGCCGCCCGAATCGTTGTTGCGGCCGACATAGCCGGCCGATGCCACCAGCCGCGGCAGCATCTCGTAGCTCGCCACGTCGCGCAGGTCGGTCGCCAGCGCGCTTTCCATCAGTTTGAGGCGGTAGTCGAGGTTGTACTTCAGGGCCCGCGCTGCGGCTTCGTAGAAGGTGATCGGCAGCGTGACCGGCTCCTGGTCGGCATACATGCGAACCTTGTCGTCGGAGACGCGCTTGCGCAACTCGTCCTGCGTGTAGGGGGTGGGCTCCATCGAGCCGCAGGCGCTCAGCAGCAGCGCCGTTCCCATGGCCGCGCTCAGAATCTTGAAAGGATGCCGTCGCATGTTCTTCCTTCAGATGCGTGTCGTCGATTCGGGAACGTCTGCCGGCCCGAGTGGATGGAGGCGCTGCGCCGCCTCGCGCAATTGCTCCCTGAAGCCGAGGGCGGTCTGCGGGTCCGGTGACGCATCGTCCAGCACCATGTCTTCGGGGTCTGCAATGAAAAGCGACGGCGCGGTGAGCAGGCCGTCGGCACTGAGATTGACGCGCCCTTCGCGGCCGAGGATCCACGCCAGGTCGAAGTCGCTGTCGCGCCGGCTCTGTCCGACGGCGCGGGCGACGTGCTGGTCGGCCACTTCGCCGAGGCCGGAGCCTATCGAGGTACTGCCCATCTCGGGCGGCAACTGCCACAGCAACTGGCTGCCGTCGCTGCCCCAGGCGGAAATCTTCAGTGCGGTGTCGACCTGCTCCACCACTGGGGAGATGTAGATCGCGGGCCGCACTTCGGGCAGCGTCGCGCCCGCATAGTCCCTGTCCAGGAAATACATGAAGTAGTTCGGCCCCGGCGGCGCGAGGTACGGCGCCGCGATGTCGAGGTCGATCACCAGTTGCGCTGCGTCGATGGCGCCCCCGCGGTCCGCGACGGTGTAGGTGAACACGTCCTGCAGCACGCGGCCCAGTCCGGCCGAGGCCAGCACGTCGGGGTTGGTCTGGTCGACGGTGTAGGTGTAGCTGCCGTCGGCGTGGATCACCAGCGTGCCGTAGCGGCCTGCAATGCTCTGGCCGACCGTGCCCGGTGTGCCCGTCCCAGCCTCGGCGCCGCTGCGTATCGCGACCACCTGCAGGCCTTCGCCGCCATCCACGTCGGAGTCGTTGGGCAGCACGTTGCCGGCGGCCTGCGGGGCGGGCCGCTCGCCGGGCGCGACGTTGCTGTCGTCGCGCGCGACCGGCGCGTCGTTGGCGCCCTGGATCAGCACATTGAGGCGTGCTTCGGAAGTCGCCCCAGCGGTGTCGCTGACGCGGTAGATGAAGCTCTCGCTCAGCGTCTCGCCCGCGGTGCGCAGCGCCTGCACGGTGGGGTTGGCGTTGTCGAGCACGTAGGTGTAGCTGCCGTCGGCATTGAGCGTGAGCTGGCCGTAGAGGCCCGACAGCACCTGGCCCGCGGCGACGGATTGCCCGACTGCATTGCGCACGCCGAGCACGCGCTGGGCATTGATGCCGCCGACGCTGTCGACGCCGAGCACCCGCTGGGTCTCGCCGTTGGCGACACTGTCGACGTCGCTGTCGTTGGTCAGGACGTTGCCTGTGGGATTCACCCCCGGCGTCTGGTTGGCGACGCCGCCCGCCTCGACGGCGGTCGCGTTGTCGTCCCGCGCGATCGGCGTGTCGTTGCGGCCGTCGATGGTGATGCGCAACTCGGCCGAGGAGGGTGCATCCCAGATGTCGACCAGCGAATAGGTGAAGGTGTCGGTCAGCGTCTGGCCGCTCGTGCGCAGGGCTTCGACTTCGGGGAGGCTGTTGTCGAGCACGTAGGTGTAGCTGCCGTCGGCGTTGAGGGTGAGGTCGCCGTAGAGGCCGCGCAGCGCGGTCCCGACCGTGCCGGTCGTCCCGCTGCCTGCGGAGGTGCCCGTGCGAAAGCCGGTCACGACCAGCGCATCGCCCTCGACGTCGGTGTCGTTGGCCAGGACGTTGCCCATCGGGTCCAAGCCCGCTTGCGTGTTGTTCAGGCCGCTTGCCTCGACGGCGGTGGTGGCGTCCGCGACGCCCTTCGGCGGATCGTTGAGGCCCACGACGATGATGTGGATCTGGGCCAGGTCGTTGAGCCCGCCCAGGTCCGTCGCCTGGTAGGTGAAGTACTCGTCGGCGAACTGGAGCAGGCCCAGTGCCTGCACGGCAGGATTGTTGACGTCTACGACATAGGTGGCCGTGCCGTCGGCGCCGATGTTCAACCGGCCGTACAGGCCTTCGATCGCCGTGCCGTTGAGGTTGCTCGTGCCCGGCGCGACGTTCACCAGCGCACCGCCCGCCGCTTCGGTGCCCACGCGGACGCCGGACACATGCAGCACGTCGGCCTGGTCGATATCGGTGTCGTTGTTCAGCACGTTGCGAGTCGGGTTGAAGGCGCGCCCGACGCCGTTGTTGGCAAGGGCCACCGCCACGTCGTCGACCGCCACCGGCGCGTCGTAGGCGCCTCGGATGATGATGCTCAGCTGCGCGATGTCCGTCGCGCCAGCGAGGTCGCGCATGCTGTAGGTGAACACCTCGTTCAACGTCTCGCCCGCTCGCAGCGCCTGCACCGCCGGCGCGTTGTTGTCGAGCTGGTAGGTATAGCCGATGCCGTTCGCGGCCGTCGTGAGGGTGCCGTACCGTCCGATGATGTTCAGGGTCGGGGCCACCGCCGTGAACGCGCCGCCGGCGGCTTCGGGGCCGGCACGGATGCCCGTGACGGTCCTGGCGTCGCCGGCATCGACGTCGGTGTCGTTGGCCACCAGATCGATCGAGGGGTTGAAGCCCGGCGTGCCGTTGAAGGTGCCGCCGGCCTCCACGGCGATGGCTGCATCGTCCACTGCCACCGGGTTGTCGTTGCGCCCCTGGATGATGACGGTGAGCGGTGCCGAACTCGTGGCGCCCGCCAGGTCCCGGATCTGGTAGGCGAAGGTTTCGACCAGCGTGTCGGAACTGGTGCGAAGCGCCTGGACGATCGGGTTGTTGTTGTCCAGCGTGTAGGTGAGCGTGCCGTCGGCGTTCAGCAGCAAGGTGCCGTAGGTGGTGGCGAACGGCGTGCCGATGACGCCGGCGACGGGACCTGCGCCCGTCGCGTGGATGACGCTGGAGGCGACCAGCGTCTCGCCGAACCCATCCACGTCATCGATCAGGCTGAAGGCGTTGCCCGACGGGTCCACGCCCGGCGTGCTGTTGCTCACGCCGCCGGCTTCGATGGCGATGACGGTGGTCGGCTCGGCCACCGGCGTGTCGTTGGTGCCCTGGATGGTCACGGTCAAGGTGGCGCGATCCTGGGCGCCGGCCGCGTCGATGTCGGTGTAGCTGAAGCTGTCGGTGAGGGTGTCGATGTCGCGGCGCAGGGCCTGCACGGCGGGGTTGTCGTTGTCGACGCGGTAGGTGTATGTGCCGTCGGCATTCAAGGTCAGCCAGCCATAGGCGCCGCGCAACTCGCTGCCGAGCACGCCCGCGGTGCCGGTGCCTGCTTCGGTGCCGGTGCGCACGGAGGACACGGCCCGCGTCTCGCCGTAGTTCACCGGGTCCGTCGGGACTTCGCCGCCGTCGACGTCGATGTCGTTGGCGAGCACGTTGCCGGTCGGGTCGACGCCCGGCTGGTTGTTGTTCTGGCCGCCGGCCTCGACGGCGGTCGCGGCATCGTCGGCTGCCACCGGGTTGTCGTTCTGGCCGCGGATCAGCGCGATGACTTCGCCTTGGTCGATTTCGCCGTTGCCGTCGTCGACGGTGAAGGTGAAGCGTTCGATCAGGACATCGGAGATCAGGCGCAGGGCCTGCACCGCGGCGTCGTTGTTGTTGACCGCGTAGGTGTAGGTGCCACTGGATTGCAAAGTGAGCGTGCCGTACTGGCCGACAACGACCGCGCCCGTCGGCCCGACCGGCGTGTCGATGCCGCCCGCGCCCTCGGCGCCGGCACGGACGGAGGTCACGGTCAACGGATCGCCGTCCGGATCGAAGGACGCGCTGGTGGCATCGCCGGTCGGGTCGACGCCCGGCGTGGCGTTGGCGACGCCGCCGCGTTCGGTGGCCAGCGCCACGACGTTCTGCGCCACCGGCGGGTCGTTCACCCCACGCACGGTGATCACGAGCTGCGCCAGGTCGGTGAGGCCGCTGGTGTCGGTGAGCTGGTAGGTGTAGATGACGTCGATCGTCTGACCCGCCTGCAGTGACTGGAGCGTGAGGTTGTCGCTGTTGACGTCGAAGGTGAAGGCACCGTCGGCCCCGATGACGAGCGTGCCGAAATCGCCCGCCACCGGCACGCCGCCCTGCAGGGCGTAGGTGCCTGCGATCGAGGTGCCGTTGGCGAGGCTGGTGCCGGCGGCCACGCCGGACAGCACCACGCCCGGCCCTTCGGGCCCGGTGCCAATGCCGGTGACCGCCATCAGCGAATTGGGGTTGTCGGTGCGGTCCACGTCGAGGTCCACGCCATTGCCGCCCGGCTGCCCGATGGTGCCCGGGCGGCTCGGAAAGAGGATGACGTTGCCGGCCGGATTGCTCTCCGCCGCATTGCCGTTGGTGGAGGCGGCCTGCGCGTCCGCATGGTCGTCGCTGGCCACGGGGTTGTCGTTGGCGCCGGAGATGACGATGCGCAACTCGGCCAGGTCGTCGAGTCCGGCGGCATCCGTGACCCGGTAGCTGAAGACATCGCTCAAGGTGTCGCCGGGCACCATGCGCTGCACGTCGGGGTCATTGTCGAAGATGACGTAGGTGTAGGTCCCGTCCGCGCCCAAGGTCAGGGTTCCGTAGCGGCCGATCACTGCCGTGCCGGTGCCGGAGGATGTGCCGGGGTTCACCCCGGACACGGGTCCCTGCGCCAGTGGCCCAACATTGCGGACCCCCGTGACCTGTTGCGTCTCGCCATTGGCCGCGCTGTCGACATCGGTGTCGTTCGCGAGCACATTGCCCGTCGCGTTGCTGCCCGGGGCGGTGTTGTTCACGCCGCCGGCCTCGACGGCGTTGCCGACATCGAAGGCGGCCACCGGCGTGTCGTTGGCGCCGTGGATGGTGACGGTGAGCACCGCCGTGTCACGAAGGCCCTCGATGTCCGAGAGCGTGTAGGTGAAGCGTTCGACCAGGGTCTGGCCTGAAAGCCGCAGGGCCTGGACCGTCGGGTCGTCGTTGTTGACGACGTACTGGTAGCCGCCGTTGGCGCCTACGGTCAGCGTGCCGTAGAGGCCGTCGACCGAGTTGGCGCCGATCGAGGGCAAGCCGAACTGCGGGCCGCCTTCGCGGCCGAAGGTGATCACGCGCAGTCGATCGGCGTTGGTGGCGATGTCCACGTCCGTGTCGTTGGCGAGCAGGTTGCCGGTCGGGTCGACCCCGATGAGCCGGTTGTCCGTGCCGCCGGCTTCCGTCGCATCCGCAACGTCGTCGATCGCGTCGGGTTGATCGTTCACGGGTGCGAGCACGATTTGCAGGGTGTCCTGGTCGCTCAGGGCGTCGGCGGGGTTCTGGGTGGGGATGCCGTCGCCGTTCGCGTCGCCGGTGTTGCCGCGGTCGTTTGTCAGGATGGTGAGCGTGTCGGTGCCGTTGTAGTCGAGGTTGCCCAGGTACTGCAGGTTGGCCAGCGCGAGGTTCAGCGCGGCGAGATTGCCGCTGAGTCCCAGCGTGCCCGTCGCGGAGCCGGTCACCGTCACGCCGGGCGGAACGCTCGAGAGCGACAGCGTGCCGTGCAGCACCGAGAGCGTGATGTCGAGCGTGCCGCCGGCCGCATCGACGTCGGTCACCGACAGGCCGGCGATGGGCAGCGTCACGTCTTCGAGGCCGCTGGGCGCAACGGTGGGCAGGTGGTTCTCGGGTGCGTCGTTCTGCTCCACGTAGCCGGCGTTCGCGGCGGCCGTCGCGGATTCGCCGAGGGTGACGACGATCTGGCCGAGCGGGCTGGCGGCGTCGGTGTCGATGCGCACGCGCAGGTCGCCCAGCGGCTGGGGATAGCTGATGGTCCCGCTCGGCGTGTCGATGCGGAACACGCCGGCAGGCAGCACGCCGAAGCGGTACTGCCCGTTGACATCGGTCGTCGTCGTGAACACGCGGTTGTCGGCCGCAGTGGCAAGGTTGCCGTCCACGCCGCCCCAGGTCAGGCTCACGGGCTGCCCGGCGAGCGGCGGGCCGTCAGGCACCGCGTTGGCGGTGGCGCTGGCCGTGTCGTCCCACAGCGTGCCCTGGATGATGCCGAGGCCCGCGCCTTCCGCGAGCACATAGGTGTTGGGCGTGCCGCCGATGCCGGTGCGCTCGCCAGCGACCGTGCCATCGACCCCCACCGGCGTGCCGCCCCAGGTGGTGAAGGATTCCGGAAGACTGGACCATGTCAGCACCGCGTTGCTGCTGGCGATGGCGGCCGCGTTCGGCAGCGTGACCTGGTAGACCACCTGGACCTGCGCGCCGGGGTCCAGCCGGTCGAAGTCGACTGTCAGGCCGCCGGTGGTGCCGACGGCAATCCCAGCCGGGAGATTGGCCGCCGTGTAGACCGTGCCGTTCAGCGTGAGGCTGACGAAGGTGTAGGCGCTGCCGACCGGGAACGAGTCGGCGAGATGCGTGTTGAATGCGGGCAGCGTCCCGTTCTCGGTGAAGCTCACCGCCACGGTGGCCGTGCCGGTGGCGCCGGCCGGATTCGGGTTGAAGTCGATCACGCGCTTGTCGACGCCGTTGAACGCCGGTTCGACGATGCGTTCGCCCACGGTGTTGCCGGTCGCGCGCGGCCCGCCCCCGACGAGTTCGCGGGCCGTCACGTTCAGCACCGCGCCCGCCGTGTTGGAAGCCTGATTGAGCACGCGGGCGTTGAACTCCAGCGAGATCCCCTCCAGGTCGGGATCGTTGGGGAGGCCGTTGACCATGTTGCCGAAGTCGAAGGTGATCGTCTGGCTGCCGTCGGGGTTGACGACCACGTGGATGAGCGCCGGATTGAACACGCCCGTCGGTGCCGCGCCGGTGAGCGTGGGCGTGATGTCCTGGGCCTCGGGGCTGTTCTCGTTGCCGAAGACGAGCAGCGTGCCGCTGAGGGCCAGGTTGGCGTCGGTCGTCAGCTCGTTCTCCGAGATGAGTGCGACGCGCACCGCGTTCTGGAGCGCATCTGGCGCGATGAAGCCGAGCCCACTGGGCAGCGTGACCTGCACGTGGTAGTCGGGGTTGTTGCCCTCGGGCACCAGCACCAGCACCCGGTAGCGGATCACTTCGCCGATGGTGACCTGCTCCAGCGGCGCCGATGTGGGCGACACGGCCGGCGTGTCCGGAAGGCCGCCGACACGCGAGATCCGGATGCCCTGGGCCACCTCGAAAGTCAGCACGTTACTGCGCCGATAGTCATTGAGCACGCCCGTATTGAGCAACCCGTCGACACCGGTCCGTTCGCCGGCCGGCTCGGCCGTGCCGGCGGTGCTGCCGTTCAG
Source organism: Variovorax sp. J22R115 (assembly GCF_030317005.1). Classification (NCBI taxonomy): domain Bacteria; kingdom Pseudomonadati; phylum Pseudomonadota; class Betaproteobacteria; order Burkholderiales; family Comamonadaceae; genus Variovorax; species Variovorax sp. J22R115. The sequence continues at coordinate 37,248 of NZ_JASZYM010000016.1, read as the reverse complement.
GCTGGTCCACTGCACCTGTGCCGTGTTGGTGAACAAGGGCTCGGCGGCCGCCGAAGCGTTGACGACCCCGGTGATGCGCAACACGATGCTGCCGCCCCTGCCGATGTCGATGTTCGCGCCGGCGGCCGTGCGCAACTGGCCGCCGACGATCTCGAACCCGGCGCCGCCGTTGTTGGTCGCGGCGCCCTGATAGGTCACCTCCGCCAGCGTCAGGTTGTTCAGTTCGGTCGGCAGGTTGTCGAGCAGGCTGATGTCGAAGGCGTCGAAGTCGCTGCTGCCGTTGCCGTTGCTGATCGTGATGGTGAATTCGACCGGGTCGCCATTGTCGAAGCCTAGGCCCGGATTGGTGATGAGCGCCTGCGCGATCAGCAGCGTCGGTTCCCGCACCGTCACGATGGGCGCGCCGCCCGTCAGCGCCACGTTGCGGTCGACGGGCACGCTGCCGTTGGGCGTGTCGGTGTCCGGGTCGCTGTAGATGATCTGCGCGCTGTTCTGCAGGGCCCGGTTCGCCTGGTTGCCGGTGACGTTGCTCGCCACCAGCCGCACCCGCACGACGAAGCTGTTGTTGTCGGTGACGTTGTCCGCCGTGGCGCCCGCGGCGGTGAAGGCCAGCCGCGCGCCGGCGCCGTCGTTGCCGATAGTGCCCGAGATGGCGCCGATCGCGCCGGGCGTGACTGTGCCATTGAAATCCGCGCCCAGCGCAGCGCTGCCCGCCGTCGTCGTGATGAGCTGGTAGCCGAGTCCGCCGTTGAAGCCGGTGTCCAGGCGCAGGCCGGCCGGAATCAGGTCGTCCAGCCGCAAGGACTGCGTGGTGCCTTCGGGCAGCGTCACGACGATGTCGTAGAGCATGCTTTCGCCGACCACGAGGTCGCTGCCCGTGGTGTGCGTGGCGCTCGAATCGCTGTTGTCCAGGCTGCCGCCCGCGAAGTTCTTGATGACCGCGGGTGCGGCGACCTGCTGGTTCGCCAGCTCGGTGACATCGACCGGCGCGAAGTCTGAGCCGTTATTGACGCTGGCGTAGCGGGTCAGCGCGGCGGTGCTCTGCAGCGTGCGGGCCGCGTCGATGGTGGCGCTGACCACCACGTCGTAGGTGATGACCACCATATTGGCGCCGCTCGCATCGGCGGCCGTGCCCGGACGGCCGGGCGCCAGCGTCGGGACGGCGCCGGCATCGAGGAAGGTGATCTCGTTGCCCGACACGCTGTAGTCGGTGCCGGCCACGAGCAGGCTGCCGTCGCCGCGGTAGATCCGCAGGTTCGCCCCCGCCAGGCTGTTGCCGACGAAGCTCAGGCCGGCGGGCAGGGTGACGGTGGTCTGCACATCGAACGCACCGCCGCCGCCGCGGTTCTCGATGGCGGTGGCCAGGCGCAAGATGTCGCCCGCGTCGATGCCGGTGACGTCGCCATTGACCGCCGCGAGCTCGGTCACGCTGCCCTGGAACGGCACGCCCGCAGTTCCGGGCGCGTTCCATGTGCCGGTCGTGCCCGTCACCGTGCCGTGGGTCGTGGACACCACGCCGTGGCGGATGCCCAGCACCGGCTCGGCCACCGAGGTGATCACCGCCACGTCGGACGAGACCAGATGGTTCTTCACGATCGTCGTCTGCTGGTCGGACTGCGCCAGCACGTCGAGCTCGCGCTGGTCGGCGAAGGGCTGGTCGCCCACGCGCAGGGTGAACTGCACTTCGATCCGGCTGCCGTTGACGGTGGGATTGACGTAGTTGCCGAAGTCGAAGATGACCGAGTTGCCGGGCCCCGTGGTAACCGAGTCGATGCCGTCGGGGTTCGTGTTTCCCGGGCCCAGTGCCCACTGGCCGATGCCGGCGCCCTGGCTCCAGGTAACGCCTAAAAGATTGAGCAGCGGCTGCGGCATGTAGGCGGTGAGCCGGAAGCCCTCGTAGTCGCCGGTCACCAGGTCGTAGCTCATGCGGAAGGTGACCACGTCGCCCGGATGCAGCTCGGGCGTGGCCGCCGGCGCGCCGCCGTTGACCGACACCAGCTGGATGTCGACCTGGCGCGTGGGAATCGTGCTCGTGGTCGCGGAACCATCGGACTCGTCGAAGCCCGTCAGGTTGAAACCATCGACGAGCAAGGTTCCCGCCACCGTGGCGTTGTTGCCGAGCGCGTCACCTTCGTTGATCTCGCTGTGCGGCGGATGCGGCGTCGTGTAGCTCTGCGCGATGGTGGCGCCATAGCTGATCACCGCCGTGGTGGCCCCGTCGCGGAAGTCCTCGAAGGCCAGGTCGCCGATCAGTGCGCCGAGCGTCACGAGGCCGCCGCTTGGCGCCGTCCGCAGCGATTCGGCGAGATCGAAGACCAGCGTCGTCGTGCCGTCGCCATTCGATGTGCTCGTGACGATCAGCGGAATGGCCTGCGTGACGCCGCCGCGCGTCACGCTGAGGGTGGCGGGACCGTTGAAGGTCTGGCCGTCCGCCAGCGTGTCGGTGATCGTGAAGCTGCCGTCGCCGAGGAAGTTCTCGCCGACGGCGAAGAAGTCCGAGATCGCCACGTTCAGCGTGTAGCGCAGGGTGTCACCGGGGCTGAGGCCCGCCGTGCCCAAGTCCACCTGCACGGTGGCCTGCTTGATGAGGCTGAGGGACTTCGCGACGAAGCTGGCGCCGGCGCCACTGCCGGTGTTCGAGAAGCCGACGTCGGTGGCCGGAGGGACGACGTCCCGTGGGTCCACCGGCGTCCACCTGCCGCTGACGGTCGGCGAGCCGAAGGTGATGGTGGTGTCGTCGCCGGTGATCGGGTCGACGACTGCCGAGCCGTCCGCGCCCGCTTCGGGCACGTAGAAGTTGACCACGGTGTTGGTCGGCGCGCTCAGCGTGGCGTAGGTGATCGTGTAGGCGCTGAGGAACACGCTGTCGCTGGCGATGGCCACCGCGATGGCCGCGGGATCGGTGACCACCGTGCCGTCGAGCAGCGTGATCGACGTCAGCGTGCCGCCCGCACCGGGCACGATCGAGTTGACCTGGATGTCGCCGGGCAACTGCTGCGTGACCGACACGTTGGTCAGCGTCTGGCCGGGCGCAGGCGTGACGGTGACCGTCTGCGAGTGCGGATAGTTCGGGCCGGTGACCGTCTCGCCCTCGGGCATGTTGATGGACTGGTCGATCGTGACGAGCGTCGGGTGCACGACGAAGTCGTGGAGCGAGCCCTCGATCAGGCTCGGGTCGACCGTCGGGTTGTCGAGCGCATCGTTGCCGAACTCGAAGCCGCCGCGCGCTCGGATGGTGAGATTCGGCGCGCCGTTGGACAGGTCGGTGTCGGCCAGGTTGCTGAGCTGGGCCGTGACCTGCACGGCGACCGTCGGCTGGTCCTGCGACAGGCTGCCGTAAGGCAGCTGCAGCACCACCATCTGGTCGCCCGGCCGCATGCCGACGCTGGCCGCGTTGATGATCACCGGATTGCCGCTCGAATCCCTTGCGAGGGGATGCGTGGCATTGCCGGCCGCATCGAAAGTCAGTACGAAGGATTTGACCGGCTGTCCGAGATAGGTGGCTGCGATGAAGGTGGCGCCGTCATTGCCATCCTTCCCGGTCGCCGGCATGAAGAGGTCGACGAACGGGGCATAGCCGTCGTCCGCTGAGCTATTACTCATGTTGACCGTGAAGCTGAACTGGCCGCCGAGCAGTGCATCGGTGCCGCCCGACAGGCCGACAGTCGGGCCGGCGGCCAGCAGCCCCTGGAAGCTGGCAAGCGAACTGGCGCTGAGCCCGATGGCCTTGTCGACGTCGCCGCTGCGGACTTCGAGCGTCCAGTTGCCGCCAGCGGCCGTGCTGCCGGTGTTGTCGCTGGATGCGCCCACGTCCGCGCCGGTCCAGTGTGCGAGTTCGTTAACCAGGGCCTGTCCCGCCGCGCCCGCGCCGACGTTGCAGCCATAGAGCTGGATGTCCGCGCCCGGCGCCAGTTCGCTGCGCCAGTGGCCGAGCACGCCGCTGGCCTCATCGATGTTGTCGCTGGTCAGCGTGCGGTTGCCGAGCGTGAACTGCCCCGATGCCCCGTGCGAGAAGATCTGGATCGAATCCACCGGCCCCATCTCGGCCAGCGCAGCAGTGATGGCGGCCAGCCCGTCGGTGCGGCTGTCGACCACCAGCAGCCTGGTGTCGGCGGGGAGCTGGGCGGCAAGCTGCTCGCGGTTCTCGACGCGGCTGTCGATCACCACCAGTTGATGCGACGCGGGGAGTGCCGGTGCGGAAGGCGGCGGCCCCTCGGACGCTGGACGCGCCGCGGCAGTGTCGATGGGGGCCGCCGTGGCGGCGTGCGCCGGATCGGCATGGTGCTGCTGCTCGACAGCCGACGCGGCGGCGCCGTCGAACAGGATGCGCGGCTCCAGGGCCAGCGCATGCGTGTGGGGTCTGAGCCAGTCGAAAGAGGCGGAAGCGGACGTTGCACGCGAATTCATGAGGACTCCATCGAAGGTGCCTCGCGTTGGTTCAGCCGCAGGGGCCGCATCCACGAAGCCGACCTCGTTGAATGTTGCGGAGCCAGTTTGCCATCCGTGCAAGGCAATGAGCCTGCAAAGGCACTGCCCTTAAGGGCAGGCTTGTTAAAAAATGTAGTGCTCCTATCGAACCAGAATCGTCAGCAGATACAGCGCCGCCAGCATGATGGAAAGGGATAGTGCGACCTGCATCACCCCCAGCACCGCCCCCAGGACCTGTAGCACCGCGACCACGGCGGGCCGCATGATGCTGCGCACGAAAATCATGGCGAGAAGGTTCAGCACCATCACCATTGCCAGCATGGCAAAGGTGACCTCGGTGCGTTCCGCGTCGCCGCTCAAGGTGAGCAGCAGGATCACCGCGGCGATGCCATAGGGCGTCACCAGCATCGGAAACGCGATCTTCATCGGACCCGGCGGCGTCACCTGCGCTGCATCGGTCGGGCGAGGCGGCGGCGCCTCGTACTGCGCCAGCACGCCCCGCAGCGCCACCAGGAAGAAGATCAACCCCGCGGTGAACTGCAGCACGCCGACGGGCACCATCCACTTCACCGCGAGCGCGCGTCCGATGAAGCCGCCGGCGGCCAGCGCGACGATGCCGATGGCCGCAGCCTTCAGCGCCAGCATGCGCAATTCGCGCGAGTCCATCGTGCCCGTGGCCTGCGCGAAAGGACCCAGCAGCTTGAGCGGTCCGAGCGTGATGAAGAACAGGGTGAAGAGTTGTCCGGCATCGAGGAGGTAGCCGCCGGCATGCGCCGGCGCGGCCATCGCGGCCGCCGGCAGCGCGAGGGCGGCGCTCGCGGCGCCGGCCTTGGCAACGGAGTGAAAGAGCGTCATGGCCGTTCCCCTTGCCGGGCGGCGGCCAGCTCCGCGTTCTCGCGCACGATCCTGCGGGCGGCTTCGAGGTCGCGTCCGAGGAAGAATCCCAGCACGGTCCGGATGGCCGCGATGGTGGCCAGGCGCCCCAGTTCGTCCCAGCTCGGCGACACCACGGTCGACACCAGGTCGGCGGCCAGCAGGAACTCCAGGCCCACCATCATCCAGCGCGACAGCCCCTGCCAGACCTCCAGCGCGACCTCGTTGGGCGGACGGCGCGCGAACAGGCCGGCAAGCAGTTTGCCGACGGCCATCCCCGCGCCGAGGGCGAGCAGCAGGAGCGTCGCGGCCTCGAGCAGACGAGACAGGAGGTGCGCCGAGTTGTGAAGCAGTTCTTCCATGAGGGCTCCGGGCTGCTTGCCCCTTCAGGGCGCAAGCCGAACTCGTGAGCGTTGTACCGTCATGCCCTGGCCCCCGGAACTAGTCTTTGGTTTAAGGGCTGGCGTCCTTGCCTGACAGCGCAGTGCCGATGGCTGCCAGCAGTTCGTCGCTGGAGAAGGGCTTGCGAAGCAGGCGCGACGCATCCGCGTCGAGCGCCATGCGCCCGAGCGCGAGGTCGTCGCTGGCCGTAATGAAGACCACAGGGATGTGGAGGTTCGCCTCGCTCATGCGCATCTGCACCTCGAAGCCCGAGAGGCCGGACAGGTGGATGTCGAGAATCGCGCACGTGGGCAACTGTGAGGATTGCGAGGACAGCGAGGCCAGGAACTCCTCGCCCGACGCGAACGCGGCCACCCGATAGTCGGCCAATCGCAGTACGCGGCCGAGCATCGTCCGCATGGGCGATTCATCATCCACCACGGCAATGAGCGGATCGGCGTTGGCCACGACCGAACGGTAGCGCTTTGGCGCGGGGCGGGGGACTGGACTTTGGTTCAGTTTCCGGTCGATTCGATCCCCAGCCTGGCCGCGACGTGCATCAACTCTGCGACGGTGTGCACCTGCATGCGCTCCATGATGCGTGCGCGATGGAACTTGACGGTCTGCTCGACGATGCCGAGGTCGCTGGCGATCTGCTTGTTGAGGCGCCCGCTGACCACGGCGGCGAGCACTTCGCGCTCGCGCACGGTCAGCGAGGCGAGCCGCTGCTTCGAAGCCACGATCTCGTCGTCGACCCGACGCTTCGCTGCGTCCTCCGCGATGGCCGCGCGCACGGCGGCCAGCAATGCGTCCGCCGTGACCGGCTTGGTGAGGAAGTCCGCGGCGCCGGCCTTGATCGCCTGCACGGACATCGGGATGTCGCCATGGCCGGTGAGAAAGACGATCGGCAGTGTCTGCCCCAGGTCGAAGAGCCGACGCTGCAAGGCCAGCCCGTCGAGGCCCGGCATGGTCACGTCGAGGACGAGGCAGCCCGGGGATGCCGGCCCGGTGCGGGCGAGGAACGCCTCGGCGGACTCGAAGGTCTCCACGCTGCATCCTTCTTCGCGCAGCATCCGTGCCAGCGACTTGCGCACCGCGGCATCGTCGTCGACCAGGTAGATGGTTTCCATGTCGGACATCACGGGCCCGTCAGTTGTGCTGGTGGACTGGCCAGGTGGCGCTGAAGGTCGCGCCGCCGCCGGAATTGTTTGTCGCCGTGAGCGTGCCGCCGTGGGCCGTGACGATCGACTGGCAGATGGCCAGCCCGATGCCCGTGCCGCCGTCCTTGGTGCTCCAGAAGGCGCCGAAGACGTTCTTGAGGTCCGCGGGCGCGATGCCGCTGCCCTGGTCGATCACGCTGAGCCGCACCTTGTCGCCATCGAGCCCTGTGCGGATCTTCAGGGCGCGCCGCGCCGGTTCCGCGTCGTTCATGGCATCCGCCGCATTCAGGATGAGATTGAGCAGCACCTGCTGCAACTGCACCCGGCCGCCGTCGACCAGCGGCAAGGGCGCGAGTTCGGTGACGGGCGAGACGTGGCGGGTCATCAGCTCGGTTCGCGCGAGGTCGAGCGTCTCCGCCACCAGCTCGTTCAGGTCCAGCGGCGCCAATTGCATCTCGCCGCGCCGGAAGAGCGCACCGAGCCGACGGATGACTTCCGCCGCGCGCAGGTCCTCGGTCACGATGTCGTCGCAGATCTCTTTCAATTCCGCGAGATCGGGGTGCTCGCGGCCGAGCATCTTGCGCGCCGCCTCCGCATTGCCGAGGATCGCGGCCAGCGGCTGGTTCAGCTGGTGCGCGATGGCGGCGGAGAGCTGCCCCATCATCGACACGCGGGTCATGTGGGTCAGTGCGGCGCGGTCCTTCCCGGCTTGCAGTTCGGCCTCCTTGCGTGCCGAGGCGGTTCGGCGGCGCAATCGCCGCTCGATGAGCAGCGCGGCGATCAGCGCCGCCTGGATCAGCATCACCGCGAGGATGAGCAGCAACTGGCCCCGGTGCGCTTCCCAGAAGGTGGGCTCCCTGAAGTGCACGATGGCATCGGGCGGAATGTCGGCAATGCCCCATCGCTGCGCCTGACGCCAGTCGATCTGCGTCACCGACGGCATGCTCGCGGGCAGGCCCAAGGCGGCGGGCGGCGTGCCGTCGAGCAGCTTGTTGACAGCGAGCGCGGCCTGCCGCCCCATCTCCACGTAGCCCGACATGCGGCCACCGACCACGCCCGTGCCGATGAAGGTGCTGAAGGGGCCGTAGACCGGCGCGTCGGCCGACGCGGCGGCGATGAGCGCGGCGGCTTCGCGGGGCGAGAACTCGCGGCCCGTTCCGTCCCGGAAGTAGCCCGGCGTGAACACGACATCCTCCTTCGACAGTGCGCTCAGCTTCGCCTTGAGTGCATCGGTCGGCAGGCCCGAGAGGAACTCGACAGACTGGCGAACGCCAAGGCGCGCGATGTCGTCGCGGATCTGGGTTTCCCAAATGAGGTCCCGAGCGCTTGAACCCGTGACCACCACCAGCCGCCGCGCGCCGGGATGCCAGTGCAAGGCTTGCTGGATGGTGCCGTCGAAGTCGTAGTCGACGGGGACGCCGACCACTTCGGCGGGCAGCGGCGCGACGGATTGCAGGTAGGGCTTGTCGACAGCCAGGTGGACCACTGGCACCTCCGAGAACAGCCCGTCGCGACGGCGCAGCATGAATTCGAGCGCGGGCTCGCCCGCCACGACGATGGCGGCCGGCGGCCGCGTGGCGTATTTCTCCCGGAGGTAGGTGCTGAGGGTCTGGTCGAATGCCGGCCCCGTGAAGGTCGGCCGGTCCAGGAATTCCTCGAAGAGGTCGACATGCCGCTTCGGTGTGTTCGCAATCCCTACACGCAATCCGCGATCGACCTCGACGTTCGCCGGCAGAAGTCGGGTGTTCGAGAAGAGCACCAGCACGTTCCGCGTCTCCGTCGCTGTCGCAGGCGACGAGGCCGCAAGGCAGAACGCGAACAGCAGCAGGGGAAGGCGCATCGCTCCAAGAATGGAATTGCGCGTCGCCGTTGCCCATTGGGCGAAGGTGCAGCGCCTGTTGCCCCTTGGGGCAGTCCGGGGCCAACACGGCCTGCGGCTGTTTGCCATCCGGCAGCATTCCGCTAGCATTTGACGCGCCCTCGGAGCCCCGGGGGACCACAAGATTGGTACCGCATGCAGGTCTCGTTCAACAGGCATGGTCCGTTCTATCGCATGCAGCGCCGTCTCGGCCTGTTGTCCGATACCAATCTCGCCGTAGGTCGCCGCGCCGCGCTGTTCGTCGCGCTGTCGTGGATCCCTGGCGTGGCGCTCGCAGCACTCGAAGGCGTTGCGCTGGATCCGAATCACGAGCGGGCCATGCTTCTCGATTTCAGCGCCTACGCCTTTTCCATCGCCGTTGTGGCCTTCGTGCTCATGGAGGAGATCTCGGACCGGCGCATGGTGAAGCTCGTCGCGCAGTTCGAGGACCGCGATATCGTGCCGCAGGCGTCGCGCGGCGGCATGGTGGCGGCGCGGGCGAACATGGAGCGGCGCACTGGATCGTGGCTGGCGGAAGCTGTCATTCTCGTGGTTGCCTACGCCCTCTCGTACTTCTGGCTCATGCGGGCACCGATGGGTGCCGATGGGGGCACGTGGTATGGACGCCTGGTCGACGGTTCGCTCCGGCCGACGCTGGCCGGCTGGTGGTCGATGCTCGTGGCGCTGCCGCTCTACTGGTTTCTTCTCGGCCGCTGGCTGTGGCGCTTCGTGACCTGGGGGCTCATGCTGTACGACATCGCGCGTTGCGATTTGCGCCTGGTTGCCACGCATCCCGACCGCTGCGGCGGCCTGGCCTTCATGGGACAGTACCCGCAGACCTATGTGCTCTTCGTCTTCGCGGAAAGCACGGTGGTTTCCGCGACGGTGCTCAAGCTGGTCGTGCATGGAGATGCCAGCCTGATGGGCTTCAAGTTCGCGCTGTTGGGGATGATCGCCTTCTTTGCCATTGCGTTCGTCCTGCCCCTGCTGGTCTTCATGCCGCGCCTCGTGTCGCTCAAGCACGAGGGGCTCGCGCACTACGGTTCGCTCGCCAGCCGCCACAACATCGCCTTCGACACGAAATGGGTCTCCGCCCCGGAAGCGGAACCGTCCGAGGAAATGCTGGGTTCGCCCGATCCGTCTTCGCTGGCGGACCTGGCGGCAGGCTACGACCTGATCAAGCGCATGCTTCCCGCGCCGGTCACCCTGGAGAGCATCGCGCCGATCGTGCTGGCCTCGCTGGTGCCGGTGGTTTGCGTGGCGGCGACTCAGGTGCCGTTTGCGCAGATCGTCGAAACGATCAAGACCTTGTTGCCTCTCTGAAGCAGAAGCGCGATCAGCCCGCCACGGCCTGCGGGACGGCGGCCGCCGCCTTGGGCGGCTGCGGCTTGGGTTCGCAGCCCGCGAGCGCGACCAGGGCCGCGCAGACGCAAAGAAATGAGAGCTTGCGGTAGTTCATGTCCATCTCCTTCGACAGCCGGGGCCTCAGGGCTCCTTGCCGGTCTTCAGCGGGTAACCCACCTCCCTCCATGCCTTCATGCCGCCGTCCAGCGCCACGGCGCGCATGAAGCCCATGGATCGCAGGGTCGCGGCGGCGAGCGTCGAGATGTATCCCAGTTCGCAGCACGCGAGGATGCGCCGCGTGGGGTCGGGCAGGTCCTGGTTCACGCGCAGTTCGAGCTGGCCGCGCGGCAACAGCCGGGCGCGCGGGATGTGACCGCCTTCGTAGGCATCGCGCTCCCGCACGTCGAGCACGATGAGATCGTCCTCGGCTGCTTCGACCCTGGACTTGAGCTCGGCCAGCGACATGAACGGAACGGCCGCTGTCGCCTCGGCCAGCAGGCTTGCCACGGTCTTGCCGCCGCTCATGTTCGTGCGCAGGGCCTCGGTGATGTGCGTGGGCATCGTGAGGTTCAGGCTGCGCATCATCTCGACGAACTCGCCGCGATCGCGCTTCTGCAGGCGCGGATTCGTCGCGATCTCGTCCGCGATGGTCGAGTGGCTGCGCCCCTTGTAGTCGTGCGCCGGGTACACCTGCAGCGCAGGGTCGAGGTGCAGCAGGCGATTGAACAGGCTGTCGTACAGCGCCTCGGGGTCGCCGCTGGGCAGGTCGGTGCGGCCGGTGCCGCCGATGAGCAGTGTGTCGCCGGTAAAGACGCGGTCCTCGACCTGCAGGCACATCGAGTCGGCCGTGTGGCCCGGCGTGTGCAGGGCCTGCAGCCGCAGCTTGCCGAGCACGACCATCTCGCCGTCGCCGATCCGCATGTCGACGAAGGGTGCCGGGCTCGCGCGGTGCATGACCACGGGCACGTCGAGTTGCCGCGCCAGCTCCTTGGTGGCGGAGAAATGATCGGCGTGCGTGTGCGTATCGATGAGGTAGCGGATGCGCACACCGTCGCGCGCGGCCAGCGCGAGGTAGTGGTCGATCTGGCTCAGTTCCGGATCGATGAGGGCGGCCACGCAGGTCTGGTCGCAACCGATGAGGTAGGACTGGCAACCGCCCGTTGCGATCTGCTCGAAGACCATGGTGCGCGCCGGATCAGCCCGGTTGCTTGACCACCCGCAGATAGGGCTTCGGTGCCTTCCAGCCATCGGGGAAGAGCTTCTTCGCGTCGTCGTCCGAGACCGAGCCGGCAATGATCACGTCCTCGCCGTTCTTCCAGTTGACAGGCGTGGCGACCTTGTGCGCCGCGGTGAGCTGCATCGAGTCGAGCACGCGCAGGATCTCGTCGAAGTTGCGGCCGGTGGTCATCGGGTAGGTGAGCATCAGCTTGATGCGCTTGTCCGGGCCGATGACGAAGACCGAGCGAACCGTGGCATTCGTGGCGGCGGTGCGGCCTTCGGAGGTGCCGGGTTCCTCGGCGGGCAGCATGTTGTAGAGCTTGGCCACGGCCAGGTCGGTGTCGCCGATCATCGGGTACTTGGGCAGGTAGCCTTGCGTTTCCTCGATGTCCTTGGCCCAGCGATCGTGAGCATCGACCGGGTCGATGCTCAGGCCGATCAGCTTGGCGTTGCGTTGGGTGAACTCGGGCTCGATCTTCGCCATGTAGCCCAGCTCGGTCGTGCACACCGGCGTGAAGTCCTTGGGATGCGAGAACAGGATGGCCCACTTGTCGCCAATCCAGTCGTGGAACTTGATCGGCCCCTTGGTGGTGTTGGCCGTGAAATCCGGGGTGACGTCGTTGATGCGCAGTGACATGTCCGCTCCTTTGGAAGTGTGTGGTGGCATGGCCTGCGGCCGGGGCAACGGGATGATGGATCGCCGGGCCTCTTCGGTCGCCGCAGGGTCAGCAGAAAGTACACCACGATCCGATGGCAGGTACAAGCGTACAAGTACAGAACCTGTGCTTTCCCCGATTGAGCCGGGCCGGCGCTGCGCGTTAGGCTGCACAGGTGAATCACATCTCTCCACCCATCGTTCCCCAGATCCCCCAGATTCGTCTCTACCAGGATTGGCTGCGCGAGAAGCGCGGACTTTCCTTCGATTCCTACGATGCGCTGTGGCGCTGGTCGGTCACCGATCTGCCCGCCTTCTGGCAGAGCATCTGGGATTTCTTCGACATGCAGTCCCCGACGCCGGCGAGCACCGTGCTGGTCGACGCGCACATGCCCGGCACGCGCTGGTTTCCCGGCGCGCAGGTCAACTACGTGCGCGAAGTGCTGCGCCATGCCGATGCGGCGCACGCGGCCGGCATGCCGGCCATCATCAGCGACAACGAACTCGGCGAAGTGCGCGAGATGTCCTGGCCCGAGCTGCGCCGGCAGATTGCGGCTTTTGCGCTGACCTTGCGTGAGCTCGGCGTGGTGCGCGGCGACCGCGTTGCGGCCTACCTGCCCAACGTGCCCGAGACGCTGATCGCCTTCCTCGCGTGTTCGAGCATCGGCGCGGTGTGGAGCGTGTGCGCGCCCGATATGGGCACGGCCGCGGTGGTCGACCGGTTTCGCCAGATCGAGCCCAAGGTGCTGATCGCAGCCGATGGCGTGCATTACGGCGGCAAGCCGCTGGACCGCAGCGCCGTCGTGCAGGAGCTGCGCGCCGCGCTGCCCAGCGTGAAGAAACTCGTGCTGGTGAGAACACCCTTCGCTGCGCAGCAGATCCCCGCCGAAGCGGAATGGACGAACGCCGTAGCGCGAAACGACGAAGCGACCGCCATTTTCGAGCCCGAGTGGCTGCCCTTCGACCACCCGATCTGGATCGTCTATTCCAGCGGCACCACCGGGCTGCCCAAGCCCATCGTGCACGGGCAGGGCGGCATCATCGTCAACATGTACGCCTGCGGCCTGCACCATGACCTGGGGCCGAGCTACAGCGCCAACAACTTCGGCGAGCGCTACCACTGGTACAGCTCGACCGGCTGGGTCATGTGGAACTCGCAGCTCTCGGGGCTGGCTTTCGGGTCGACCATCTGCATCTACGACGGCAACCCGGCCGGCAGCAAGGAGAAGCCCGACTGGGGCGTGCTCTGGCGCTTCGTGGCGCGGCACGAGGTGACCTTCTTCGGCGCTGGTGCGGCCTATTTCACCAACTGCATGAAAGCCGGGCTGGAAGCGAATGACTGTGGCGACCTCTCGCGCGTCCGCGCACTCGGCAGCACCGGCTCTCCATTGCCCGAAGAGGTGCAGCGCTGGGGCACGGCGCAGGTGCTCGCGGCCGGTTCGCCCGCCGTGTGGTGGTACAACATTTCGGGCGGCACCGACTTCTGCGGCGGCTTCGTCGGCGGCAACCGCGAACTGCCCGAAGTGCCGGGGCAGATGCAGTGCCGCTATCTCGGCGCATCGGTCGAGGCATGGAATGAGTCCGGCCAGCCGGTGATCGGCGAAGTCGGCGAACTGGTCTGCACGCAGCCCATCCCTTCCATGCCGCTCTACCTCTGGGGCGACGAAGGCAATGCGCGCTATCTCTCGAGCTATTTCGACACCTATCCCGGCATCTGGCGCCATGGCGACTGGATCAGGATCGGCGACGACGGCGGCTGCATCATCTATGGCCGCAGTGACGCCACCATCAACCGCCAGGGCCTGCGCATGGGCACCAGCGAGATCTACAGCGCGGTCGAAGCGCTGCCCGAAGTGCTCGACTCCATGGTGGTCGACCTGGAATACCTGGGCCGTGAAAGCTACATGCCGCTGTTCGTGGTGCTGCGGCCGGGCGTGGCGCTCGACGATGCCATGCGCGCGAAGATCAACAACGCGATCAAAACCTCGCTGTCCCCGCGCTTCGTGCCCAACGACATCTTCCAGGTCGCTGAGATTCCGCGCACGCTCTCTGGCAAGAAGCAGGAGCTGCCGATCAAGAAGCTGCTGCTCGGCCAGCCGATCGACAAAGTCGTGAACCGCGAGGCGATGGCGAATCCCGGCAGCCTGGAGTGGTACGTGGCCTTCGCCGAACGCCATGCGCAAGCGCACAATGCGGCCGCATGAGGAAACGCACCGCATTATTTGCGCTCGCTGCGGTCACCAGTCTTCCGCTGCTGGGGGCTTGCGCATCCTCGATGAACACCACCACCTCGACTGACAAGGCGCCGGCGCTGCGCGTGACGGGCTCCGTCACGTTCCGCGAACGCATCGCGCTCGACCCTTCCGCCGAGATCGTGGTGCATCTCCTCGACGTCTCGCGCATGGACGTGGCCGCCGTCGTGCTGGCCGAGCAGCGCATCCGTGCGGACGGCAGGCAGGTGCCTTTCAACTTCGCGCTGAGCGTGGACCCGGCACGCATCGATCCGCGCATGCGCTACAACGTCTCGGCGCGGATTCTTCAGGGCGACAAGCTGCTCTTCATCAGCGACACCGCCTATCCTGTGCTGACACAGGGGCGTGGCACCACGGCGGATCTCATGCTGGTGCGCGTCGCTCGCTGATCGAGCGGGCCCTGGTACCAGGCAGGGCTACAGCCACTTCCCTTCCGATGGCATCTGGATGCGCGTTTCCGGCGTGCCGCCGTCGATCAGCGCGCCAACGCAGATGCTGAGCAGCGAGATGAAGATGCTCGCGAACAGTGCCGTCCAGAAGCCGGACACCTTGAAGCCCTTCACCAGCGCCGACACCAGCAGGATCATCAGCGCGTTGATGACCAGGATGAAGAGCCCGAATGTCAGCAACGTCAGTGGCAGGGTCAGGATGATGAGCAGCGGCCGGACGATGGCATTGGCAAAGCCGAGCAGCAGCGCCGAGACCACGAGCGCCGAGACGCTTTCGAAGGTGATCCCCTTGAAGATGTGACTGGCCACCCACAGCGAAAAGGCGGTGATGGCCCAGGTGATCAGGAAGGGAGCCAGGGAATTCAGCATGTCGGTCGCTCTCGCGTTGGTATGACCGGCGCATCATATCGGCGAGCGACGCGAATCCTTCATGGGTCCGTGGCAGCAAACCTGGACGTGAACGTACACGTTGATGTAGAATCGAATCATGGCCCAGATCCCCGACACCATCACCGTCCGAGAAGCCGCAGAGCGGCTCGGCGTGACGCCGCGCACCCTCAAGTACTACGAGGAACTCGGCATCGTGGTGCCGGTGCGCAGCGAAGGGCGCTATCGCCTCTATCAAGCGGCCGACCTCGAAAAGCTTTCGCGGGTGCTGCGCATGCGATCGCTCGGCTTTTCCCTCACCACCATCACCGCGATGGTCCAGAAGCCCTTCGAGCCTGCCGCCGACGGCGGAAGGCCGCGGCTGTCCAACGCATCGCTGAAGGAACTGAAGGAAACGCTGGTCAACCAACTCGACGCGCTCGATACCCGCGTCGCGCAGGTCCGACGCGAACTGAAGGAGGCGGCCACGCTGCAGGCGCAGCTGCGGCGCGACATCGACTACGTGGAGCGCCGGCTCACCGGCGAGCCGATCGAGTCGGTGCTTCGAGAGCGTCGGCGCGCCGAGCCCGCCCGGGCCGCCGGACGCAAGAGGCCTGAAGAATGAACACCTCCGCCTCGGCGCCTGCCGGCCGCGGCATCGACGTCGCCGCGCTGGCGCCGTGGGTCATTGGCCTGGTGACCGGCATCGATTACTTCGACAACGCGCTGTTCGCCTTCTTCGCGAGCTATATCGCCGGGGGCGTGAACGCATCGGCCGATGAACTCGTCTGGGCATCGAGTGCCTATGCGCTCGGCGCCGTCCTCGGCATCCTGAATCAGCACGCCTGGGTCGAGCGATTGGGCTATCGACGCTACCTCGCGACCTGCATGTTCGCCTTCGCCATAGGTGGCGTGTGTGCCGCGCTGGGTGAGAACTCGGTGCAGCTCATGCTGGCGCGGGGCTTCCAGGGCTACTTCGTCGGGCCCATGCTGGGCGCCTGCCGCATCCTGATCCAGATCGGCATCCCGCCACAGCGGCGCGCCAAGGCGCTCAAGTCCTTCATGGTCCTGATCGTGTTCAGCGGCGCATTGGCGCCCATCATGGGCGCCTGGCTCGTCACGCATTTCGAGTGGCGCTCGCTATTCCTCTGCACGGCGCCGGTCGCGGCGCTCACGGGCGTGATGGCCTGGTGGACGCTGCCGGACATCGGCGACGTGGCGCCGCACGAGCGTACCGAGCCGCACTACGCGGCGTACGTCGTGTTCGCGCTGGCGCAGGCCGCGCTGCAGGTGGTGCTGACGCGCGCGCACTTCGAGCTCTTTTCCGGTTCGCCCACGCTGATCGGCCTTGCCATCGCCGGCATCGCGGGCCTCGGCTGGTTCGCATACCACCAGTGGCGGCATCCGGCGCCGCTGGTGCGGCTCGATGCCCTGCGGCAGTCGACCTTCCAGATCGGGTTGGCGCTCTACGTGATCTATTACTACCTGTCGACCGGCTTCAGCTACCTGCTGCCGCGGCTGATGGAAGGCGGCCTCGGCTTCTCGGTCGGCGACACCGGCTACTTCACGGGCACGACCTCGCTGGCGTCGGGCCTGCTGCTCTTCGTGTATCTCAAGTTTTCCGCGCGCGTCACCCACAAGAAGTGGCTGGTCGTCACGGGCTTCGGCATCGCGGCGCTGGCCGCATGGCTCTTTGCGCGCATGTCGCCCGAGGTCGGCCGATTGCAACTCGCGGGGCCGCTGCTGCTGCGCGGGCTGATGATGCTGTTCGTCATGCTGCCGGTCGCGAACGTCACTTTCCGAGGCTTGGCCGCGGATGACTTCGCCCACGGCTACCGGCTCAAGAATCTGGTGCGGCAGCTCGCCATTTCATTCGCCACCGCGAGCGTCATCGCGCTCCAGCAGCACCGCGTGGCGCTGCACCAGACGCGGCTCGCCGAATCGGCCAGCCCGTCCAACGCCACCTTCATGCAGTCGTTCGACATGCTGACGCGCGGATTCACCGCCGGCGGCCATGCGATCGGCGAAGCGCATTCGATGGCGCTGGCTTCGCTCTCGCGGATGCTCGAGCAGCAGGCGACTTTCATGGCCTCGCTCGACGGTTTTCAGGTGATGGCAGTGATCGCGCTGGTCTGCGGCGTGTTCGCGGCCTGGCAGCGCGAGATCGACTGAGCCGGGCCGCGAGTCGGCAGACAAGGGCCAACGTCACAAGCTCGCGTGCGCCCACCGCTGGACGGCTTCGGCGGTGTCGCTCGGCTTGGTGTTGAAGCAGATCCTGGCGCCAGGGGCCGCCCGATGCACCACGTTGATCAGCCGCTCGAAGAGAAGAAAGTAAGCGGGGATGGTCCGGATGCCGGCACCGATGACCACGCAGTCGAACGGTTTCTCAGCGAGCTTCCGAGCAGTCATGTCGGCAGCCGTTTCCCCGAGATCCGTCAGGCAGAGTTCTGCTTCGTACCCCAGAGCGGCGAGCTTGGCCTGGTCCGCGGCCAGTCCGGCCCGGACCTTGTCGGCGTTCATGTCCGGCATCGTGCTGAAGTCGACCAGGTTCGGCTCCAGGCCGATGACCAGTACCTGCGTCTTTTTCATTGGATTCTCCTTCGAGGCCGGGCCCTCGGGTCCGGCCGAGGCATATGCGAAATTGCGATGTAGAAAGTACAAGACATTCGTTGGGACGGACCACGGGATTTTCGACAATCGCGCTCCCTTCCTTCCGATCTTCTGGAGTCTTCATGACGACCCTGCGACTCGGCGACACCGCCCCCAACTTTTCTCAGGAGTCCAGCGATGGCCCGATCGACTTTCACGCGTGGGCCGGCGATTCGTGGGTGGTGCTCTTTTCGCATCCCGCCGATTTCACGCCGGTCTGCACCACCGAGCTGGGCAAGACGGCGGCACTGTCGGGTGAGTTCGCCCGGCGTGGCGTCAAGCCGATCGCGATCAGCGTCGATCCGGTCGACAAGCACAGGGAATGGATCGGCGACATCAACGACACGCAGAACACGACGGTGGATTTCCCCATCCTGGCGGACGCCGATCGCAAGGTGGCCAATCTCTATGACCTGATCCATCCGAACGCCTCCACCACGGCGACAGTGCGCAGCGTCTTCATCATCGATCCGAAGAAGGTGATCCGCACGATCATCACCTACCCGGCGAGCACCGGGCGCAACTTCGACGAGATCCTGCGCGTGATCGATTCACTGCAGCTCACGGACAGCCACAAGGTCGCGACGCCTGTGAACTGGCGGGACGGCGATGACGTTGTCATCATCCCCAGCCTGCAGGATCCGGCCGAAATCGCCGAGCGCTTCCCCAAGGGCTACAGGGCCATCCGTCCCTACTTGCGACTGACGCCGCAACCCAACAAATGAAGGCGTGGCCTGAAACGGGGCGGCCATCACGGAAAACCGTGAGTGGCACCTAGAGATCGGCGAAGCCCGTGCTGCCGGAGTGGTCCCTCGATTGCCACTCGGCCAGCCAGAACTCGACGCGCGTGGCGACCCGGTCCAGGGCGAGCTTCCTGTCGCGGTCCAGGTTCGACACAAGCATGCGGCAACGCAGGACGCCGGCTTCGCGCAGTTCGGCCACGCCGCCGTGCATCTGGTCTTCGCCCCGTGTGAGTTGGAGGTCGAAGGTCCAGCCTTCCGGCAGGTTCAGGGAGATTTCGAGGCTGGCGTCTGGGTGGTCCATGGCAACCTGACAGCATACCGCCGCGGGCTGACGGGATACCCCTCAATTCACATGAGGGTGGCGGGCCTTTTCATACAGCGTGCGCGCGAGGTCGCGGTGGCGGGCGAGGAGGGGGTCGAGCTCCAGATCGGTGAAGCGCCCGTCGCGAATCCGCACGCGGCCGTTGATCACGTTCAGGGCCACTGCGCCCGGCTGGCAGAACACCAGCGCGGCCACCGGGTCGTGCCCCGCGCCGGCATGCGCCACGCCGCGCAGGTCGAAAGCCACGATGTCGGCCGACATGCCCGGCGCGAGCGAACCGATGTCGTCGCGGCCGAGGACCTGGGCGCCGCCGAGCGTCGCGATCTCCAGCGCCTCGCGCGCCGTCATCGCCGCGGGGCCGAAGCCCACGCGCTGCAACAGCATGGCCTGGCGTGCTTCGCCGAGCATGTGGGCGCCATCGTTCGACGCGCTGCCGTCCACTCCGAGCCCCACCGGTACGCCCGCTCGGCGCATTGCACCGATGGGCGCGATGCCCGAGGCCAGCCGCATGTTGGAGCACGGGCAGTGCGCCACGCCGGTGCCGGTGCGGCCGAAGAGGGCGATGCCGGCCTCGTCGAGCTTGACGCAGTGCGCGTGCCATACGTCACGGCCGACCCAGCCGAGATCCTCCGCATATTCGGCCGGCGTCATGCCGAACTTCTCGCGCGAATAGGCGATGTCGTTGTCGTTCTCCGCCAGGTGCGTGTGCAGCGAAACGCCGCGCTCGCGCGCCAGTTCCGCAGACAGCCGCATCAAGTCGCGCGAGACCGAGAAGGGCGAGCAGGGCGCGAGCACGATGCGGCGCATCGCGTGGCGCGAGGCATCGTGCCAGTGGCCGATGAGCCGCTCGCTGTCTCGCAGGATCGCATCCTCGGTCTCGACAACTTCGTCGGGCGGCAGGCCGCCCAGGCTCCGGCCCACGCTCATGCTGCCGCGCGAGGCATGGAAGCGCATGCCCATGGTGTCGGCCGCCTCGATCGAGTCGTCGAGCCGCGCGCCGTTCGGAAAAAGATAGAGGTGATCGCTGGTGGTGGTGCAGCCTGAGAGCATCAGTTCGGCCATCGCGGTTTGCGTCGACACGCGGATCATCTCGGGCGTGATGCGCGCCCACAGCAGGTACAGATGGGTGAGCCAGCCGAAGAGCTCGGCGTCCTGCGCCTCGGGCACCGCGCGCGTGAGGCTCTGGTACATGTGATGGTGCGTGTTGACCAGCCCCGGCATCATCACGTGGCCGCGCATGTCGATCGACTCGGCGCGTCCGGCCAGAAGCGCATCGGCGTAGACGGCCGGCAGCTCGGCAGTGGGGCCCACCCATGCGACGGCGGGGCCTTCCGTGACGACCGCCCCGTCCGCTATCTCGCGCCGCGCCGCGTCCATGGTGACCAGCACGTCGGCATGTTGGAGGACGAGCGGGCGGTGGGGTGTGGAGGACGCGGTCATGGGTCGGGATTCTGCGCCGGCATGCAGAAATAACTTGCACCACCCCTGTTCAGCGGCCGTCCTCCTGCCGATAGAACGAAGTGACCCCGACCCGACACGGCGAGCCCGGCTACCGAATCCTGATGCGCGAAGGGTGCAGGCTCGTCTATGGGCCCATGCCGCTGGCGGAGTTCCTGAATCTCCTGAGTCGGGCGCATGACAGCGAGGTGCTGCATCCCGGCCTGGCACGCATGCTGGGTGCGACGGCGGTCGTCGGGCCGCTCGAGGCGCTGGCGCGGATTCGGCGGCAGGAAACTCCTGCTGCCGTCGAGCGCGTGCGCGTGCAACTGGGCCGCGCCGCGCTGCTTCTCGATCTGTATTCGCTGCGCTGGCTCGCGGCTGGCGAGCAGGGCCCCGCCAGCCTGGCCCTGTTCGTGCTGTTGACAGGTGTGAGACCCCGGTAGGGGGAGGACGACGGAAGACGTCCCGCGCGAGGCGAACGCCTTCCGTCGTTGCCGCCTGCTGATCGAACAGGTGCCGGCGCTGCGGCGCGCCTTGCCGGTGCTGGCGCAGCGCGTGGCGGAGCCCGGCATTGCGGAGTGGGCGGCCATCGCCGAAGCCTGGGACGATCTCTGCGAGCAGATGGACCACGAGGCGCCCGATTGGCGGCACGGCCCGATCAAGGCCCAGGGCGTGACGGCCATGCTGAATTGCTTCCGCGAGCTGGAAACTGCCTGAGCTTCAGTGCCCCGGCCTGCGTGCGCTGCCGTTGCGCGCCCGATGCGAGAGGAACCGGCGCAGCCAGGCGTTGGCACGCGGTGCCTTGCCGGGCAACGCGGCAGTTTCGCGCTCCCTGAAGGCTGCCCATTCGGCCTGAGTGGCTGCGTTGAGTGCCGACAGATTTGCGACGTTGTATTGCCAGAACGCGGCCACCGCGAAATGCCCCGCGCGTTCGCCCTTGGGCTTGGGCGTGATCACGATGTGCTCCGCGCCGATGCTCTGCAGCAACGCCGATCGAGAACCGGCCAGGCGGATGCCGTTGCCGTAGCCCTCGATGTCCCGGTTCAGGACGAAGCTGATCACCGACACGCTGGAAAAGTGTGTCGCCATGAAGGCCACCAGCTCCAGGAGCAGCACCCGGCCGATGCGCAGTTTCTGCAGGGCGTGGCTACACGCTTCGGACGATGGCGTGTAGTGCTGGATGCGAACTTCCGTACCGCCGCGGCTCACGGGCACCGGGTCCAGCGTGCCGACGTGGATCTCGCCGTAGTAGGCGAAGATGGGCGCGCCCAGCCCGCAGGGGGCCGAATCGGGCCCTGTGAACCGCAGTGCTGTGATGCTCATGTGTTGCCCGCGCTTCCCTCATCCGTTTGAGTCATCGGCACCGCGCGCAGGCGCCCGTACCGCTATGGCGCTCGATTTTCGAGCGCACTGCCTGAGTTGAATTGGCCGAACAGCGGGGTGTTTCCCCGCGATGTTCGCGCGGCTACTCCGTGGTGGCCGGCACGGGCGAAAGGATGCGGCTACAGTCCCCGGCGGCTCGCGCCCGCTTCCGAATCCCCGAGAACAAAGACAAGTCCATGCCTTCTTCAGCCCGAGCCCCCGGCTCACTCGCGGCTCCCACGCTCGCCCTCACATCCGCCACCACCTCGACCCCGACGCGCGCACGCCAGGTGTTGCTGGGCCTCAGCCTGATCCTGATTGCGTTCAATCTGCGGCCGGTGTTCGGCAGCCTCTCCGTCCTGCTGCCCGAGGTCATGAAGGACACCGGCCTCTCGCCATCGGGCGCGAGCCTGCTCACGACGCTGCCGCTGCTTTGCCTCGGCCTGTTCGCGGCGCCCGCACCAGCGCTGGCCCGGCGCTTCGGCCCCGAGCGCACGCTGCTGGGCGCGCTGCTTCTGATCTGCATCGGCACGCTGCTGCGCGGAACGGGCAGCCTGCCGATGCTGTTCTTCTCGTCGGCGCTGGCCGGAGCGGGCATCGCGGTCTCCAACGTCCTGCTGCCGGGGCTGGTCAAGCGCGACTTCAGCAGCCACGCCGCGATGATGACGGGCTTCTACACGCTGGCCGTGTGCGCGGGCGCGTCGAGCTCCGCGGCGTTCACCGTTCCGCTGGAGCATTCCTTCGGAGGCTCCTGGACGGCCGCATTGGCCTTCTGGGCGCTGCCGGCCGGCATCGTCGTGCTGCTGTGGGCGCCGCAGGCGCTGGCCGCACGCCCGCGGCAGGCCCACGCCAGCGCCCACACGGGGACCCTGTGGCGTGACCCGCTCGCGTGGCAGGTGACCTGTTTCATGGGGCTGCAATCCGCGCTGGCCTACATCGTCATGGGATGGCTCGCGCCGATGCTGCGCGAGCGCGGCCTGGACAGCGCGACCGCCGGCTTCGTGCTGGGCGTGTCGATCCTCGTGCAGCTCGCGACCTGCCTCGTGACGCCTTCGATCGCCGCGCGCTGCCGCAACCAGCGTGGGCTGGCGCTGGGCCTCACGGTCATCATCCTGCTGTCGATGCTGGCCTTTCTCTTCGCGCCGCTGAGCGGCGTGTGGTTCTGGTCCGTGCTGCTGGGCTGCGGGCAAGGCGGATCGTTCGCGCTCGCCCTGAGCCTGATCGTGATGCGCTCGCCCGACGCGACCGTGACCGCGCAGCTGTCGGCCATGGCGCAGGGCTGGGGCTATGTGCTGGCGGCGACCGGCCCGCTCATCGCGGGATTGCTGCGCGGCTGGACCGGGGGCTTCCAGTCCTCCGCCGTGCTGATGGTCGTCATCGCCGCCGGCATGGCCTGGAGCGGCTGGGGCGCCGGTCGCCGCCTGCACGTGCGGCCGGGTGGCGCACGCTGAGGCACGCGCGTTCCATCGAGGTCATTCGGGCTGGATGCCGGCGTCCTTGGCGACCTTGGCCCACTTGACCGTCTCGGTGCCGATGAAGTCGGTGAACTGCTGCGGTGAGCCGCCGCCGGGTTCGATGCCGTTGTCCAGCAGGGTCTTGCGCACGTCCGGCATCGCGAGGATCTTGTTGACCTCGGCGTTGAGCCTGGCGACCGTGGCCTTCGGCGTGCCGGCCGGCGCAAGCAGACCGCCCCAGGTGCTGGTCTCGTAGCCGGCCAGTCCCGCCTCCTGCATCGTGAGCACATCCGGCAGGATCGACGAGCGCTTGAGCGTCGTCACGGCCAGCGGCTTCAGCCGGTTGGCCTTGACCTGCACATTGACCGCCGCGACGGTGTCGAACATGAGCGAGGTGCGCCCGCTGATGAGGTCGGGGTGCGCCAGCGTGCTGCCCTTGTAGGGGATGTGCGTCATGTCGATCCCGGTCATGCTCTTGAACAGCTCGCCCGAAAAGTGCGGCGCGCCGCCGCTGCCGCTGGAGGCGAAGCTCAGCTTGCCCGGGTTGGACTTGCCGTAGGCGATCAACTCCTTGAGAGAATTCACCGGCAGCGTCGGCGACACCACCAGCACGAGCGGCACGACGTGCGTCAGCACCACCGGCTCGAAACCCTTGACCGTGTCGAAGGGCAGCTTCTTCACCATGCTGGGATTGATCGCATGGCTGCTCGCCACCAGGGCCAGCATGTGGCCGTCCGGCGGGCTCTTGGCCACGAGATCGGTGCCGATGATGCCGGTGGCGCCGGCGCGGTTGTCGATCACCACCGACTGGCCCCACGCCTCGGTGAGCTTCTGTCCGATGAGGCGCGCCGTCAGGTCGATGGCGCCGCCCGGCGAGGCGGGCACGACGATGGTGATGGGCTTGCTCGGGAAGGTCTGTGCCATCGCGGGCAGGGCGCACGCGATGGAAAGAAGCGTTGCGGCGGCGAGTGTTCTGCGTTGCATCAATGACTCCGTGTTCGACTCGCCGGCTTAGTCCGCGTTGCCCTTGCGCGTGGCCTCGTAGGCGGCACGCGTCTCCGCGTTGGGCGGATAGGTGCCCGCGAGCTTCGCGCCGCCTTCGATGCGCGCGAGGATGAAGGCCTCCATCTTTTCCTGCTCCGTCGCGTCGCGCGCCACTTCTTCGGCGAGATGCTGCGGGATCACGACCACGCCTTCTTCATCGCCGACGACCACGTCGCCCGGATACACGGCCACGCCACCGCAGCCGATCGGCACGTCGAGGTCGATCGCGTGGTGGTGGATCAGGTTCAGCGGTGCGCTCCCGCCGGCGCAGAACACAGGGAAGTCCATCTGCGAGATCGGACCGCTGTCGCGCACCGGCCCGTCGGACACCAGCCCTGCCGCGCCGCGCACCTTGAGCCGCGTGGTGAGGATCTGGCCACCGGAGGCCACGCGTGTCTCGCCGCGGCAATCGATGACCAGCACGTGGCCGGGCGGCACGCTCTCGATGCCCTTGCGTTGCGGATGGTTCGGATCGTCGAAGGCGCTGATCTGGTCGAGATCCTCGCGCGCCGGGATGTTGCGCATCGTGAAGGCCGGGCCGACGAGATTGCCGCCCGAGGGCTTCGTCAGGCGGCCGACGCCTTGCAGGTAAACGTTGCGGAACCCGCGCTTGAAGAGCTGCGTGCACAGCGTGGCGACGCTCACGTGGCGCAGCAGTTCGCGGGATGCATCGGAGAGGGGAGTGGATGTGGTGGCTTCGGTCATGGTTGTTCGAGGTGATGAGAGATGTTGGAACTCAGTTGGCCGTCGCTCCGGACTTGCGAACGAGTTCACCCCAGCGAGGGATTTCCTTCTGCATGAGCGCTGCGAGCTGCGCGGGAGAGCCGGCCACGACCTCCATGCCCAGCTGGTTCGTGAGCTTGTCCTTGACGTCGGGCATCTGCAGGATCTTGGCGATCTCGGTCGAGAGCCGCTGTGCGATCGGCTTGGGCAGGTCCTTCGGTGCATAGACCGCTTGCCACGAAGCCATCTCGAATCCGGGAACGCCGGCCTCGGCCATCGTCGGCAACTGCGGCGCCAGCGCCATTCGCTTGGCGGTGGTGACGGCCAGCAGCTTCAGCTTGCCGGCCTGCACCAGCGGCAGCGCGGCAGTGATCTGGTCGAACATGAAAGTGACCTGGCCGGACGACACATCGAGCATCGCGGGGGGCGTGCCCTTGTAGGGGATGTGCGTGAGCTTCACCCCGATCATGTCGCCCAGCATCTCCCCCGCGAGATGCGTGGAGGTACCCGCGCCCGAGGAGGCGAAGGTGCGCTTCGAAGAATCCTTCTTCAGCAGCGCGATCAGTTCCGGCACCGAGTTCACGCCAAGGTTCGGATCGACGATCAGCACGTTGGGCAGAAAGGCCACGAGCGAGATCGGCTCGAAGTCCTTCACCGGGTCGTAGGGCAGGTTCTTGTAGAGGCTCGCGTTGATGGCGTGCGTGCTGATCGTGCCGCCGAAGAGCGTGTAGCCATCGGGCTTCGCCTTCGCGACATAGCTCGCGCCGACCGCACCGGCTGCACCCGGCTTGTTGTCGACCACCACTGGCTGGCCGAGGACTTCGCCGAGCTTCTGCGCGATCACGCGGCCGATCACGTCGGTCGAGCCGCCGGGCGTGAAGGGAACGACGTAGGTGATCGGCCGGCTCGGCCACGCGTCGGCCTGGGCCATGGCGATGCCGGGAATCGCTGCGGCGACGCCGAGGCCGCCGAGGGTCTTGAGTGCCGCGCGGCGGCTGCTGAAGGGCTGGGTCATGGGCTTGTCTCTCCGGTGGGATGCGGCACTCAATCGACGCCGATGTTCTTGTCGCGAATCACGCGGCCGTAGCGCGCGCGGTCGGTGTCTATCAGTGCCTTGAGTTCCGCCGGGCCGGTGCCGCGCGGGACCGCGCCCTGTTCGACCAGGGTCTGTCGTGTCTCGGGCACCGAGAGCACGCTTTTCACATCGGCGGCCAGCTTGTCCACGATCGGCTGCGGCGTGCCTGCGGGCGCGAGCAGCCCGATCCACGAACCCGATTCGGCGTTGGGCACGCCGGCTTCGGCGAGCGTCGGCAAGTCAGGCAGGGTAGGCGAGCGGGCGCTGCCCGTCACCGCCAGGCCGCGCAGCTTGCCCGCCTTGATGTAGCTCGCGGATTCGAGGATGGATGCGAAGAGCACATCGACGTGGCCGCCCATGAGGTCGGTCATCGCGGGCGTGCCGCCCTTGTAGGGCACGTGCGTCATGCGCACCGCGGCCGCCGCCGCGAAGATCTCGCCCGTCAGGTGAGGCGAGCCGCCGCTGCCGGAGCTGGCGAACATCAGCTTGTCCGGCGAGGCCTTGGCGAGCGCGACGAACTCCTTCACGCTCTTCGCCTGCACGCTGGGGCCGACCATCATCACGAAAGGCAACTCGGCCACCAGCGACACGGGCGCGAACGCGCGGTCCGTGTCGTAGGGCATCTTCTTGTAGAGCGAGGGATTGATGGACTGCGTGCCGACATTGCCGATCAGCAGCGTGTAGCCGTCGGGCTTGGCCTTGGCGACCATCTCGGCACCGACCAGTCCCGCCGCGCCGGCGCGGTTGTCGACGACCACGCCCTGGCCCCATTTCTGCGCGAGCTTCTGCGCCAGCAGGCGTGCGCCGAGATCGGTGCCGCCGCCTGCGGGGAAAGGCACGACGATGGTGACCGTGCGGTTCGGAAACGCGTCAGTTGCTGGTGGTGAAGGCGGCGTTTGCGCGTGGGTCGCCGCGGCGCATGCCAGCAGCAGAGAGAGGACGCCAACGCGTCGCAGGGTATGGCTCATGTTTGTCTCGCTCCAGTGTTGAGAGATGCGGCGCTGCGCCGTCAGTGGATTTCGGGCTCGCCCTCTGTCGGGGCTTCTCCTGCGTTCTCGCGGTAGTCCGGTGCCAGGAAGTCGAAGTCGCAACCCGTGTCGGCCTGCTGCACGTGCTTGAGGAACATCACGCCGTAGCCCCGGCTGAACTTCGGGATCGGCTTCTGCCATTCAGCCCGGCGGCACGCGATCTCTTCGTCGCTCACCTGCATGTCGATGCGTCGCGCGTCGACGTCGAGCGTGACGAGATCTCCGTCACGCACCAGCGCCAGCGGACCACCGACGTGCGATTCGGGCGTGACGTGCAGCACGCAGGCGCCGTAGCTGGTGCCGCTCATGCGGGCGTCGCTGATGCGGACCATGTCGCGCACGCCTTCCTTCAGCAGCTTCTGCGGGATCGGCAACTGGCCCCATTCGGGCATGCCGGGCGCGCCCTGCGGGCCGGCGCTCTGCAGCACGATCACGCTGTCCTTCGTCACGGGCAGCGCGGGATCGTCGATGCGTGCGGCGAGGTCGTCGTAGTTCCTGAAGACGACGGCTGGGCCGGTGTGGCGGCGCAGGTGCGCTTCCATCGCGGCGGGCTTGATCACCGCGCCGTCGGGCGCGAGGTTGCCGTGCAGCACGGCGAGTCCACCGCTTTCGAGCAGCGCTTCGGCGCGCGGGCGGATCACGTCGGCGTTGTAGGTGCGGGCGTCCTCGATGTTCTCGGCCAGCGTCCGGCCGTTGCAGGTGCGCTGGCTGCCGTCGATCAGGTCGCCCATCTCGCGCAGGAAGGCGCGGAGGCCGCCGGCGTAGAAGAAATCCTCCATCAGGTATTTGCCGCCGGGGCGCAGGTTGGCGATGACCGGGGTGCTGCGCGCGAGTTCGTCGAAGCGCGCCAGGTCGAGCGCCACGCCGGCACGTCGCGCCATCGCGATCAGGTGAACGATGGCGTTGGTCGAGCCGCCCAGGCCCAGCACGGCGGTGACCGCGTTGTCGAAGGACGCCGGCGTCAGGAAGTCGAGCGGCTTCAGGTCTTCCCACACCATGTCGACGATGCGGCGGCCGGTGTGCGTGGCCATCATCGCGTGGCGCGAATCCGCGGCGGGGATCGACGACGCGCCAGGCAACGTCAGGCCCAGCACTTCGGCCGCGCTGGTCATGGTGCTGGCCGTGCCCATGGTCATGCAGGTGCCTGGCGAGCGGGCGATGCCGTCCTCGACGTCCTGCCAGTCCCGCTCGGTGATATTGCCGGCGCGAAGCTCGGCCCAGTACTTCCAGGTGTCGGAGCCGGAGCCCAGGAACTGGCCCTTGTAATCGCCGCGCAGCATCGGCCCGGCGGGCACGAAGATGGTCGGCAGGTTCATCGCCAGCGCGCCCATCACGAGGCCCGGCGTGGTCTTGTCGCAGCCGCCCATCAGCACGCAGCCGTCGGCGGGGTAGGAGCGCAGCAGCTCCTCGGCCTCCATCGCGAGCAGGTTGCGGTAGAGCATCGTGGTCGGCTTCTGAAAAGCCTCGCCCAGGCTCATCGCCGGGATCTCCACCGGAAAGCCGCCCGCCTGCCACACACCGCGCTTCACTTCCTCCGCACGCTGGCGAAAGTGCGTGTGGCAGGAGTTCATGTCGCTCCAGGTGTTGAGGATGGCGATGACCGGTTTGCCCAGGTAATCGTCGCGCGAGAGCCCCATCTGCGCCGTGCGCGACCGGTGGCCGAAGCTGCGCAGATCCTTCGCGCCGTACCAGCGGTGGGAGCGGAGATCTTCGGACTTCTTGCGCTGGGCAGCGGGCGAGGGCGAGGCAGGGGGCGATGTCGGCGAAAGCGGGTCGGTCATGGTTTGTCTCTCCGCGCCGTCCGGCCGGGATGCCGTATGAAATGTTAGCGCTGTCATTTCATCATAAGACCGGAGCCGGCATGCGGTCAACAGGGTATTTGCGGCTGGCCCGGCGCGCGGCCGTCAGGCGCTGGCGCGTTCGATCAGCGAGAAGCCGAGGTCGATGACCTTCTGTTCGACGGGCCGCCCTTCGGCGCGGTCGATGATGAAACGCGCAGCCTGCCGGCCGATGGCGGTGCCATCGATGCGCACGGTGGAGATGGCGGGGTGCGCGTGGCGCGCGAAGCCGAGGTCGCCGAAGCCCATCGCCGCGATGTCCTGCGGAACCCGCATTCCGCGCGCCTGAGCCTCGGTGATGACGCCGTGCGCGAGCGCGTCCGAACTGCAGACCACGACGTCGATATCCGGAGCC
Source organism: Variovorax sp. J22R115 (assembly GCF_030317005.1). NCBI lineage: Bacteria > Pseudomonadati > Pseudomonadota > Betaproteobacteria > Burkholderiales > Comamonadaceae > Variovorax > Variovorax sp. J22R115. The sequence goes on along the minus strand of NZ_JASZYM010000016.1, from coordinate 8,231 downwards.
TCGTCGAGCAAGCTGGCGAATGCCGTTCTGCCGCTGCCCAGCGTCGTCGGCGCCGCGACGCTGCAAATTTCGGGCTGCCGGCCGCCGAGCGCCTGCCAGGCCTGCTCGAAGCCGTCGCGGCGCAGGTTCGCACGCTGGTCATCCCCGGTGATCACCACAGGCCGGCGGTAGCCCTTGCCATGAAGGAATTTCGCAATGTCAGTGCCCACTTTCTCGTGAGAGAAGCCCACGAGCATGTCCACCGGTGTCGGCGTCAGGTCCCAGGTTTCGACCACCGGAATGCCCGACGCCAGCAGCCGCCGCCGCCCCTCGGCCGACCGCATGATCCCCGTCAGCACGATCCCGTCTGGGCGCCGTCCGACGATGGCGTCGATCAGCGCGTCCTCCCGCGAGTTGTGATAGCCGGCCTGGCCGAGCATCAGCTGATACCCGGACTCGGCCAGCGCCTCGGTGAGCGCCTGGATGGTCTCCAGGAACACCGGCCCCGCGATGGTCGGCACCAGCGCGGCCACCAACCGGCTGCGGTTGGAAGCCAGCCCGCCGGCGAGCAGATTGGGCACATAGCCCGTGCGCTCGACGGCCAGCCTCACTTTCTCGCGAGTCTTCGGCGACACGAGCTCCGGCGAATTGAGCGCCCGTGACACGGTGATGGCCGACACGCCCGCGAGCTTGGACACGTCGTCGAGGGTGATGCCGCCGCTGCTGCGGCGCGTCGGACGGGGAGGAGAATCTTGGGTCACGGCTTCAGAATGTCGGCGCTACCATGCGCCGGTCGCCGCATTATGTGCGAGCCTAACCCGAGGCCCGAGAGGCCCGAGAAGCCCGAGAGGTCCGGATGGTCGTCGGGCAGCCGCCCGAGCCTAACCGGCTGGTCATGGCGTTGCGGCGCGAGGCCGCGTCAGGCCAGATCGAACTGGGCGGTAAAGGCCACGCAGAACTCCGGCGTGCCGCTGATCGACATCGTCACCGTGTGCCGGGGCGTTGTCGGCGGCCCTGCGTGCACGCAGACCCGAAGCGTGTCCTCGTCGAACTCGATCGTCTCGGGCACGGTGATTTCCTGCATGCCCTGCAGGTCGTAGTCCCAGTCGCCGCCTTCGCCCACCGGGCCCCTGCGTCCGGGAAAGGCGGCGTTTGCCCATTCCAGCACCTGCGCGATCTCGGCATGCACTGCCGCGACGTGCTGAGGCCCGGTGGTGGCCATGGCGTCGAACACACCGATGCCCTCGGTGTCTTCGCTGTAGTCGAAATCCAGATAGTCCAATGTCATGCGGCGCTATACATTTGTTGCATAAGAGAACTTGGCTGTTCGAATGGTTGCAGACTTCCGCACGCAATTGAGCGAACCTTCACCCCATGAACACTGGCGCACTTCCTCCCACCCTGTCGAAGTTGATTGGCTGGTTCTCCGTGACACCCGCCGAGCCGATTTCCGCTAGGTTGCTCCGCGATATTCCGGCGACCTTTTCGGAAGAGCAGGCGGATGCGGTGCTCGATCTCGAAGTGATCGCTGCACGAGATCAGTCCCGGGCCGGGCGTCGCCTGCGGGAATGCACCCCCTCGCTGTTCACGCGCGCCCAAGCCGAGTGCGTTCGCGAGCTGCTCAGTCTGGACCCTTGGGATCTGCGTGCCACGCTCGCAGACGCGATGGAGCCCTGCGAGTTGCGGGATCGGCTGGCATTCGCGTAGATCGGATGTCGAGCGCCCTCATCAGCTCATAGTTCATCGTCGCGCTCCCGCTACCCGACGCGCGGCTGGTCCTCCCAGTCCACCCAATTCACCGGATGGGTATCGAGATAGCTGCCCACGGCGGCACCGATGGTCGGGAAGAACACCGCTTCTCCCATCCTCGCGAACAGCCCGAAGCGCTTCAGCTTGTCCTTGACGGGGTCCTTCATCTCGGCGATGCACAGCTGGATGCCAGCCGCGTGCAAGGTCTCGTCCAGCTCGGCCAGCATGTCGGCGGAAGTGACGTCCACGCTCGTGACCGGTTCCGCCGCAACCACGAGCCAGCGCACCGGCGTCGGCGATGCGGCCACCGCGTTGAGCACCCGGTCCTGGAACAGTTCGGCGTTGGCGAAGAACAAGGGAGCATCCCAGCGAAACAGAACCAGCCCCGGAATGAGGCGCGCATCGGGATAGCGCGTGATGTCGTGATAACCCTTGACCCGGTCTGCGCGCCCCAGGACCGCTGAGTACGGGCGCCATGCATCCCACAGGAATTCGATGATCGCCATCACGATGGCCAGGCCGATGCCCTCGATAGCGCCCAGCACGGCCACTCCGACCGTGCAGACGATCGATAGCCAGAACTCCCAGCGCTGGATGCGATAGATCCGTCGCAGATCGGTGATCTCGATGAGGCCGATGGCCGATGCGATCACCACCGCGGCGAGTGCGCTGGAGGGCAAGTTCTTCAGCAGGTCCGGCGCCACGACCAGCAGCAGGGCAACGGCCAGCGCACCGACGACGCCGGTCAGTTGGGTCTTCGCGCCCGCGGCCTCGGCCACGGGCGTCCGCGACGAACTGCTGCTGACCGGAAAACCCTGGAAGAAGCCCGCGGCCAGGTTGGCGGCGCCGAGCGCCACCATCTCCTGATTCGGGTCCACGTAGGTTTGGGTCCGCGCGGCATAGACGCGCGAGAGCACGCTGGTGTCTGCAAAAGAGACGAGGGCGACGGCGCACCCGCCGATCAGCACAGGGGCGATGTCGGCGCGGGTGATCCACGGGATGGTGAACGACGGCAGGCCCTGGGGCAGGGCACCGAGGACCGACACATCGGCGCTCGCGGCAAGGTCCAGCACGCCCACGGCGATGGTTGCCGCCACCACGGCAATCAGGATGCCCGGCAAGCGCTTGTGGCCCTTGAGCAGCAGGATGAGCGTGAGGGTGCCCGCACCGACCGCGAAGGCGACCCAGTTGATCTTTCCATCCATCACGGCCATGCCGATGGCCTGCAGGTTCCGCAACGGCCCGTCGCCTTCGATCGAGAAGCCGAAGAGCTTTGGCAGCTGGCTGATCAACACCGTCAACGCGATGCCGTTCATGTAGCCGTAGCGGATCGGCTTGGAGAGAAGCTCGGTGACGAAGCCCAGGCGCGCGATGCCCGCGAGGACGCACACCGCGCCCGACACGATCGCCATCATGGCCGCCAGGGCGATCGCGCGCTGCGGGTCGCCGCCGGACAGCGGCAGCACGACGGCGAGGATGACGGCGGCCAGTGAGGAGTCGGGGCCCAGCACCAGGATCCGGCTGGGGCCGAACAGCGCATAGGCGATCAGCGGAACGATGGTCGCGTAGAGCCCGTAGATGCCGGGCACGCCCGATGCCACCGCGTAGGCGATCCCGACGGGCACCAGCATCGTCGTCAGCACCAGTCCGGCCACGATGTCGTGCCGCAGCCAGGCCATCTGGTACGCGCGCAGCGTGTGGAGGCCCGGAAGCCACCGGGCCCAGCCCGTCAGGTCGGCGGCTTTCGCCCGCCGTGCAATTCGGCCCGGCTCCGGGATGGGGGACGAAAGATCGGACTTGCTCATAGGTCGCCGGCCAGTTGACGGCCGGCTTGCGGCGCTTGAAGCGGTCACTTTACAAGAGAGATCCGCGGGCGCGCATCGACTAACCGGCGCCCCGTCGTCGCCGTCCTCAAGAGAGTGGTGGACAGGGGTGCGATCGGCGCGCATGCTCGCAACCTTCAGGCTCGTGCGGGCACCTGATTTCGCGTGGCGCATTGGCCCGCTCTCATCTGTTGTGCTGGGGATGACCGTGGCGGTCATCCAGTCACGGAGTCGCCAAATGACCCAACTCGAGATACTGCGCAGCCCAGGGACCCGCCTCGGCGGAGTGCTGCTTGCCGCTACGGTGTTTGCGGGCGGCGCTTCGTTTGTCGGGCAGGCCTGGGGACAGGCCGCCGACGAAAAGCTCGGCAAGGTGCATTTCGATGTGTCCTGCACGCCGTCGGCCCAAGCGCTTTTCGATCGCGCGATGCTCTATCAGCATTCGTTCTGGTACCGCGCCTCGAAGACCGCCTTCGAGGACGTCGCGAAGGCCGACTCTGCGTGCGGCATGGCTTACTGGGGCATCGCGCTGAGCCTGCTCTGGAATCCCCATACCCCGCCGCCCGAGAAGAATCTCGCAGAGGGCACCGTCGCGCTGGCCAAGGGAAAGATCGTCGGCGCCAAGACCCAACGCGAACGCGACTACCTCGATGCGCTCGGTGTCATGTACGCCGACTACGACAAGGTCGACCATCGCACGCGCGTTCAGGCCTATGCCAAGGCGATGGAGCAACTCGCGCTGCGCTACCCCGATGACGACGAGGCGCAGATCTACTACGCACTCGCGCTGAACATCTCGGCCCCTCCCACGGACAAGACCTACGCGAGCCAACTCAAGGGTGCGGACATCCTGGAGCAGATCGCCAAGCGCCAGCCGCAGCATCCAGGCGTCGCCCATTACCTGATTCATCTCTACGACTCGCCGGCCCTCGCGGACAAGGGCCTGGCAGCCGCCCGGCGGTATTCGAGCATCGCCCCCGCTGCGGCCCATGCGCAGCACATGCCCTCGCATGTCTTCACCCGCGTCGGGTATTGGAAGGAGTCGATCGCCTCCAACACGGAATCGTCACGCGTGGCGGCGCTGGGCAAGGAAAGCAACGACCAGCTGCACGCCATGGACTACCTCGTCTATGCGAACTTGCAGCTGGGACGGGATGGCAGCGCCAGCGCGATCATCGATGAGATGGGCAAGGTCACCGGCTTCACGGAGACCTTCATTCCCGGACCCTACGCGCTGGCCGCCTCGCCGGCGCGCTACGCGGTGGAGCGCGGCGACTGGAAGGCCGCGGCCACGCTTGCGGTTCGGCCCAGCCCCTTGCCCCACGTGCAGGCGATCACGTACTTTGCGCGTGCCCTGGGCGCCGCACGCTCGGGCGACACGGCGGCCGCCGAAGTCGACATCGCGAAGATCACCGAAATGAGAGACAAGTTGCGCGAGGCCAAGGATGTCTACTGGTCGCAACAAGTCGAAATCCAGCGCCAGGTGGCATCCGCCTGGGTGCTCTACGCCAACGGCAAGTACGACGATGCACTAAAAGCCATGGCCGCCGCGGCCGACGCCGAGGACGCGACGGAGAAGCACCCCGTCACGCCGGGCGTGCTGAAGCCTGCGCGCGAACTCTACGGTGTCATGCTGCTGGAGCAAGGCAACTCCAGCGAAGCGCTCGTTGCCTTCGAGGCGACGCTGAAGAAGGAGCCCAACAGATTGGGCGCCACCGCAGGCGCGGCGAAGGCCGCTGAAAAGAGCGGTGATTCAGTGGCGGCCCGCAAATACTTCAGTCAGGTCGTCGCCATTGCCGATGGCGCCGACAAGAGCCGCATCGACGTGAACGACGCCCGCGTGTACCTCGCGAAGAAACCATGAGAGCAATGCGTGTCCGCCTGCTCCTGATCTTCACGGCCGCAACGGCTGCTCAGGCATGGGCTGGCCCGTTGCAGGTGGTCGGATACTCCGGCAGCCTCGGCGAGTGGGAATGGAGCGCGAGCGTGACGGAAAAGATCACCGGCCGAACGAAAGAATTCTCCGGACCTTTGACGCTGCAACACGTCGGCGTCTGCACTCAGGAGGGCCCCGAGACAAAGACGGGCCAGATCCGGTTTCAACTGTCGAAGCTGCCGTCTGAGATGAAGGCGACGATATGGATCGATGGTGTCGAGTGCACGTTCAGTGGTCGCCTGTCGGATCGGTATTCGGGGTCGATGACCTGCCCGGATCGACAGGCGATGCCGCTGAACATCTGGCTGAAGTAGCCTGCGTGGCGGCGCTTCCTTGGCCAGCCGTGATCGCCGCTGCACTCATTCCCTCCGTCGGTACAGCGAGGCGTGTTCTTCCGTGTAGCTGCCAAGGGGCCCGGCGCGAACATCTTCTGGTCGAAGCAAAGCTGGATTCTTCAGATAGATGAATGTCTCAACGGTGTCGGCCGACGGCGCATCGGCCTCTCGCACCGGGACGCGGACGCGTTCGTAGCCGTCGGGCTCGCCAATGCGCTCCAGCGAATCCATCTGTTCGAGTCCCGCGTCAGTCACTTCAAACAGTTGCCCCTCGACGTGGAGTCCATGTCCCGGACTGTTCAGCACCCACGGCGAACGGCGCTCGCCGACGAGATAGAAGGGATAGCGGTTCTCGGTGACAAAGCGGCCGGGGACACGAACGCCAGTGTTGACCGCGCTGTTGGGGAATCCCTCCTTGAGGGTGCCGAAGACGAAAACGTGATGCACTTGGGGCTCCGGAGGCGCGTCGCCTCGGCGATGGCCGGAATCACGGCATGCGCTTGTACGTGCCCTTGGGCAGGCACTTGCTGGAGCCGGTGACCTTGAGCTCGGTGAACTGGAAGTCGGATTTGATCGCGTAGTCCTTGCCCGCATGCGAATGGCTCGCGCGCGTGCGAGGGCGGAACTTCTTGTCGGGACAAAGGCTGGACACGAACTCGTTGCCCAGGCGGCCGCCGACGCGCCACTCGATCTTGGTGCTGCCGTTCGCGTAGGTCCCTTCGAAGTCATCGTTCGCCAACAGGCCGGTCGATGTGGCGGCAAGGAGGATCGAAGCAAGGAACTGCTTTTTCATCTGGTGCGCTCGCTGTTCAGCCTCGTGCGCCCGCGGCAAGCTGGCAGCTGTTCCGGGCGGTCGAGCAGCCTTTCATGGCGTCATTGAGGCGAGGGCGGCAACTCTTCTCTTTGGCGTTCTTGCAGAACTGGTAGTCGGCCTTGGCCGTCTGCTTGCACGTGCTGTATCGAAGCTCGCAAGGGGTCTGGCTGCCACCGTTACCTTGAGCCGAAGCAAAGCCCGAAACGGCCGCGACGATCCATGCGGCGGAGCGGAGCGCGATTCTTCCCATGTGCGTGCCTTCATGCGGGTCGGGGACTGCATCTTAGTCCCTTGAAGAGGGTGAATGAATTGACAGTAGGATGACGGGAGATCGATCAAGGAAGGCGCGCCTTGCAGTTCTGCGGTGCGCCTGATGGCGACACCCAGACTCACGGAGAACGCGAGCCATGAAGACCCAGTACTACACCGCTTGCAGCCTGGACGGCTTCATCGCGACGGACGATCATTCGTTGGAATGGCTATTCCCACTCGGCGATATCAACGACACCAGCTATCCAAGATTCATCCAGGGCGTTGGCGCACTCGCGATGGGTTCATCCACCTACGAATGGATGCTGCGTCACGTCGTGAAGCCAGGTACGAAGGATCAGAAGGCTTGGCCCTACGAGCAACCGGCATGGGTGTTCAGCAATCGCGAACTTCCAGACGTGCCCTCGGCGGTCATTCACTTCGTCCGAGGTGACGTCAGGCCCGTGCACGAGGCAATGGCGCTGGCCGCAGGGGGCAAGAACGTATGGATCGTCGGCGGCGGCGATCTGGTCGGGCAGTTCTATGACGTCGGGTTGCTTGACGAGATCATTGTTCAGGTCGGATCCGTGACTCTGAGCTCGGGCAGGCCCTTGCTTCCCCGCCGTATCGTGTCGCCGTCCCTGCAACTCAAGGATGCAAGGCGAGTCGGTCCTGGCTTTGCCGAGCTCACCTATTCGGTGCCGACGAAGCGATGATGCCGACCTGCTAGCTATCGACCCACCGTCGACATCACGGTCGCGCGACACCTGGCCTGCTCGGAAGGATGCAGCAGGCGGCAGTTGGCGAGGGCGCGTTGCTGCATGTCGCTCAGTCGGGGCTGATTGCGCCGCGGAGGAGGTGCCTGATTCCAGTGACGCGGTGGAGGGCCGTGCCAGTGCTGTTGATGAGGGGGACGGTGCCAGTTCTGGTTGTGATTCCACCGGCGACCGGGGCCACGCTGCCAACCCCTTTCCCACATGCAGCGCTCGAAGTTCACGCCTCGCCGGTCGCAAGCCCGGAGGTCGCGATCGAATTGGGGGCTGTTGTGCCACTGGGCAGAGGCGGACCCGGCGGACATCAGCCCTGCGACCGCGAGGAGGATTGCCGAGATCAGCTTCTTCATGGCACGGAATATTGCACCCGCGCGCCCATCGCGCAAGGCGGGGCAGCCAATCGCCTCAGCTGTTACGAATGCTGATGAAGGCCGCCGAAGTCAGATGGCCAGTGCCACCTACAGCGTCTTGGTCAGAGTGAGGATGAAGCGGGTCTTGTTGGGCGAGAAGGTGGTCTGGCCGAAGGTGACGCCGTTGATGTCCACGCCCGGGCTGGAGATCAGGTTGAAGGCG
>NZ_JASZYM010000015.1:0-202529 GCF_030317005.1 Variovorax sp. J22R115 | reverse complement strand
GACCTCGGGCATCGAGCAGATCAACCAGGCGATCACGCAGATGGACCAGGTCACGCAGCAGAACGCGGCACTGGTGGAAGAAGCCGCCGCTGCCGCCGCATCGCTGCAGGAACAGGCGGGCAGTCTCGTCGACGCCGTCAGCATCTTCAGGCTCGGCGGCGACGACGAATCGTTGACGCGGATCACGCCGATGCCGGCCGTGCGCCGGCAGGTGCCGAGGTCGCGCGCCGGGGGACCGACCGTGCAGCGGGGGAAGAAGGCGCGCACCGTCTCCGCCTGACAGTGCCAGGACGCCCTCGGCCTTCAACTTTCAGCACCTGCGGCCGATAAAGAACAAAGAACACATACAGGCATCGACACGATGCCGCACCCAACACCCCATACAGGCAAAGCCACATGTCAGGAAACTTGTTCTTCACCGGCCTGAGCGGTCTCGGCGTCGCGCGCACCGCGCTCGTGACCACGGCCCACAACACGGCCAATGTGTACACCGCGGGCTACAGTCGCCAGGTGGCCCAGGTCTCGACCAACTCGGCCATCAGCTCGGGCTCCGGCTACATCGGCAGCGGCGCGCGCGTGACCACGGTCACGCGCAGCTACGACCGCTATCTCACCGCGCAACTCGCCTCGGCCCAGTCGACCTCGGCGGCGCTGGCCTCGTACGGCACCGAGATCAACCGCATCGATTCGCTTCTGGCCGACAAGACCGCCGGCCTGAGCCCGTTGATGCAGAACTTCTTCACGGCGGTGCAGGGCGTTGCCAACACGCCGGCCGACTCGGCAGCGCGCCAGCAGCTCATCAGCTCGGCGCAATCGCTGTCGAGCAAGTTCCGCTCGACCGACCAGTACCTCTCCGACCTCAACGAGTCGGTCAATGACCAGATCTCGGGCGGCGTCGAGCAGATCAACACCTACGCCGGCAAGATCGCCAGCCTCAACCAGCAAATCGGCATGATGAGCGCCGTGGCCGGCGGCCAGCCGCCGAACGACCTGCTGGACCAGCGCGACCAGCTCGTGAGCGAACTGAGCCAGATCGTGCACGTCAAGGTGCTGGAGCAGGACAACGGCAAGTACAACGTCTTCATCGGCAGCGGCCAGTCCCTCGTCGTGGGCGACCGGGCCGCGACGATGAAGGCCGTGCCATCCTCGGCCGATCCGACGCGCACGGCGGTGGCCCTCGTCGGGCTGGCAGGCAATGTGTCGGAACTCAAGGACAACGTCCTCAACGGCGGTTCGCTCGGCGGCCTGATGTCCTTTCGCGCCCAGACGCTCATTCCGACGCAGAACGCGATCGGCCGGCTGTCGATCGCGCTCGCCAGTGCGTTCAATGACCAGCACCAGCTGGGTGTCGACCTGAATGGTGCGCTCGGAAAGGACTTCTTCACGACGGCCGCGCCGGGCATCTTCTCGAGCGCCAGGAACGCCGGCAACATGGTGCTGACCAGCGCCATCTCCAATGCCAACCAGCTCACGACCAGCGACTACTCGGTGGAAGTGCAGACCGGCACGCCGAAGTACGTCGTCACGCGGCTCTCGGACAAGCAGGTGATCGGCTCCTATGACGACACCGATTTTCCGGTCAGTTTCGACGGCGTGACCGTCTCCGCCGCCAGCGGCACGGCCCAGTCGGGCGACACTTTCCTGATCCAGCCGACGCGCACCGGCGCGCGCGACATGGAGGTGACGGTGCTCGATCCCGCCAAGGTGGCCGCCGCATCGCCGGTCATCACCGGCAACACCAGCGGCAACCAGGGCAGCGGCGCGCTCGGCAAGGCAACCATCGATTCGGCCTACCCGGCTTCGCCGCTGGCCGCGAACGTGATGCTGACCTTCGACGGCGCGACCAACACGCTGTCGGGATTCCCCGCGAGCTCCGCCATCACCGTGACGCTGGCCGACGGCACCGTCAGCAACTACGCGGCCGGCACGCCCGTGCCCTACACGGCAGGCGCCAGGATCAGCTTCGACGGCATCAACGTCAGTCTGAGCGGTGCCCCGGCGACCGGCGACACCTTCACCATTGGCAAGAACACCGGCGGCGTGTCCGATGGCAGCAACGCGCTGCTGCTCGGCGCACTGCAGCGCAAGGCCACGGTGGGCGGCGGCACCACCACCTTCAATGGTGCCTATTCGCAGCTGGTGAGCCAGGTCGGCAACCGCGCGATGGAGATCAAGGTCGCGGCCACCACGCAGGACAGCGTGACCGGTCAGATCAAGGCGAGCCAGCAGTCGATCTCCGGCGTCAATCAGGACGAGGAAACCGCCAACCTGCTCATGTACCAGCAGATGTACCAAGCGAATGCCAAGGTGATCCAGACCGCTTCGACCATCTTCGACGCGATCCTCGGCATCCGCAGCTGACCTCCACCCAAACCCACACCCGAACTCAAGGAGCCGCGATGCGCATTAGCACCAGTTCTTTCTACGAGCAGAGCATCAGCGCGATGGGCCTGCAGCAGCAAAACCTCTTCCAGGTGCAGCAGAAGCTGTCGGCCGGGACCAAGTTCCTCACTGCCGGCGACGATCCGGTCGGCGCCGCGCGGGCGCTCGGCGTCAGCGAGACGCTGGCCGAATCGGCCCAGTACGCCACCAGCCGCGACCGCGCCATGCTGTCCCTCACGCGGGAAGAATCCGCGCTCGACGGCGCGACCTCCATCCTGCAGAACATCAAGACGCTGACCGTGCAGGCCGGCAACGGCACGCTGTCGGATGCCGACCGTGCCGCGCTGGCGACCACCATCCAGAGCAATCTGGACCAGCTCGTGGGCCTTGCCAACTCCGACGATGGCAACGGCCAGTTCCTGTTCGCCGGCTACAAGAGCGCCAACGCGCCCTTTGCCGTGCAAGCCGGGGGCGGCATCCAGTACCTGGGCGACCAGGGCCAGCGCCTCATGCAGGTCGACGTCGCACGGCAGATCTCGACCTCCGACGATGGCCGCTCGGTGTTCCAGTCGGTGCAGGGCTCGGCGGGCTACGTGACCGCGGGCGGCGCCGTCAACACGGGCTCGGGCGTGTTCAGCTCGGTCGGCGTGGCCGATGCGACCGATCCGAACTTCGGCAAGGACTTCCAGATCAGCTTCGATGCGGTCGGCAACTACTCGGTCGCCACCAACGACACGCCGCCCGTCGTGACAGCCACCGGCGCCTTCGTCGCGGGCGAGCCGATCTCCTTCGGCGGCTTGCAGATCAGCGTCACCGGCACGCCGGCGGCTGGCGACACCTTCAACGTCACCACCGCCAGGAATGCCGGCGCCGACATCTTTACTTCCATCGCGGAGCTGGTCACCGCGTTGCGTACTCCCCTGACCGGTGCCGGTGAGGAAGGCAAGGCCAAACTGCTGAACGCCTTGAGCACGGCCAACGTCAAGGTAACCAATGCGCATGACAACGTGCTCACGATCAAGTCATCGGTGGGTTCGCGCATGAACGAACTCGACGCGCTCGACGACAGCGGCGAGACGCGCGACCTGATGGACAAGAGCTACCTGTCGGCCATCCAGGACCTGGACCCCGTCGCCGCGATCTCGGAGTTCTATCAGCGGCAGTCGTCGCTGCAGGCGACCCAGCTCACCTTCACGAAGCTGAACTCGATCGCGTTGTTCAACTACCTGTAATCAATAGCCTGCAAGCCTGGAAGTCTTCGGGTGCACGCGCCCGGCCTCTCGCGGATGAGGACGCAGAGGATCGAGAATGTGCGACATGCCATTCTTCGATTCGTTGACAGGTGCGGGCGCAACCCGCGTGGTGGCCGGTCTCGCTATTTGGTGCGCATTGACTCCGATGGGCGCAGGTGCCGCACCGACGGATGAGCGCAACCCGAGCTGGGGTGCGATCGCGTCCCGGGCGGGCTGGTATGGCTACTCGTACAACCACGCGTCGCGCAGCGCTGCGGAGCGGGCGGCGCGCGCCCAATGCGATCGCGCGGCGCGTCGCGATGGCACATGCGAGGTGCGGGCCTACTTCGATCGCTCTTGCGGCGCGCTGGCCGCAGGCAACTACGGCGAATGGGCGACGGCTACCGCTGCGACGGCCAAGGCTGCGGGCCAAGCGGCCGTCGGGCAGTGCGATCTCCATCTGCCCACGGAGCCTTGCAAGGTCGTCGTCAGCGTCTGCTCGCCGCCCTGAGGGTAGCCTGTCGTCATGGACTCATTGATCGCCGCTTCCGCGCGCGCGCTCGCTGCCGGCGACGCCCTCGGTGCCCTCAAGCGCGTCGCCCTGCGCGAAGACCCGCCCGCGCTGGCCCTGCGCGGCATCGCCATGGCCCAGCTCGGCGAGCATCCGCGCGCACGCGAGTTGCTGCGGCGGGCCGCCAGCGGCTTCGGCGCGCACGAGGAACTGTCGCGTGCCCGCTGCGTGGTCGCCGAGGCGGAGGTGGCGCTGGCCATGCGCGAGCTGGGCGGCTCGCCGCGCTCGCTGGCCGCGGCCGTCGCCACGATGGAGGCACACGCCGACCACGCCAATGTGCTGCAGGCGCGGCTGATCGCTGCACGCCGACTCCTGCTGCTCGGTCGCCTCGATGAGGCAGGGGCCGCGCTGGCCGGACTCGATACGGAGGGGCTGCCGCCGGCGCTGGCGGCAGTCGCGGAACTCAGCGCTGCCGAGCTGGCGTTGCGCTCGCTGCGCACCGGCCCGGCACAGGCGGCGCTCGCCCGTGCGCACGAGGCCGCCCATCGTGCCCGCGTGCCGGCGCTGCTGGCCGAGGTCGCGGAGGCGCGAGCCGCCTTCGACCGTCCCGCCGCCCGATGTCTTTCCGCCGACGGGGAGCAGGCGCTGCGCCTCGACGAGGTCGCGGCGCTCCGGGCCTCGAACACTCTCGTGATCGACGCCTGCCGTCGTGGACTGCGTGCCGGCGACACGTGGCTGTCGCTGGCGCGCCGTCCGGTGCTGTTCGCACTGGTGCGCGCGCTCGCCGAAGCGTGGCCCGGCGACGTCGATCGCGAAGCCCTGATCGCGTCCGCGTTCCGGGCCCGCGATCCCGACGAGACCCACCGGGCACGCCTGCGGGTCGAGATCGGCCGGCTGCGCGCGCTCGTCAAGCCGCTCGCGCAGATCGAGGCCACTGCGCGCGGCTTCGTCCTCAGGCCGGGCAGCGAGCGCCGCGTCGCCGTGCTGGTGCCACCCATCGACGGCGACCAGGCCTCGCTGGTGGCGCTGCTTTCCGACGGCGCGGCATGGTCGACCTCAGCCCTGGCGCTGGCATTGGAAGCGAGCCAGCGTACCGTGCAGCGCGCGCTCGCCGAGTTGGAGGCCGATGGGCGCGTGCGCTCCATCGGGCGAGCGCGGGCGCAACGCTGGCTGTCGCCGCCGCTGGCGGGATTCACGACGATCTTGTTACTCCCCGCATCGCTGCCGATTGAATAGAGTTGTCTCGCGGGCCCATTCCGAGGCTCGAGTCGCGCTTCAGGAGCCAACGATGACCAGCAAGACACTCGACAGACCCCAGACGAAGCCGCGTGCGGCCGAAATCGTTCGCGAATACGGCCCGTTCGACGGCGCCGATCGGATCCATGGCGTGACCCACGACGGGCAAAGAGTCTGGGCCGCCACCGGAGCCCGGTTGGTCGCTTTCGACCCCGGGAGCGGCGAGCCCACGCGCTCGCTAGACCTTGCCTGCGACGCCGGTACCGCCTTCGACGGCACGTACCTCTACCAGATCGCCGAGGCGCGCATCGACAAGATCGATCCCGCCACCGGCAAGGTCGTGTCGTCGATCCCGGCGCCGGGCCATGGCTCCGACTCGGGGCTGACCTGGGCCGAGGGCAGCCTGTGGGTAGGGGAGTACCGCGATCGCAAGATCCACCAGATCGATCCCGACACCGGCGCGGTCAGGCGCACCATCGAATCCAACCGTTTCGTCACCGGCGTGACCTGGGTCGACGGCGAACTGTGGCACGCGACCTGGGAAGGGGATGAGAGCGAAATCCGCCGCGTCAACCCCGAGAGCGGCGCCGTGCTCGAAAGGCTGGAGATGCCGACCGGCATCGGCATCAGCGGGCTCGAATCCGATGGGGCGGACCTCTTCTATTGCGGCGGCGGAGGCAGCGGCAAGGTCCGCGCCGTGCGTCGTCCCAAGGCCGGATCGTGAACGCGCACCACAAGGAGCACACCATGAACACCGCCATGGCCGAAGCCGGCACAGTGGACCATCCCGTCGTGCCGATGGACCGATGGGTCGCCGAGCGCAAGGCGCTGCTGGCGCGCGAGAAGGAACTGACGCGCATGCACGACCAGGTCGCCCACGAGCGCCGGGCGTTGCCGTGGGTGCGCATCGAGAAGGAGTACGTCTTCGACACACCCGAGGGCTGGAGCACGCTCGCCAACCTGTTCGAAGGCCGCCGCCAGTTGCTGGTGCAGCACTTCATGCTCGGCCCGGGGTGGGAGGAGGGCTGCAAGAGCTGCTCGTACATGGCGGATCACGTCGACGGCATGAAAGTGCACCTCGAGCATCGCGACGTCACACTGATGGCCGTCTCGCGCGCGCCGCTGGCCGAGATCGAAGCCTTTCGCCGGCGCATGGGCTGGCAGTTCAAGTGGGTGTCCTCGTACGGCACCGACTTCAACCACGACTTCGGCGTGAGCTTCACGCAAGACGAGTTGGCCAGGAACGAGGTCTACTACAACTTCGACATGCAGCCCTTCCCGAGCGAGGAAGCACCGGGGATCAGCGTGTTCTACAGGAACGAAGCGGGCGAAGTCTTTCGCACCTACTCGACCTACGGGCGCGGCGTGGAAGTGATGATGGGCACCTACAGCCTGCTCGATCTCACGCCCCGCGGCCGCATCGAGGACAACCCGCTCTACGCCATGGATTGGGTGCGCCACCACGATCGCTACGAGCAGGCGCCCATTGCGAAGACGAAGCCTGCGGTGCTCGGCGCGTGCTGCAGTTCGCACGTCTGACGGGCAGGTCGACGGGAGCGGGCGGCGGTCCAAGGGCAGTGGCGCCCTTAGACTCGAGGGCAGATGATCGCCACACTTTCCGCCGTCACGCGCGACCGACTGCGGCGCTTCGTGCGCATCATGCGCATGGCCGCGGTCATCGGTGCGGGCGTCGGTGCACTCTACGCCGTCGCGATTGCCGGACCGGGCGCTCGCGCGCTGCTCGGCTCCCTGCTGATCTCCATACCGATTGGTGTCATGGACGCCCTGCTCACGGCTTCATGGATCGCCGGCATCGAGATCTTCCTGCTGACTCGCGCTTCGATGCGATGGCTCGACGCGCTGCCATTCGCTGCGGTGTTCATCCTGAAGACGCTTGTCTACGGCGCGATCGCAGGGGCGGTCCTCGCCGGCCAGCCGGGAGAGCGCTTGTTGGGCGTCGTTACCGTCTATGACGCGCGCACCTGGCTGATTGCGGTTTGCCTCTCGCTCGTGCCCGTTGCCGTCGTGGTGATGATGTTTCAGGCCGCGGGCCTCGTCGGCTACCGCACGTTCGTGGCTCTTCTGCTTGGAAAGTATCGCCGGCCCTACGCCGAGCGACGCTTCTTCCTCTTCGTCGACGTGGTGGGCTCGACCGCGATCGCCGAGCGGCTCGGGGCGCTGGAGGCACATCGCTTCCTCGCCGCGGTGTTTTCGGCAGTCGCCGAACCGATCGAGCTATGCCGCGGCGAAATCTACCAATACGTCGGTGACGAGATCGTCATCACCTGGGTCGAGGCCGACGGCGTTGCCGATGCGCGGGCGTTGCGCTGCTTCTTCGCGATTCGCGCGGCGCTCGCCGCGGACGCGAACCGGTTTGTCCAACGCTTTGGCGTGCAACCGGAGCTGCGTGCGGCCCTGCATCTGGGCGAGGTCATCGCCGGCGAGGTCGGCCAGGTGCGCCGTGCGATCGTCTTCCACGGCGACGTCATGAACACGACCGGGCGCCTCGAGCAGGCGACCCGCGAAGTCGGATGCTTCTTCATCGCATCGGCGGAAGCGCTCGCCTCCCTGGGTCCGCCGCCCGAAATCCGTACCCACGACCTTGGCGCGCTGGCGCTGCGCGGACGAATCGAGCCCATCCATGCGTTCTGCGTCGAACATTCGGACAGGAGCGCTTTGAAGAGCGCATGAATGCCGTGCGACGAGGCTGCGGATGTGCGACATCGCAAATCACGAGATGCCGTGTTCCAGCCGAAGTCTCCTTTCGAGTTGCTTCAGAAACTTGATTCCCCCCTGCACGAGTTGCACGGCTTCGGGCCGGCGCGTCTTGGGAAAATGCTTCTGGGTCCACGCGCTCATTGCCACCAGCACCGGCAGTAGTTCCAGCCCCTTCTCGGTCAGGCTGTAGACGGCCTTCTGAGCGTGTGTGGGATCCCCGTTCTTCGTCACGATGCCACTCTCGACCAGCGAGTTGAGCCGGTCCGCCAGCACGTTGCTCGAAATCGCCTCTTCGGACTGCAGGAACTCGCGGAAATGGCGCTTGCCCGCGAACATCAGGTCGCGGATGACGAGCAGTGTCCAGCGATCACCCAAGAGCTCCAGCCCAGTGCTGATGGGGCATGTCGATCGGTCGTCGTGTTTCATCGAATTGATTTTATACCGGTTGCAATTTGCAAGCGGTTTGCCCAGAATACCGGTCTTGATTTGCAACCAGTCGAGGAAACCATGACCTACCGGCGATATCACGGCAGCTGCCACTGCCAGGCGGTGCAGTACGAAGCGGAGTTCGACATGGCCGCGGGGAGCAATCGTTGCAATTGCTCACTTTGCAGCAAGGCACGTGCGTGGTTCCTTTTCGTGCGAGGCGACAAGTTCAAGCTGCTCGCGGGCGACGACGTGCTCAGCACCTATCGGTGGGTGCCGCCCGGCCGGGCCGAGTCCGGTCTCACATACCGGTTCTGTTCGCGATGCGGGATACGGCTTTACGCCACCGGCGAACTGGCGCAACTGGGCGGGCGCTTCTATGCGATTCATGTGCCCACCGTGGACGATGTGGACAGGGAACAGCTGGTGCGCGCGCCATTGAACTTCATCGACAACGCCCATGACCAGCTCGATCGGCCACCAGCCGATACCCGGCTGATGTGAGAGCTCGTTTCGGGCAGACGAGCGGCTGAATGAATCTCATCTGCGTCGATACCCTCCTACTTTGAAGTGGCATGAGCACTCACTGACTTTTTGACTCCGCGCCCTAGGCTGAGATCTAACAAGAAGCGGGATTTGACATGCCGATCTCAGTTTTTCTCGTCGAAGACAACCAGAAGATTCGCGACAACTTGATTCCGGCCCTCGCGGATCTCGGATCCGCGAGCGTGACAGCCACGGCGGAGTCCGAGGACGAAGCGATCGGCTGGCTGGCGAGTCACAAGGGCCAGTGGGACCTCGCCGTCGTCGACTTTTTCCTGAAGCAAGGGACCGGCGCCGGCGTCGTCCGGTGGTGCAACGGGCGCAAGCCCAGCCAGCGCGTGGTCGTGCTCACGAACTATCCGACGCAGGCAACGCGCATCGCGTGCATGGAGGCAGGCGCCGATCGCGTGTTCGACAAGTCCACGGAACTTGAGGAGTTTTTCGAGTACTGCCTGAGTCGGCATCGCAGCCCATCGTGAGAACTCGTCCTCATGCGAACGGCAGCTCGATGATCTGAAGCCGAAAAGGCCAGAGCGATGGGCGCCTGGCCATCCGTACCTGCCTGTTACCAGGTGACTCCGTAGTAGTCATTCACGCGGCGGCTGTAGTCGGTCGTGTAGTCCGGCACCTGCTCCTGCGCATAGCGCGGCGCGCCTTCGAGGACGTTCTTGTCCAGCGGGACCACATAGCCGTCCATGGACGTGTCGTACTTGAGCATGTTCCAGGGCAGCGGATAGCGGTCCGTGCCGATACCGAGGAAGCCGCCGAATTCGAGAACGGCGTAGCGCACCTGGCCGGACATCTTGTCGATCATGAGATCGTCGATCGACCCCAGCTTGTCGCCGGCCTGGTTGTAGACGGTCGTGCCTTCGACGCGCTCGGACGAGATGACGTTGCTGGTGGTTGCGGTAGTCATTGAATGCTCCTGTGTGAGTTGATAAGACAACCCCTGTATCGCGCCCCGCACATCGCGCCGTGATCAGGATGGACGCCCTCGAGATGTAGGCCTGCGCTGGCCCATGGCGATCTGGCCCTTCTACGCGGGACTGCTCGGCGCTGGCCGCAGCAAGCCGCTCGCGGCCCGGGCGCCAAGGGTCATCTCGGTCATCCACGACACCAGCAGCATGCCGTAGGCCTGCCGGCTTCGTTCGTCGGACAGCGCGTGGTCCGCGCCCGCAATGCAGCGGTAGGTCACCGACCTGACGTGCTTGAGGGCTGCGAGGTAGCTCTCGATCACGGGATGCGGCACGGTCTTGTCGTGCTCCGATTCGACGATCAGGGCATCCCCGCGGAACTGTGCGCAGGCGGCCAACGCCCGGTTCTCCGGCGGTTCCACAAGCGACCTCCGGTACTCCGCGAGATCGCTGCGGCTCAGGCTGCCCTTGGGCACCTCCCATTCGGAGTCCCGGTAGAGGGCCGGAACGCGCAGCGCCAGCCATCGGACCGGCCGGAGCGTGGTGGCGATGGCCGCCAGGTAGCCGCCATAGCTGCTTCCGACGATCGCGATCGATTCCGGGTCCACTGTCGGATGGTGAACCAGCACGTCATACGCCGCGAGCACATCGCGCAGGTTTTCCTCGCGGCTCACCGATTGCCGCTGCGCGGCGTGGCGGGCATGCCCGCGCAGGTCGAAGGTGAGGCAGACACAGCCCAGCGCAGCGATCTCGTGAGCGCGTGCCTTGTATTGCTCCTGGCTGCCGTCCCAGCCGTGCACGAGCAGCACGCCAGGCACGGAGTTGGATGCCGCCACCAGCGTGCCGTCGATGTGTTGCCCGTCGACGGCGATGTCGACCTGTTTATGTCGCGTCGGCATGCGCTTCGACAAAGCTGTATTTCGTGAGCCGGCCCACGTCCGGGTCGTGGCCGCTGTAGTTGACGCAGGCGCCCGGCGGAAGATTCGTCTCACCGAAGACCTCGAAGCAGGACGCGCGCACCAGCGAGCGCTCCGGCTGGCTCTTGAAGACTTCCAGCGCCGCCACTTCCGCACCGGTCGCACCGCCCACGCGCCAGGACTGTTCCAGCACGCCCGAGCACCACTGCCCCGCATCGTCGGGGCCCTGGGCCACGTCGTAGTTGATGCGCGATGCCATGAAGCCCGGGTAGCTCTCGACCACTGCGGCGTGATAGACCGCGGCCTGTTCGATGGCCAGGCGCAGCGATGGCTTCAGATCCATGGCGTTGAGCGCATCGAAGCCGCCGCGCACGGCCGTCAGGTCGGAGCCGCCGTAAACCAACTGACCGCGATGGTTGCGGGTCAGCCGCTGCAGGCCGTAGTAGCTCACCGTCAGCGCGCCCACCTTCACCTGCCCGACGCTGAGCGTGCGAGGCTCCCGGAGATTGCGTTCGAGCACCACGCCGTCGACGTCGATGTGGGGCACGCCGGCGAGGGTGCGGTCGAGCGATACCGCATCGTGCACGACGGTCTGGCCGTTGCCACCGGTGGCACGCACCGGCTTCACGCGCACGTCGCCGTCGCGCAGGAGCGCCCGGCCCGCACGGCGCGCATCGCCCTCGCTGAACGCTGAATAGCCAGGCAGCACGCACTTGCCGATTCGCGGGGCGAAGGATTCCACCCAATTCCGTGGACCCGCCGCGTCTTTATCGTGGAGCGGGTGGGTGATGGCCTTGGTCGCGACGTAGGCGAAGGGCACGGCCCCGCCGAAGAAATCGCTCTCCCTGCGGATGCCGATCGCCTGCGCGCGGTGCCCCTCCACCGTGTCGCTCGGTATGAAGTACAGCGGCCCCGCCGGCGGCGGACGACGGCTCACCGGGCCGAAATACTGCATGCCCATCAGGCCGGCGAGGCGCTCGGCCAAGGCACGGCGCGTGATCAGTTCGTGCTCGCTACAGTAGTTGGTCGGGTCGATGACCCATTCCATGACGTAGCCGGCCTCCCCGGTGCCGGGCGAGCCCAGTGAGTCGAAGAGAGGGGTCTCGTTCTGCAAGCTTGTCATGTCGGGCCCTCGTGAAGAAAACGTTGTCAACTCGGACTTTGCGAAGCGAGGTGAATGCGCGCACGGGCGTACCGCACCTTCTCTTGCGGCGTCATGGCGTTCTCGATTTCGGCGAGTTCCATGCGCTCCTCATCGTGCGACACCCATTCGAAGAGATGGGACGCCGGCATCTCGTCCAGCGTTTCCTTGTCGCTCCAGGAAGCCAGGCGCTGCGGTGCGCTCGCCAGGAGGAGCCGCAGGAACAGGGCGCGTTCGAGCCGCACCGCCGACCTTTCATCGGAGGTCAGGGTGTACTCGAGGAACCCCAACTCCCGTGTGCAGACCTCGATGCGACGCTGGTAGTCGAAGCGCTCGGGGCTCGCAGCCTTCGACAGGCGAATGCACTCGCACTGGATGCGCGCGAATGCCGTGGCTTGCAGAAGCCGAAGGATTTGTCGTGGTGCGGCGCCCATGATGGCGCGCATCACAACGCCATCCTCGGCCGGCTGGCGTAGGACGATCGATCAAGAGAAGGCGAGAGCGCTTCCCGGATGGCCCGGCGCCTGCGCCGCAAGATTCCGGCGGCGGATTGATGCCGTGATCAGCGGGCGTCGCACGCAATGAGCGCGGCACCCGGAAACGCGCGAAGCAGGGGTGCCACGGCAAGCCGATGGCCGATGACGGTGTGGGACGTGCCGGTGATGCAGTCCTCGAAGTGCCATGCGCTTTCCCCCGCAGGCATCAGGACTTCGGTGTCGGCCCAATCGGTGGAAAGCGGAGACAGCCGGGTGCCGTCCCTGTCGAGCGTGGCGAACAGGCGCATGACGAGGACCACGAGCACGCGGCCGTGATGGCGCCGCATGAACGCCAGCAGGTGTCGCTCGCGCGCGCCCCGTACTTCGAGCGCCTCGTAGCTGCCGTCGCGGAACAGTTCAGGGTCCTGCTGGCGCAGCGCCAGCAAGCGGCCAATGATCCAGAGCTTGGCGCGACCGTCCGGCGCCGCGGCGGCGAGCCCGGCCACCGTCGCCTCCAGATCCGGTGCGGCGGCGAGCGCCTGCAATTCCTGAAGCCGCCGCAGGCGCAGGTCGTAGTCGACCGCACGGCGGTTGTCGGGGTCCACGAGGCTGCGGTCGAGGAGTTCGCAACCCTGGTAGATATCCGGCACGCCAGGCGAGCAGTACTTGAGCAGCGTCAGGCTGATGCCATTGAGCGACCCGTAGTGATCCACGCGAGCCGCCGCGCGGCGCAGGTCCGGCAGGGCCGGCCCGTCTGGCGCGAGCACGCCGCGCACGAAATGCTCCAGCGCTTCCTCGTACGCGGCGTCGGGGCGAATCCAGCTCGTCCCCACCTTGCCTTCGCGCGCAGCCTTCAGCATGTAGTTCACGATTCGCGTCACGTAGGATTCGTGCGCCACCGGGCCTTCGTCGAAGGCCGCCATCGTGCCCAGCACGGTCTGGTAGAGCAGGTACTCGTGTGCCGCCGTCACCGCGCCCCGCAGCGGGGCATTGAGCGCGCGCCAGTGCCGCAGCGCCAGGCGCCAGAGCCCGGGACATTCCGACAGCACGTCGATGCGCAGCCGCACATCCTCCGAGCGCTTGTTGTCGTGCGTGGAGGTCGCCAGCATCGTGTTCGGCCATCGGCGCTGACGGTCCCCCGAGGCTTCATGGAATTCTGCGCGGGTCATGCCGATGCAGTCCGGCTCGCCGCCCACCTCGTTGAGCGAACTCAATGGGAAGTAGCGGTAGAAGGCCGTGTCCTCCACGCCCTTGGCAGCGACGGGCGCGCTGAACTGCTGGAAGCGCCGCGCGAAGGCCACGGTGTCCCGTGCCGTCTCCGGGGTGGCGTCACCCGGAGGGCGGCCGAGAAGCGCCGTGCGAACGAAGTCGAAGACCGTGGCATCGGGCAGGTTCAGCCGCTCGCGCGCCGCGTCGATCGCCTGATCGATGTAGTGGATGTCCTGCGGGCTCGCTTCCTCGGCGTTGTAGGTGCGGTACACGGTGAAGCAGGCAGCGACGGTCGCGATCAATTCCCGCAGCGTGTTGAGGGTGTAGTCGCGTGTGCGGCGGTTGCTCTTTGCGATACCCAGCAAGGCGATGGCGAGCACTTCGAGATCCGACGCCAGCGTTCCACTTGCGACTTCGCGTTTCGCGGCGTAGACCACTTCGTGGAAGCTCTGCGTCATGCCGGTGAAGCTGCGCCAGATCCGTGCGAGGCGGCGCGCCGATCGATGCTCGACGAGCACGGCATTGGCCACGTTGGCAAAGCGATAACCGGTGGTGCCGTGCACGGCCCACGAGACCGGCACGTCCTCGTGTGGCGCAGCGATCTTTTCGGCCACCACGTAGAGGGGCCGCTCGGGGCGCCCCTGCGCATCGACCGATCGCGGGAGCGTGCCCCGCCGCTCGCAGAAGCCATCCTGCAGGCGCTCGAAGTACTGCGCCGGATCCTGCAGGCCGTCGGGATGATCGATGCGAAGGCCATCCACCGAGCCGCGCGCGGCCAGCTCCAGCGCCAGGGCGTGCGTGGCTTCGAACACGTCCTTGCGCTCGGTGCGCAGCGCGGCGAGTTCATTGACGTCGAAGAAGCGGCGGTAGTTGATCTCGTCGGCGGCCGTGCGCCAGTAGGCGAGGCGATAGGCCTGCGCCTCCAGCAGATCGTGGAGCGCGTTGCGGTGCGCGGACGCGTTCAGCGCTTCGACGGCTTCTCCCAGGGCGTGCGCGACCGCGGGCCATCCGGCGGCCAGCGTGGCGAGTTGCGACTTGAGCCGCTCCCTTTCCCCGGTGCTTGCCGCCCATGCTTCGTCATCGCCGTGCTGCACGGAAGGCAGTTCGCGGAGTGCGGCGCCCATGTCGGCCAGCCCCCGCTTCGCTTCGTCGTCGCTCAGGGAGGCTGCTGCCCGGTCCAGAACGGCGGAACAGGTCTTGATCGACAACGGAAAACGGTGGTCGAAATAGCAGACGGCGAATTCCCCCGCATCGGCCATCCACCGCACTTGCAGTTCGCCCCGTTCCAGAACGTTGCCATAGTGGTCGCCGAGCACCGGCAGGAGTACCTTGCCCGAAAGCCCCGGCGTTGGCGACTGCCATTGGATGTCGAAGTGCATCGCGTGCCGGGAAGCCATGCCGTTTTCGAGCACGTCCATCCACCAGAGATTGTCCGTGCCGAGCACCCCCATGTGGTTGGGCACCAGGTCGATGAGCTGGCTCATGCCGTGCTGCTTCAGTGCGCGAGTGAAGCGCTCGAATGCTGGCATTCCGCCCAGCTCGGGATTGACTTCGTCATGCGAGACCACGTCGTAGCCATGCATGCTGCCCGGTCGCGCGCGGTGGATCGGGGAGCAGTACACGTGGCTGATGCCCAGCGTCGCGAGGTAGGGAACGATGCGTGCCGCGTCGTCGAAGCCGAAAGCGCTGTGGAACTGAAGCCGGTAGGTGGCGCGAGGGATGCGCGAAGGTCGGCCCCGACCCGTGCGGGCCTCCGCCTGCGCATCGACATGCGGCCGAACGCGGGCGAGTGCGGCGCACACCTGCTGCATCGTCTCGTTGCGCCACAGCGCTTCCACGGGCTGCGTGTACTTGCGCCGCCAGTTGGGATGCTGGTACGTGGTGCCCGGCAGGTTGGGTTGTTCGACCTCGCCGAGAGCATCTTCGAGCTGCACCATCATGACTTTCGACGGCGCGGCCGCCAGATAGCCGTGCACGGCCGCGATGGCCGGAGCGTCGAGGAACGACTGCGTCGGATCGAGCTTCAGGTGCGGGTCCTGCCGAGCCATCGCTTCGGCCAGCAGGCGGCGCTCGTGATGGCGCTCGTGAAGCTGCTGTTCGAAAGCCCCGGCGTCAGCCATCAGACCGAGGTCCCGGCGCGTGTACAGGTCACGTCCGCTCCACCACCCGGCCAACGTCGCCAGGTCGTGCGTGCTGACCGCCGCGACGGCCTCGCGCGGATAGTCGGCGGGAGCGCGAAACCCGCCGTCCGCGTTGCGCTCGAAATACAGCAGCCGGTACGACAGCACGCCGAAGCGGCGCAGCGTCTCGCGCATCGTCTCGGGGACGGTGCCGAGGTCTTCGCCGATCACCAGACAGCGGTGACGCTGGCTCTCCAGCGCGAGGATCGCGAACAGTTCGTCGAGCGGGTAGTGCACGTAGGCACCGTCGCGCGGCGTGCCTTCGGCGGGAATCCAGAAGAGGCGCATCAGCATCATCACGTGGTCGATGCGAATCGCGCCCGCGCCGCGCATGTTGGTCCGCAGCGACTCGATAAAGACCGCGTACTGCGACTCGCGCAGCCGGTCGGGGCGAAGCGGCGGCAGGCCCCAATCCTGGCCTTCGAGGTTGAAGGCGTCCGGTGGCGCGCCGACGCGGGCATTCAGGGCAAAGCTCATCCTGTGGCGCCACGCATCGGAACCCGCGCGATCGACCGACACCGCCAGGTCCAGGTAGAGGCCCAGGCCCATGCCCAGGGCGGCGCAGCGCGCGCCTGCCGTTTCGAGCTGACGCGCCGCCTGCCACTGGAGGTACTCGAAGTAGCCGATGCGCTCGACGTGCTCGTGCGCGAAATGCCGCACGGCCGCAGACGACGGATCGCGGAATTCCTCCGGCCAGGTGGGCCAACCCCAGACGTTCGGATCGGCCTCGTGGAAGTGCGCCTGCAGCGCTTCGAACAAGGCATGCTGGTGCAGCGCCTGATCGCCGTGCTCGCGAAACCGGGCGAACGCGCGGACCTCGGGGTCGGCTTCGTCCCGCTCGCGGAAGCGGCGATACAGCAGGTCGAGCACCTCGTGCTTGGCGGCCGCCACGCCCGCATGGTCCAGCAGCGGTTCGGACCGGAGCTTCGCAAGCCTCGTCTGGAAGGCGGTGGAGAGTACGCGCTCCTGCGCCTGCGCGCAGTCGTTGAAGTCCTTCACCGTCTCGACGTCGATGTAAAGGATGTTCAGTTGCGCACGCGACGAAGGGCTGTACGGACTCGCGTGCGCCGGGTTGTGTGGGAAGAGCGCGTGCAGCGGATTGAGGCCCACCACATCGGCGCCCTGACGGGCTGCATGCTCGACGAAGTCCGCCAGGTCGGTGAAATCGCCGATGCCCCAGTTGCGGGCCGAGCGAAGCCCGTGCAGCTGCAGCGTGAACCCCCAGGCCCGCGCATCGCCTTGGAGCGCGGCGGGTTGATGGCACTGGGCCGGCGCGCAGATGACGAGGGTTTCGCCGGGCAGGGTGACGATGCTGAGCCGGTGATAGCCCTCGGGCAGCGGCAGTGCGAGAGGAAGGTGGTAGAGCGCGTAGTCGTCCCCGTCGATTCGCGTGCGCTGTGCGGCGTGGAGCCGTCCGGTCTCGACGGCGCCTTCATGGAAGGCGCCGCTCTCGTCGACCAGGCGCCACTTGAAATGCTCGACCCGTGCAGGCAGGCGGACGTCGACGGAGAACGATTCCGAGTCCGTGGCCACCACCTGGACCGGCGGAAGGGGCCGTCGCCACGCGTTGCGTTCGGCAGCCGCTTCGGCCGCCGCGAAGTCCATGTCGCGTGGCACGAAGTCCGCATCGCAGAGCAGCGCAGCGAGCGCTCCGGGGGTGAGGGCGTGCCGGCGGCCGAACGCGTCGACATACTCGGTCGAGATACCGTAGCGCGCGCACAGCCGGCCAAGCGCGTCCGCCTCGCTGTCGGATGGCGTTGCGCTCTCATGCATCCTGCGCCTCTTCAAGGCAAGCGCACAGGCCGCCCGACGGCAGCGAGAGCGTGGTGCCCTCAGCTGCGCTCTCTCTTGCGCCCATCATGTGGATGACTCTCCCCGGAGGCCACGCCACCTCGGCCTCGGCCTTGCCGAGATTGGCCACCACATGCAGGAACGCGGGCGAAGCCGCATCGCCATCATGTGCTTCGCCGAGCTGCCAGACCATGCGAAGCGCATCGCCCTCGCACGACCACTGGTGGATGCGGGTGTCGGCTCCGAAGCGGGGCACCAGTTCGGCTTGCCGCAACTGGAGCAACGTTCGCACCTGCCGGAGCACCTCGGCATGGGCGGGCAGGACCCGCTCGGATTCGTCGAGCTTCGATGCGGCGAACGTCGCCTCGCTGTTCGGGTCCGGGATCTCCAGCTCCGCCGCGCCGCCCGCGAAGGCATCGAAGCCGCCGAACTCCTCGCGCCGACCGGCCGTCACGGCGGCGGCCAGTTCAGGTCCGAAATCGCAGAAGTACTGAAAGGGCGTCGAAGCGGCGTACTCCTCGCCCATGAACAGCATCGGCGTGTGCGGCGAGAGCAGCACGCATGCGCGTGCCGCCATCAGGAGCGCGGGGTCGGCCAGCGCGTCGATGCGATCCCCCGTAGCGCGATTGCCTATCTGGTCATGGGTCTGCAGGAAGGACACGAAGGCAGCCAACGGAAGGTGATCGCAAGGCTCCCCGCGCGGCGCCCCGCCGCGAAATCCGGACGGTTGGCCCGTATAGATGAAGCCCTGCGCCAGCGCGAGTCCGAACTGCTCCAGAGGCCGCTGCGCGTAGTCCGCGTAGTAGCCGTCGGCTTCCCCCGTCAGCAGCACGTGCGCGGCATGGTGCAGGTCGTCGTTCCATTGCGCCGTGCCGGCGAGTGGCGATTCTTCATCGTCGCGCTCCAGCCGGTGGGCTTCGTTGAGGTCGTTCTCCAGAACGACGTGCACCTGGCGGTGCCGGCCTGGTCCGTGACGCAGCGCGGCGCAGACTTCCTCGACGATCGACGGCGTGGAGGTGTCGCGAATGGCATGGATGGCGTCCATGCGCAGGCCGTCGAAGCGGTATTCCTCGACCCAGTACAGGGCGTTGTGCACGAAGAAGTCCCGCACGGTCCGCGAATGCGCGCCGTCGAAGTTGATCGCCGCGCCCCAGGGCGTCTGGTGCGCGGGGTTGAAGAATTGGGGGCAGTAGGCATGCAGGTAGTTGCCTTCGGGGCCGAAGTGGTTGTAGACGACGTCGATCAGAACCATCAGCCGCAGCCCGTGCGCAGCGTCGACGAAGGCCTTGAGGTCGGCCGGCGTGCCGTAGCTGGCATCGGGCGCGAAGGGGAGCACACCGTCGTAGCCCCAGTTGCGGCTGCCAGGGAAGTCGGCCAGCGGCATCAATTCGATCACCGTGATGCCCAGCGACGCGAGTCGGGGCAGCCGCTGGGCGGCCGCGGCCAGGGTGCCCTCGGGCGTGAAGGTGCCGAGATGCATTTCGTAGATCACGGCCTCCTTCCATGGGCGCCCGGTCCAAGGGTCGTCTGTCCATTCGTGGGCACGCGGGTCGATCACTTCGCTCGGGCCGTGGACGTCGTCCGGATTGAAGCGCGATGCCGGGTCCGGCACCCGGAGGCCGTCGGGCATCCGGTAGCGGTAGCGGTCGCCGGCGGTGGCTTCGCCGATCACGTGCTCATGCCAGCCCTCAGCGTCGCACCGCATGGTGAACGGTTTCCACCTCTCGCCGTGCAGCCATTCGAGAGTGACCGTCGGCACATCCGGCGCCCAGATGCGGAAGCGAACGCCGCCGCCTTCGAGCAACTCCGCGCCGAAGGGCATCGAATGGATGTGCTTCATGGTGTGACGAGACTGCGGCGCAGCAGCGCCAGCGAGCGGCCTTGCAGCAGATACGTCGCTTCGGTGAGCAGCAGCGACAGCGAGTTCTCCCGCGCCGTGTCGATCTGCCGGGTCCAGCGGTCGTCGGGGCGTGAGGGCAGGGTGAAGGGCAGCGGCTCGTGATAGGCATTGAGCAGCAGCAGGAAATCGTCGTCCTGCAGCGATTCGCCATGCGGCCCCACATCGATGATGCCGGTGCCCGAGAACATCATGCCCAGGCAGCGCACGTGCTCGCCCCAGTCCGGCGGCGTCATTTCGTTGCCATCGGGGCGCACCCACTCCACGTCCTTGGTCTCGCCGTCGCCCGCGGGTTGACCTCGAAAAAAACTGCGGCGCCTGAACGAGGGATGAAGCCGCCGCGTGCGGATCAGCAGGGTCACGAAATCCCGCAGCGAATCGGCTTCGGGCGAGGGCGTCCAGTCCAGCCACGTCAACTCGTTGTCCTGGCAGTAGACGTTGTTGTTGCCGCGTTGCGTGTGTCCCCGCTCGTCGCCCGCCAGCAGCATCGGCACGCCTTGCGACAGCAGCAGCGTCGCGAGGAAGTTGCGCTTCTGACGCTCGCGCAGCGCGTTGACCTCGGCGTCGTCCGTCGGTCCTTCGGCGCCGCAGTTCCACGAGAGGTTGTTGTCGTTGCCGTCGCGGTTGTCCTCGCCGTTCGCCTCGTTGTGCTTCTCGTTGAAGGAGACCAGGTCGTGCAAGGTGAACCCGTCGTGCGCGGTCACGAAGTTGATGCTGGCATGCGGCCCCTTGCCGGACCAGCCGTAGAGATCCTGCGACCCCGAGAGCCGGTGCGCGACATCGCCGGCGACGCCTGCGTCACCCTTCCACCAGCCGCGGATGCCGTCGCGGTAGCGGTCGTTCCACTCGGCCCAGCCGGGCGGAAAGTTGCCGACCTGGTAGCCGCCGTGGCCCAGATCCCAGGGCTCCGCGATGAGCTTGACGCGGTTGAGCGTCGGGTCCTGGCGGATCGCGTCGAAGAAGCCGCCGAGGTTCTCCACCTTGCCCGCTTCGCGCGCGAGCGCCGAGGCCAGGTCGAAGCGGAAGCCGTCGACGTGCATCTCTTCGGCCCAGTAGCGCAGCGAATCCATCACGAGCTGGAGCGCGCGAGGCTGTTCGAGGTTGACGGTGTTGCCGCAGCCGGTGAAGTCGTCGTAGTAGCGCGGCTGCGCGGCGTTGGCGATGTAGTAGGAGGCGTTGTCCACGCCGCGCATGGAGAGCGTCGGGCCGAGGTGGTTGCCTTCGCAGGTGTGGTTGTAGACCACGTCGAGGATGACTTCGATGCCGGCGGAGTGCAGGGTCTTGACCATGGTCTTGAACTCCTTCACCTTGCCCGAGGCGCTGTAGCGCACCTCCGGCGCGAAGTAGCCCAGCGTGTTGTAGCCCCAGTAGTTCTGCAGGCCCTTGTCGGCCAGGTGCCGGTCGTTCAGAAAGGCATGCACCGGCAACAACTCCAGCGTGGTCACGCCCAGGCGCTGCAGGTAGTCGATGACTGGCGCGCAGCCGAGCGCCGCGTAAGTGCCGCGCAGGTGTTCGGGGATGCCGGGGTGCCGCATCGTGAAGCCGCGCACGTGCATCTCGTAGATCACCATGTCCTGCCAGGGCACCTCGGGCCGCCGGTCCTCGCCCCAGGTGAAGGCGGTTTCGAGCACGCGGCCCTTGGGCATGAAGGCGGCGCTGTCGCGGCGGTCGAAGGAGAGATCCTGGCGCTTGCTGCCGACCGAATAGCCGTAGAGCGCATCGCTCCAGCGCAACTCGCCGATCAGGTCCTTGGCATAAGGGTCGAGCAGCAGCTTGTGTGGATTGAACCGGTGGCCTTCCTCGGGCTTGTAGCGCCCATGCATGCGGTAGCCGTAGGCCATGCCCGGCCGGGCTTCGGGCAGGTAGCAGTGCCATACGTCGTTGGTGCGCTCGCGCAGTGGGATGCGCTGGCGTTCGTGCCGGCCCTTGTCGTCGAACAGGCACAGTTCGGCCTTCTCGGCATGCTTCGAGAAGATCGCGAAGTTCACGCCTTGGCCGTCCCATGTCGCGCCGAGCGGGTACGGCCGCCCGGGCCAGACGGCCTCCAGGCGAGCGTGGTTGTTGTGCTTCGTCACGGATGCGGGCGGTCACGGTCGGTGCCGCGCGCCGGCCAGGCGCTCACGTGCGGGCGCGCGGCGGGTGGCTGCTCGCGCGCGGCCGGGTCGCGCGGACCGGTGCGTGGCGGCCGCTCCCGATCCCGCGGCCACCACTCCTCGATGCGCCGGGCGGCCCAGTCCTTGCCCGCAAGCCCGAAGGCCAGCGCCAGCGCAAAGACGATGCCCGCGAGGATGATGAGGAAGCTCTGCCGCACGATGTCGCCGCCGACCTTGATCTGGTCGAGCGCGATGAGCACCACGAAGAGCAGGATCGCGTACTGCGCCACCTTGCCGAGCAGCAAAGCGTCTTGCACGCCGGCGTTGCGCCCGTAGGTGATCACCGCATCGCCGACGAACTTGGCGAAGTAGGCGCCGAAGACCAGCACCATCAGCGCCACGAAGACATTCGGCACGAACCACATCACCCGCCCGAGCAGGTCCGTCACGTAGCTCAGGCCGAGGCCGTTGAACGCGATGACGAGCGAGATCAGGATCACCAGCCAGTAGGCCAGTGCGCCGAAGACGACGGTTGAATCCGACACCATGCCGCCCTGGCGCAGGAAATTGTCGATGCCCGAGCGCTCGGTGAGCACGTGGAAGTTGATGGCGCGCAGCCCGCGAATCACCGTGAAGCGCACCGCCTTGGCCAGCAGCCAGCCGACGAGCACGACCAGTGCGGCGAACAGCAGCCGCGGCAACAGCGCGCCGACCTGGATCAGGAATGCGCGCAAAGGCTCGAGATGGAACGAGAAGCTTTCCATGGACATTCTCCCGGGATGGCGTGTGCGTTGTTGCCGTCATCGGACCGCCGTGCGCTCGATCAGGGCGAGGATGCCCGTCAACGGAACGGGGGCCCAGTCGATGCGGTTGTTCAGTTCGTAGCGCAGTTCGTAGAACGCTTTCTCCAGTTCGAAGAGTTCCAGCAATTGCGTATCGGCCGCTCCTGCCGTCGGTGCGAGGGCCTGGCTGTAGCCGGCGAGGAAGGCGGCGCGCGTCTCGTGTTCCCAGGTCTGCGCGGCGGTGTCCAGGCGCACCAGTTCATCGGCGTTCTGCGCGGCGCGCCGCAAGGCGCTCCATCGCGCGTAGTTGAACGAGCGCAGCATGCCGGCGACATCGCGCAGGGGTGACTGCTTGGTGCGGCGCTCCTCGATCGGGCGGGCCGGTTCGCCTTCGAAATCGATGATCACGAAGTCGTTGCGCGTCAGCAGCACCTGGCCGAGGTGGTAGTCGCCGTGGAAGCGCGTGCGCCACGCGGTCTTGCCTTCGAGCGGCACGTCGTCGATGAACCGGTCGATCGCCGCGCTCATGCCGCGGAGCCGGTCGGCATCCTCGCGCGCGCTGGCGGGCAGGGCAGACAGGTCGGCCTCGCCGAGTTGGCGCAGCGTGGCGGCAGCCTCGGCGCGAACGGTCTCGCGGGCATGGCGCAGGTCGGCCCCGGTCATCGGCTCGGGGTCGAAGGCCGGGTTGCCGGTGCGCAGGCCGAGCGCGTTGTGCAGCTCGGCCGTGCGCGTGCCGAGGATGCGGATCACCGCCAGGAAGGCGCCGTGCGGGTCGGGGGGCAGATTGCCGTCGGTGTCGCGCAGCTCGCCCAGCACGCGCTCCAGGTAGGCCAGCGTGTATTCCCATCCGTCGCCCTGGTTCGGCACATAGGCCTGGAGCAGGGCGAGTGTCATGACGGTGCCGTCCGCGGCCGTGTATTCGAGCGCGCCTGCGATCGGCACGCCATGCACGAAGCCGGCGTCCTCGGTGAGGAAGCGGCCCATCTCCAGTTCCGGATTGACGCCCACGCGCAGTTGCCGATAGCCCTTGAGGAACAGCGTCTCGCCGAGCGTGACGACCGTGTTGCTGCTGACCGGACTCGGCGCGCTCACGGGCAGCTCGTCGACGACCTCGATCGGAAATTCCCTCCCGAGCGCCGTCGGCCGGAAGTGCAGTTGCCCGCCGGCCGTGGGCAGCCGCGTCTCGCGAACGATTGCGCGCACGAACGCGTGGCAGAAGGGCGCGTCGAAGAAGGCATCGGCCATCACGCCCACATGCGCCTGCTGCCGCACCTTGGCGATGGCGGCCGGCTGCAGCGCCTTCATGCGCTCCTCGTCGGTGTCTTCCCACGCGAGCGCCAGCGGCATGAAGTAGGTGGCTGGCTCGGGCGGCCCTTTCAGCGATAGCAGCGGCAGCATCCAGCTGTGGCCGTCGATTTCCCAGACCGCGTGGTCGCCCAGTTGCGCACGGCTGATCTGCGATCCCTTGGTCGCGTACCAGCGCTGGGCCTCGATGTGCGGCGGCAGCGTGTCGGTCTCGAACTGCTTGCTCAGCCGGTCGGCAAACCCCATGCGCCACGGCACGACGCGGTCCCGGAACATGCTGGTCCACCCGTCGAAGAGGACGAGCACCGGGCGATCCAGCAGGGCCACGCCTTCCTGGTGCCAGCTCGGCATCGGCGCCTCGTCGGTGAGCTTGAACCAATAGAAGCCGTGCGAGGTCAGCGTCAGCAGGTAGGGCAACTCGCCGATGGGCGGAAAGGAGGTGCGGCCCAGCATCTCGACCGGCACCCGGCCCTTGAAGGCCGACAGGTCCAGCTCGACCGGCTGCGCAGCCCGCGACAGGTTGAACACCGACAGGATCACGTCGCCGTCATGCTCGCTCAGGTAGGCGAGGATCTTGCGGTTGCCGGGCTTGAGGAAGGTGCGTCGCCCGCGGCCGAAGGCCCGGCTGGTCTTGCGCACCGCGAGCATGCGGCGCGTCCAGTGCAGCAGCGAGCTCTTGTCGCGCAACTGGGCTTCGACGTTGACGGCCTCGTAGCCGTACATGGCGTCCATGATGGGCTGCAGGTAAAGGCGCTGCGGATCGGCGCGCGAGAATCCCGCGTTGCGATCGGGACTCCATTGCATCGGCGTGCGCACGCCGTTGCGATCGCCGACGAACACGTTGTCGCCCATGCCGATCTCGTCGCCGTAGTAGATGATCGGCGAGCCCGGCATCGACAGCAGCATGCTGTTCATCAGCTTGATGCGGTCCTTGTCGTTGTCCATCAGCGGCGCAAGGCGGCGGCGAATGCCGAGATTGATGCGCGCCTGCATGTCCGCCGCGTAGGTGGTGTACATGTAGTCGCGCTCGCGGTTGGTCACCATCTCCAGCGTCAGCTCGTCGTGGTTGCGCAGGAAGATGGCCCACTGGCAGTTCTCGGGAATGTCGGGCGTCTGCTGCATGATCTCGACGATCGGGTCGCGGTCCTCCTGCGCGATCGCCATGTACATGCGCGGCATCAGCGGGAAGTGGTAGGCCATGTGGCATTCGTCGCCTTCGCCGAAATAGCCGCGCACGTCCTCGGGCCACATGTTGGCCTCGGCAAGCAGGAAGCGGTTCTTGTAGTTGGCGTCGATGGCGGCGCGCAACTTCTTGATGACCTCGTGCGTCTCCGGCAGGTTCTCGTTGGTCGTGCCGTCGCGCTCGATCAGGTAGGGAATCGCATCGAGCCGGAAGCCGTCGACGCCCATGTCGAGCCAGAAGCGCATGGTGCGGAACACGGCTTCGAGCACCTGCGGGTTGTCGAAGTTCAGGTCCGGCTGGTGGCTGAAGAACCGGTGCCAGTAATAGGCCTTGGCGACCGGGTCCCAGGTCCAGTTGGATTTTTCGGTGTCGGTGAAGATGATGCGCGTGCCCGTGTAGAGCGTGTCGGTGTCGCTCCACACGTAGAAGTTGCGCTCCGCCGAGCCGGGCGGCGCCGCGCGCGCGGCCTGGAACCACGGATGCTCGCTGGAGGTGTGGTTGATGACCAGCTCCGTGATCACGCGCAGATCGCGACGATGGGCCTGTTCGAGCATCTCGCGGAAGTCGTCGAGCGAGCCGTACTGCTTGTGAACGTCCTCGTACTCGGCAATGTCGTAGCCATCGTCGCGCAGCGGCGACGGATAGAAAGGCATCAGCCAGATGGTGTTGACGCCCAGGTCCTTGACGTAGTCGAGCTTGGTCGCCAGGCCCTTGAAGTCCCCCACGCCATCGTCGTTCGAATCGACAAAGGCCTTGACGTTGACCTGGTAGATCACCGCATCGCGGTACCACGTGGGGTCGTGCGAGGTGTCGATCTCTGTGGTTTCGAGCGCGAGTGCGGGCAGGGGAGCGTTCATCGGCACGGCCCTATGCGTAGTAGTCGAAGTCCCGCTCGTCGCGCACGCGCCGGCGCACGGCCATGACGTGCGCCGGCAGGCGATGTGGATCGAGTTCGATGTAGTGATGGCTGCCGCGCCACATGAAGCGCTGGTCGCTCAGCAGGTCATGCATCTGGAACGGTCGGTCCGATGGCACGCCGATCTCGGACGGGTCGAGATGCAGCCATCCGATCTGGGTGTGGTGCGGATCGAGATTGACCACCGTGACCACCGCCCGGTCGCCGTCAGGCGATACTTTCATGTAGGCAATGAGCTGGTCGTTGTCGATGTGCAGGAATTTCAGTGTGTGGTCGGATTGCAGCGCATCGTTGGCGCGGCGGATGTGGTTGATGCGTGCGATGAAGGGGCGCAGGCCCTGTTCGGCGCTCCAGTCCCAGTGGCGAAGCTGGTACTTCTCCGAGTCGAGGTATTCCTCGCTCGATGGCCCGCGCGGCTTGTACTCCATCAGATCGAAGGCGGGCCCGTACATGCCGTAGCTCGCCGAGAGCGTGGCGGCGAGCACCAGGCGCGCCTTGTAGACGGGTTCCTCGCCGGTCTGCAGCGCGGCGTGCAGGATGTCGGGCGTGTTGGGCCACACGTTCGGCCGGAAGTACTCCTTGCCAGGGCCTTGCGTGAGTTCGGTGAAGTACTCGGTCAGTTCTTCCTTGGTGTTGCGCCAGGTGAAGTAGGTGTAAGACTGCGAGTAGCCGAGCTTGGCCAGCCGGTGCATCACCTTGGGCCGCGTGAAAGCTTCCGCCAGGAAGATGATCTCCGGATGCGCCCGCTTCACTTCGGTGATCGCCCATTCCCAGAAGGCGAAGGACTTGGTATGCGGGTTGTCGACGCGGAAGACGGTGACGCCTTCGCCGATCCAGTGGTCCAGCACCGACTTGAGTTCGGCCCAAAGCCCTTGCCAGTCGGTGCTCTCGAAGTTGAAGGGATAGATGTCCTGGTACTTCTTGGGCGGGTTCTCCGCGTATTGCACGGTGTTGTCGGGGCGCCACCTGAACCACTGAGGATGCGCCTTCACATAGGGATGGTCCGGCGCGCACTGGAAGGCGATGTCCATGGCGATGTCGATGCCCAGTTGCCCGGCCGTGCGCACGAGGTGACGGAAGTCCTCTGGCGTGCCCAGCTCCGGCAGGATGTCCTTGTGCCCGCCCTCGGCCGCGCCGATGGCCCACGGGCTGCCCACATCGCCGGGCTCGGTGACGAGGGCGTTGTTGCGGCCCTTGCGTTGCAGGCGGCCGATCGGGTGGATCGGCGGGAAGTACAGCACGTCGAAGCCCATCGCGGCGATCAGCGGCAGCCGCTTCTCGACGTCGCGGAAGGTGCCGTGCTCGCCCGGCGTGTCGCCGGCCGAACGCGGGAACAGCTCGTACCAGGTGCTGAATCGCGCGCGCTCCCTGTCGGCCACCAGAGGCAGTTCCGCGGCGAAGTACGATTCGAGCCGCCGGTCGGGATGCCGCGCCGCCGTCTCGGCAAAGGCTTCGTCGAGCGCCAGTGCCTTCAGGGTGGTCGCATCCATTTTCGCATCGGCCGCGCCTTCTTCGAGCGCGCTTGCCCATCCTGACAGCGCATCCCGCTCTTCACCGCTGGCCCGCTCTGCGGCCGCCCTGATCTCCTGCGCGCCGGTGCGGGCGGCCAGGCGGATGTCGTCCGCATCGACGCGGCGAATCAGTTCGTGGCGCCACGACTCGAAGGTGTCGACCCAGGCGGAGACGGTGTAGACGTATCGGCCCGGCACGGGCGGCGTGAACTCGGCGTGCCACTCGTCGTTGTAGCGCAGCTTCATGGGCAGCTCGTGGCGGCGCTCGCTGCCGTCCTTCCACCAATGGAGCATCACTCGCGGAACATCGTGCCCGTCGGTGAAGACGTGGGCCGTGATGCGCACGGCTTCGCCCGCCACGCGCTTGACGGCGAAGCGCCCGCCGTCCACCACTGGTAGCACGGCATCCACAACAGCGCGGCTGCGGCCATCCGGCGCCGGTGCGGCGGCTTCGGGCGTGGCGGATTTAAAGAGCCGGCTAAGCATCGCCGGCCTTCAGGAAGAGCGTGGACAGCGGCGGCAGCGTGAGGCAGACCGAGTGGCGCTGTCCGTGCGAGCGCATCGGCGCGGCCTCGACGGCGCCCAGGTTGCCCCAGCCCGATCCGCCGAAGGTGGAGGCATCGCTGTTGAGCAGTTCGTGCCAGGTGCCACCGTGCGGCACGCCGACACAGTAGTTCTGCCGCGGCACCGGCGTCATGTTGCTGACGACCAGCAGGGCGTCCCCGGAGCGCGATTTCCGCAGGAAGGCCACCACGCTTTGCTCGTGGTCGTTGGGTTCGAGCCACTGAAAGCCGTCCGATGAGAAGTCGAGCTCGTGCAAGGCTGCTTCGGCGCGGTAGAGGCGATTGAGTTCGCCGACGAGGTGCTGCACCCCCCGGTTCTCGTGCGATTCGAGGGCGGCCCAATCGAGCTGGCCTTCGTGCGTCCACTCGCTGCGCTGTGCGAACTCGCCGCCCATGAAAAGCAGCTTCTTGCCGGGATGTGCCCACATGTAGGTCAGCAGCGAGCGCAGGTTGGCGAACTGCTGCCACGCATCGCCCGGCATCTTGTTGATCAGCGACCCTTTGCCGTAGACCACTTCGTCATGCGAAAGCGGCAGCACGAAGTTCTCGGTGAAGGCGTACACCATCGAGAAGGTCAGCCGGTGGTGGTGGTAGCGCCGGTTCACCGGGTCTTCGTGCATGTAGGCGAGGGTGTCGTGCATCCAGCCCATGTTCCATTTCATGCCGAAGCCGAGCCCGCCCATGTTCGTCGGACGCGAGACCTGGGGCCAGGCGGTCGATTCTTCGGCCACCGTGAAGGCGTCGGGATGCTCGCGGTAGACGGCGCGATTGAGTTCCTGCAGGAAGGCCACGGCCTCGAGGTTCTCCCGGCCGCCGTGGCGGTTGGGTATCCATTCGCCGCCCTGGCGCGCGTAGTCGAGATAGAGCATTGACGCCACCGCATCCACGCGCAGGCCGTCGATGTGGTAGCGGTCGAGCCAGAACAGGCCCGAGGAGATCAGGAAGCTGCGAACCTCGTCACGGCCGTAGTTGAAGATGGCTGAATTCCATTCGGGGTGATAGCCCTGGCGCGGATCGGAATGCTCGTAGAGCTCCGTGCCGTCGAAGGAGGCGAGCCCGTGGGCATCGGTCGGGAAATGCGAGGGCACCCAGTCGAGCAGCACGCCGATGCCCCGCTGGTGCAGATGGTCGACGAAGTACATGAAGTCCTGCGGCGTCCCGTAGCGCGCGGTCGGCGTGAAGTAGCCGGTCGTCTGGTAGCCCCATGAGCCATAGAACGGGTGCTCGGTGATCGGCATGAGTTCCACATGCGTGAAGCCCACGGAGACTGCGTAGTCCGCCAGCGCATGGGCCAGCGCGCGATAGTCCAGTGGCTGGCCGTTCTCGCGGCGCCATGAGCCGGGGTGCACTTCGTAGATGGAGATCGGCGCGTCGAGGCTGTTTCGCGCTGCCCGGGTCTGCATCCACGCGTCGTCGCCCCAGGTGTAGTCGAGCGCCCAGAGGCGCGAGGCGTTGGCCGGCGGGGTCTCGGAATAGAACGCGAGCGGATCGGCCTTTTCGAGCACCTGCCCGCCCTGCGTGACGATCCTGAACTTGTACGCCTGGCCATGGCGTGCGCCCCGGCAGCGGCCTTCCCACACTCCCGTCGAATCGAATCGCGGCGAGAGCGAATCCGTGTAGCCGTCCCAGCCGTTCCACTCGCCGATCACCGATACGGAGCGTGCATTGGGCGCCCAAACGGCAAATGAAGCGCCTTCGCCGCCGGGGTCCAACCGGCCGCCGAGGGTGTCGTAGAGGCGTGAATGCGTTCCCTCGCGAAAGAGATAGGCATCGGTGTCGTCGAACGGGGTGACTGAACTCACGGTGGCTGTCCTTGCGAGGCAAGCCGCCTTTTTAGGCCCGTGCCCCGCTCTTGCGCAAGGGCCAAGCGCCCGTACAGGTGTCGGACAGTTACTGACGCTGAGCCGGGTTCGTCAGGTTTCCGCGAGGGCGCGGCGGGCGAGCAGGAAGGTCGCGGCGTTCCAGCTTTGGCCGGCCATGCCCATCGGCGCCAGGGTGCGGCCGTGAAACCACTCCGTGAAACGCCAGTTGCCCAGTTCGTTGGCCTGCGCCAGCCTGGCGAGTTCGGTCCAGGCCCGCGCGTGCATCCCCACCTGCGCGAGCGCCATCACCCAGTAGCCGCCGACGAAGGGCCAGATGCCGCCGTTGTGGTACTGGTGGACGATGTTCTGCTGATGGCGCGCCATGTAGGGCCGCCACAGCAGGTGCTGTCGCGTCAGCGGATGCAGGATCACCCGCACGGGATAAGGCTCCGAGGCATTCGCGGCGGCGATGGTCCTGACGATGCGGCGCGCGGTGACGGAATCGGCCAGCCCGCTCTGGATCGCCAGCACGTTGCCGAACACATCACCCTCGTCGCCGACCACGGAGAGATTGACGAAGCTCAGGTACAGGCCGGGATCGCGCCGGCCGCGCCGCGCATAGTGCCGCAGCAGCCGGGCGCGGTGGTACTCGGGCAGGTCGCGCTGGAAGGGATTGAACAGGTGGTTGAAGTGGTGCTGCGTCGCCTCGGCGTGGTCCAGCGCGTAGCGGCGCTTCACGTCATACCAGAGCGCGTTGGTGTAGAGCACGTAGCCCGAGCGCGGCATGATGTCCGCCCAGTCGCTGGCCTCGTTCTGTTGCAGCAGGCGGAAGTGCTGGTGCTCCTGCGCCAGCA
This sequence comes from Variovorax sp. J22R115, assembly GCF_030317005.1. NCBI lineage: Bacteria > Pseudomonadati > Pseudomonadota > Betaproteobacteria > Burkholderiales > Comamonadaceae > Variovorax > Variovorax sp. J22R115. Next base: position 171,947 of record NZ_JASZYM010000015.1, on the reverse strand, counting down.
GCCAGCCGATCGCGCGGCCGACCTCGTCGCTCCAGTGCGAGGTGCCGACGCTGCCGTGGCGGCGCACGTGGTCCACCGCGATCAGCCACCAGAGGGTGGCGTCGATGCAGCCGAGGTACCAGAAATCGGCATCGTGGCCTTCCGGATCGACGTACTTGGGGATCTGCCCGTTGGCGGCCTGCTGTGCCGCGAGCGCGTCGAGGCTGGCCACAGCGCCTTGTTCGAGAGTGGGCACGCCGCTGCCGCACATCGCCATCACGCAGATCGCGGCATCGCGCCCGAAGATGCGCGTGTAGCGCCGCGCCACGGCTGCCTCGGTGCGGCTCGCGGCCAGGATGCCGTGCGGCGTGAGATTGTGTTTCAGGAGCTCGATCGAAGCCTGGGCGCAGGTGTCGATCAACGCGAGTTGGGCGGCGTCGAGGTTCGTCATGGACTCCAGTGTCGCGGCTAAAGCGCCGGGCAGCTTCCCGCCTTCGGCATGTGCAGCAGGGGGCGGCCTGCGAGATACTCGCAGTCTCCGCAGACTGGAGTTCCTATGCTTCCCGACACGCCTCTGCTTCTTGCCTTCATCGGCGCCAGCCTGGTGCTGGCGCTCACGCCCGGCCCCGCCGTCGTCTACATCGTGGCCCGTACGCTGTCTCAGGGACGCGCCTGCGGCCTGGCTTCCGTGCTGGGCGTGGCGCTCGGCAACCTCGCCAATGCCGTGGGCGCGGCGCTCGGACTGGCGGCCTTGTTCGCCGTGTCGTCCACCGCGTTCACGGTGGTCAAGTGGGCGGGTGCTGCCTACCTCGTGTATCTCGGGATCCGGATGTGGCGTGCCACGCCGGCCGTCGCGGCAGTGACGCCGAAGGCCCCGCCGGTGCAGCCGCTGCGCCGCGTCTTCCGTGACGGCTTCGTGGTGGCGATGCTCAATCCGAAGACAAGCCTCTTCTTCGCATCCTTCCTGCCGCAGTTCATGGACGCGCATGCCAGCCCGCTGGTGCAGACACTGGCCCTCGGCGGCGTCTTCATCGCCATCGCCGCCTGCACGGACCTGATCTACGTGCTGACCGCGAGCCTCATCGGCCCGCGCCTCGGTGGAGCGCAGCGGCACGCCGTGTGGGGCAACCGGCTCGCAGGCACGTCCTTCATTGGTCTGGGCGTGCTCACGGCAATGGGCTCGCGGCCGCCACGTTGAGTGACTGCAAGGTTTGTCAGCGGCCTGTCGCGACAAACTCCACGTCCGCAATCCAGTTGCGCTTTCTTCGAGCCAGTCGCAGCTCGATGCTCTCGCCGTCGAACGAGACCGGAACAGGACGGAGCAGCGATGGCGCCACGCTGTTGAATGCATTCACGTTCACCACGGCGTAGACGTGCTCATCGACCGTGCTAGTCACGAGCGGGACGACGCCGCATCGGGCACAGACGTGAAATTGCGCGGTGCGCGTGCCGAAGAAATAGCGGGACAGGAGGGACTCGTCCTCGACCTTGACGCTCAACGTGCCGGCCGGGTTGGACGTCCAGACGCCGTGATGCTTGGTGCAGAACGAGCAGTCGCACGCGCGTGCCGGGATCTCGGAGGGGTCCGGCTCCCAGGTGAGTTCGAAGGAAATGTTGCCGCAGTGGCAACCGCCTTGGACCAGCATGGACATCTCCTGTTGTTTTCACCACAGCCCGCCATCGTCAGGCGCCTTGCGTCCCGGGAAATCCTACACGGGTAACAAAACGTGTGCTCAAATCGCGGCCCAGTTGCGATCAACGAGGAGCCATCGATGCGTAGAGTCGTGAGTGCTGCTTGCGCTGCCGCGATCGTTTGCGGCTGTGCCACACCGCCTTCGACCGAACCCGGCAAAGGCGAGGGGGCGGCCTACCTTCCGATGATCGACATGGAAGGCGTGGCACCGACCACCTATGCGCTGGATCTCGATGCCTGCCGCGTTGCAGCCCAGAAAATCCGGATCGTGCGCACCGGGCCCGGCAACACCGATGTCCTGGACGCCGTCGCAGTGGGCGTGGCGATCGTCCTTCCGATGGGGGTCGTGGCGGCTGCGGCGATCGGCGGCCTCGCCGCAGCGATGTCCGACGGTTCGATTGGCGAGCCCGCCGACCCCAGGATGCAGCAGACCGCACTGGTCAACTGCATGGCTCGAAGGGGCTACAAGAATCTCGATCCGAACGTGACGGTGACCTATCTGGCTCCGCCCAAGGCCGACCCGCTGTCGCTGCCCCGCAAGACAGGCCAGGACACCTACGTCGCCGAGAACTTCGCGAAGGCGAGCAACTGCAGCGCCACGCCCAGGGCCGTGCTGGAGGACAAGGGGCCGGGATTCGAGCACTACAGCGTGGCGTGCGCCGATGGGCGTTCCATGGCCCTGCGCTGCGAGTTCGGCAACTGCGCCCAGCAGGTCGTCGCTTCGGGCAACTGAGCCGTCAGTAGGGCGGCGCCTTGCGCGCCCTTTGCTCCCGCGCCGCCTCGGTCCACCATGCCAGGTCGTCAGCGAAGCGCCCGAAGGACCGGTCCAGCGCTTCGCCGGCGCTGCCGGTGGGCTTACCGGTGGCGTCCAGCGTCTGGGAGATTGGGCCGACCGCGAGCGTGCTCGACACGACCACCATCCCCATCTCGGAGAGGATCGAATGCCAGATCGTGCCCGAGCGAACGCCGGAGAAGCGACCCGCCGAATAGCTGGCCACGGCAGCGGGACGCCAGAACCACTCTTCGAGGAAATGGTCGGTCAGGTTCTTCAGGCCGGGTTGCGGCCCCCAGTTGTACTCGCCCGTCACGAACACGAAGGCACCCGCGCCGCGGATCTTTTGCGCCAGGGTTTCCATGGCGGCCGGCGCCGTGCCCTGCGGGTACTCCTTGTACATGCGGTCGAGCATGGGCAGGTCCACATCCTTGGCATCGATCAGCTCCGCTTCGGCGCCGCGGGCCCGGAGGCCGGCGACCAAGTAGTCGGCGAGGCGTACGCCCATGCGGTCAGAGCGGTAGGAGCCATAGAAAACCAGGATCTTGTCGGCCATCGTTGTCGTGCCCTTTCGGACGCCGATGATCGCCGCATTCGGCCATCTGCGCGAGCTCTCTCTCTCAGCGCCTCAGCGCCTGGGTGAACTGGATCATCGATTCGAAGCCCGCCGCAAAGCGCGGTTCGAGGAAGGCGCCAAGGTGCGGCATCAGCAGCTGCAGCATCCAGATCCCCGCCAGCAGCGTCAGCGGAAAGCCCACCGCGAAGATGCTGAACTGCGGCGAGGCCCGGTTCAGGATGCCCATCGCGAGGTTGAGCGTGAGCAGCGCCGTGACCAGCGGCAGCGACAGCATCAGTCCGCTGGTAAATATTTGCGACGCGCCGGCCACGAGGAACATCCATCCTTGCCCGGACAGCGGCGCGTCGGCGATGGGAAGCGTCTGGAAGCTCTCGGCCAGCGTGGCGATCAGCAGCAGATGGCCGTCGACGGCCACGAAGATCAGCATCGCCAGCATGTTCAGCAGGCGCGCGACCACCATCGTGGCGCCGCCGTTCATGGGGTCGAAGAAGGACGCGAACGACAGGCCCATCTGCAGGCCGATGTATTCGCCGGCGGCGAGCACCGCGGTGAACACCATGCGCATGGTGAAGCCCAGGGCCGCGCCGATGAGCACCTGCTGCACGATGATCCAGACGCCACCGGCCGAGACCACCGGCACGTCCGGCATCGGCCCCAGCGTGGGCCCCAGCACCAGCGCGAGCATGGCCGCAATCGCTACCTTGATGCGCCGCGGCACCCACGATTCGCTGAAGATCGGCGCGGTGCTCACCAGGGCCAGCATGCGAACGAAGGGCCACAGGAACATCACCATCCACGCGGTGAGCTGCCCCGAGGTGACGGAGAAAACCTGAGGCATCAGCCCACGAGCTGGGGGATGCTCATGAAGAGCGCGCGGATGTAGTCCAGCATCTGCCCGAGCATCCAGGGGCCGGCGACGACGAGCGTGACGAACACGGCCAGCAGCTTGGGGATGAACGACAGCGTGGCTTCGTTGATCTGCGTCGCGGCCTGGAAGATGCTGATGATCAGGCCGACCACGAGGGCCACCAGCAGCAACGGCGCTGCGAGCACCAGCGACACCTGGATCGCCTGGTTGCCCATCGACATGATGGTTTCGGGTGTCATGGGGCTTCCCCTAGGCCTAGGTATAGAAGCTCTGAGCCAGAGCACCGATGAGAAGTTGCCACCCGTCGGCCAGCACGAAGAGCATCAGCTTGAAGGGCAGCGCGATGCCGGCGGGCGGCACCATCATCATCCCCATCGACATCAGCACGCTCGCGACCACCAGGTCGATGATCAGGAACGGAATGAAGACGGTGAAGCCGATCTGGAAGGCCGTCTTCAGTTCGCTGATCACGAAGGAGGGCAGCAGGATGCGCAGCGGCACGTCTTCCGGGCCTTGCATGTCGGGCACCTTCGCGAGTTTGGCGAACAAGGCCAGGTCGTTCTCGCGGGTCTGCCGCAGCATGAAGGTCTTGAAGGGCTCGATGCCGCGTTCGAGTGCGCGGTCGGTGCTGATCTTGTTCTCGGAGAAGGGCTTGTAGGCTTCGTTGTAGACCTTGTCGAACACCGGCGACATGACGAAGAAGGTCAGGAAGAGCGACAGGCCCACCAGGATCTGATTGGGTGGCGAGGACTGCGTGCCGATGGCGGTGCGCAGCAGGCCCAGCACGATCAGGATGCGGGTGAAGCTCGTCATGCACAGCAGCAGCGCCGGCAGGAAGGACATCGAGGTCAGCAGCACCAGCGTCTGCACGCTGAGCGACCAGGTCTGGCTGCCGCCAGGGCCGGGGGTGTTGATCAGGCCGGGCAGGCCCTGGGTCCATGCCGCCATCGGCAGCGTGGCCGCGAGCAGCACCATGCCGCCCTGAAGGCTTCGACAAAAAGCGCTGCGCATCATCGGGCCGGGCTTGACTTGCCGGTGAGCGATTCGCGCAGCTTCTGCGCGAACAGGTCGATGGGCTTGAACGCCTGAACATCCGCGGTGACGGACGCGCCGCCGGGCACAGCCTGCGCCGGCAGCGTGTGCAAGGTGTTGATCTGGGTGGGGGTGACGCCCAGCACGAGCCACGTGGCGCCGACTTCAACCACCACGACGCGCTCGCGCTGGCCGACGCTGGAACTCGACACCACCTTGACGACGTGACCGCCACCGAAGCGCTGCAGCCCGAAGCGGCGTGCCAGCCAGGCACAAAGGAAGATCAGGCCGAGGACCACCACCATGCCGAGCCCGGCCTGCAACAGTCCCGACGCGCCGACCACCGGCGCGGCTGCCTCGGCAGCAGGCGAAGGCACCGTCGGCAACACAGCATGCACCGGCAGCACCGCAAACGCCATCGCCGCCGCCAGCAGCCGGGCGCCAAAGCCCAGAAATCCCGCGGAACCGGCTCCGCCGGGCCGCAGGGATTGCCCCCTGCAAGGGGGTGTCCGAGCCACACGAAGTGGGCGAGGCTGGGGGTGCTTCATCTACTTTTGAGCTTCTGCATCCGCTCGGAGGGCGTGACGATGTCGGTCAGGCGAATGCCGTACTTGTCGTTGACCACCACCACTTCGCCCTGCGCGATCAGGTAGCCGTTGATCAGCACATCCAGCGGCTGGCCGGCCAGTCCGTCGAGCTCCACCACCGAGCCTTGCGAGAGCTGCAGCAGGTTCTTGATGGTGATGCGCGTGCGGCCGATCTCGGCCGTGAGCTGCACCGGCACGTCCATCACCCGCGCGATGTCGACGGGCGATACGTTGGCGGCGCTGGATGCCGTCTCCTGGATCTGCTGGAAGACCTGGGCCGTCGCCGGTGCCGGCTCGGGCGCCGGCGCGGGCGCGGGCGAGGCGGCGGTCTGTTCGGCCAGGGCGCTGGCCCAGTCGTCCGCGTCGCTGGCGGAAGAAGTGTTGTCAGTCATGGTCGTTCTTCGAATCGCTGTCTTGGTGAGTGATCATGTTTTGCACGCGCAGGGCGTAGCGGTCGTTCGACGTGCCGAAGCCGCACTCCATCACCGGCACGCCGTCGACCTTGGCAACGACCGTGGACGGCAGTTCGATGGGCAGCACGTCGCCGACCTGGAGTTGGAGGACCTCGCCGATGGTCGAGGACATCGTGACGAAGTCCGCGGTGAGCTCGACGTCCGCGGCCTGCATCTGCCGCGACATTTGCTTGACCCAGCGCTTGTCGACCTCGACTTCGTCCTGGATCGGGTTGGACAGCAGGTCGCGGATCGGCTCGATCATCGAGTACGGAATGCACACGTGCAGGAAGCCGCCGATGGGGCCGAACTCGATCTGCAGGGTGGTGTTGATCACCACCTCGTTGGGCGCGACGATGTTGGCCAGCTTGCCGTGCATTTCGGCGCGCACGTAGTCGAAATCCAACGGGTACACCGGCTGCCACGCATCGCCATAGCACTGGAGCGAAATGTCCAGCAGGCGCTTGATGATGCGCTGCTCGGTGCGTGTGAAATCGCGGCCTTCGACGCGCACGTGATAGCGGCCGTCGCTGCCGAAGAGGTTGTCCACCACGAGGAACACCAGCTTCGGATCGAACACGAAAAGGGCGGTGCCGCGCAGCGGCTTCATGTGCATCATGTTGATGTTCGCCGGCACGGGAAGGTGCCGCACGAACTCGCCGTACTGCTGGATCTGCACCGGTCCCACCGAGATATCGGGGCTGCGGCGCATGAAGTTCAGTAGCGCGCCGCGCAGGCCGCGCGCAAAGCGGTCGTTGATGACCTCCAGCGTGTGCATGCGGCTGCGCACCACGCGGTCGGGCGCGCCGAGGTCGTAGGCGGGAAGGCCGTCGGAGGGCGCCGCAGGCGTCGAGGTTTGATCGACACTGCCGCCGGTAACGCCCTGCAGCAGCGCATCCACCTCGTCCTGCGAGAGGACCTGTTCATAGGCCATGGGTTGCTTGCCTCGACGCGGTCACTGCACCACGAAGGTGTTGAAGGAGACACTGGCGATGCCCTGCGGAGGCAGGTTGTCGGCCAGGGGGCGGTTCAGTTCGGTGCGGATCTCCTCGGCCAGCTTGCTCTTGTCCTCGGTGGACATCAGTGACTCGGGCAGGCGGTTCGACAGCAACAGCAACGCCCGGCTGCGCAGCTCGGGCATGAATTCGACGATCTGCGCCTTGGCGGGCTCGTCGCGCACTTTCAGCGACATGCCGATGTGCAGGAACTTGCCGCGGCCCTCGCTCTGGAGGTTGACGGTCAGCGGCTCCAGCGTGACGAAGATCGGCTTCTCCGGCGCCGCCGGCTTGGCGATCTCCGTGGCGGCCGTGGCCTTGGGACCGATGACGAAGAAGTAGCCCACCGCGACTGAAGCGATGAGACTGATGCCGACCATCAGCCCGATGAGCAGCTTCGATGAGCGGGGGGCGGGAGCGTTGGCGCCGTTGGCGACGTTGGCGACGTTGGCGACGGGAGGTGAGGAAGCCATGGTGTAGCTGGTTTTCTTGTTCGGTCTATTCTTTGCGACCTGCCCGGCCAACGAACGGCTGATCAAGCGGGGAAAAGCGCTTCAGATCGGCCATTGCCGCATGGCCGAATGAGTAGCGGGCGGGCGTGGCCGGCTCGGCTCAGGCGAAGGTGTCGAGGCCCGTTCCTGCCCGGCGCAGGGGTGCCGACGGGACGGAGACGCCCGTTGCCGCCCCAGCGCTTGCGGCGCGGCCGGCACCCGGGTATTCAGGCTGATTCGGCGACCGCGAGGGGTTCTGCTGCGCGAAGGCGGCGTCCTGACCGAAGGGCTGCCGCGTCTCGGCGCCGACCGAGGTCTGGCCGAGGTTGATGCCCTGTTCGGCGAGGGTGGTGCGCAGCTGCGGCAACGCCGCCTCGACGGCCTTGCGCACGCCTTCGTGGGCCGACACGAACATGGCCTGCGCCTGGCTGTCGCCCATGGTCAGCGTCACCTTGAGCGGGCCGAGGCCAGCCGGGTTGAGATTCAACTCGGCCACCTGGTGGCCGCTGGCGTTCATGCGGATCATGTGCTGGCCGATCGCAGGGCCCCATTCGTCGCTGCCCACGGGCGGGGCGACGGAAAGCACGGGCGTGCTGCCCGATGTCGGGCTGGAGCGTTCGACCGTCTGCCCCGCGAGGGATTGAAGCTGCGGCAACGGCTGCGGGCTGGATTCGGAGGCAGTGTCGAGCGAGTTGCCTGCCGCCTCCGAGGCTGCGGCCACCTTGATGTCGGCCGCTTCGAATGGCGGCGTTGGCTGTGCCTTGTCCGCCGCTGCCGAAACCTTGGCCTTGTCGGCGGAGCCCGTTGCCACGATCGCCGGGTCGGCAGGCGCTGCCGGCGGTGTGGACTTGCCGGCCGCAGGGCGTTCGGTTGCCGCGCTCGCTGTCGCCGCGGTGTCACTGGCGGCCTCTGCCGACGCAGAATGCGCGAGTGCATCCTTGAAGGGCAGATCCGCGGTTGCTTCCTCCTTCGCCGCCGGCTTCGAGTCCTTGGCCTCTTCAGACGCGGCGACCGCTCCGGTCGCGGGCTCCGCGCCGGTTGCAAGGGCTGCGGCGTCCTCGGACAACGCGGCGAGCATGCCTTCCGGCTTGACGCCATCTCCGGCTGCGCGGACCCCGTTCGCGCTGCCGGCCTTGGCATCCACGCCAACCGGTGCGATGTGCGCCGGCAGCAGCGGCGCCAGCAGCGCCATCACGTCGGCGGCCGTCAGCTCGCTCTTCTTCTCGCCGGTGCGCGGCTGCTTGCGGCCGGCGGCGGAGGCGGGCGGATCGTTGTCTGCGGCGGCCTCCTGCGTGCCGGCATCGCTGGCGGCACGCGAGCGGTCGAGCACCGCGCCGAAGCTGCGGCCCTCGGCCTGCTCGGCGCCGCGGCCGCGCGAGCCTGCGGACGACACCGAGGTGCCGGGAACGTTGACGGAAGTCGGGATCAGGGTGGGCATGGGCAAATCCTGTGCTTCAAAGGAGCGGGTTCGCGGCGCGGTCGAAGAACTTCCGGGTCGATCGTTCGTCGCTGTCGCGCTGCTCGCGCTTGGCCTGCGCCAGCATTTCCTGGCGGCGCACCCGTTCGGCGAGCGTGTCGAAGGAGTTGAGGCGGCGCTTGTGGTGCTGCCAGTCGGCGCGCCCGTGGTCCAGCCGCGAGGCGGCCTGGGCGACGATGGCGCGCTGCTGCTCGATGGCGCCATCGAGCGTGCCGAGGAAGGCCTGGTAGTTGCGCCACTTGGCCGTCGGGAGGCCGGTGTTCATCAGTGCGTGCAACTGGTCGTGGTAGTCCTGGCGGTACTGCAGCAGCATGTCCAGCTTCTGGCTCGAACTGAGTTGCGCGCTCTGCAGCGCGCCCAGCCGCCGCGCGGCATCGTCGGTCTGTGTGCGCGCGAGATCGGTCAGCGTGTCGAGGGGGAGTTTCCGGGTCATGGTGGTCAGTGAGGTTCGAAGAGCTTGCTCATGCGGGAGATCGATGCGGCGTAGTCGGTGCGCTCTTCCATCGACTGCTGCAGGAAGGCCTCGATCCGCGGATACATCGCGATCGCCTGGTCCAGCTGCAGGTCGTGGCCGGGCGCGTAGGCGCCGACACTGATCAGGTCGCGGTTGCGCTGGTAGCGCGACAGCATCTGCTTGAACTTGCGCACGGTGTCGAACTGCGCGGGCGTGATCAGCGCGGTCATCGCGCGGCTGATGGATGCCTCGATGTCGATCGCCGGGTAGTGCCCCGCTTCCGCCAGGGTTCGCGAGAGCACGACGTGGCCGTCCAGGATGGCGCGCGCCGAATCGGCGATCGGGTCCTGCTGGTCGTCGCCTTCGGAGAGCACCGTGTAGAAGGCAGTGATGGAGCCGCCCCGGCCCTGTGCATCGCGCGCGCCGTTGCCGGCCCGCTCCACGAGCGCGGGTAGCTTCGCGAATACCGACGGCGGATAGCCCTTGGTGGCCGGCGGCTCGCCCACGGCCAGCGCGATCTCGCGCTGGGCCATGGCATAGCGCGTCAGCGAATCCATGATGAGCAGGACGTTCTTGCCCTGGTCGCGGAAGTATTCGGCCAGGCAGGTCGCATAGGCCGCACCCTGCAAGCGCAGCAGCGGCGAGTTGTCCGCCGGCGCGGCGACGACGACCGAGCGGGCCAGGCCTTCCTCGCCCAGCGTGTTCTCGATGAAGTCCTTCACTTCGCGACCGCGCTCGCCGATCAGGCCGACCACGATCACCTCGGCGCTGGTGTAGCGCGCCATCATTCCCAGCAGCACGCTCTTGCCCACGCCGGAGCCTGCGAAAAGACCCATGCGCTGGCCGCGCCCCACCGTGAGCATCGCGTTGATGGCGCGAACGCCCACGTCGAGCACCGAATCGATCGGCGCACGCGACAGCGGATTCATCGGCGGCGCCGACAGCGGCACCTTGCGGCTGATGTCGAGCGGGCCGAGCCCGTCGAGCGGCCGTCCGGCGGCGTCGACCACGCGGCCGAGCATCCCTTCGCCCACCGGCAGCCGCTTGGTATGGCCATCGCCGGTCAGGCTCGAACCCGTGGTGCCCGGCCGCGGAATGACGCGCGCGCCGGGCAGCAGGCCAGCGACTTCGCTTTGCGGCATCAGGAACAGACGATCACCGGCGAAGCCGACCACCTCGGCCTCGGCATGGCGTTGCGGGTGGCCCGCAGGCAGCTCGATCAGGCAGTCGCTGCCGACCGGCATCTGCAGCCCCACCGCTTCGAGCACGAGGCCGACGGCACGCGTGAGGCGGCCTGATTGCGTGGTCATGACGCTGCGGCTCACGTCACTGCGCGCCTGCTCCAGGGTGCGCAACCACGACTGCAGGTGGGGGTTGGCCGCGGCGGGCTCGGTATCGACTGGCATCGGTTCAGATCCCTTGGGCGTCGGCATCGCGGTGCAGTGCTGCGCCCACGCTCTTCCAGCGTGTCTCCAGACTGGCATCCATCTCGCCATTCGCGGACTGCACGCGGCATCCGCCACGGGTGATCGTGTCGTCGGCGCGCACCTGCCATCCGGCGATCTGCAACTCGTTGCCGAGGCTGTTCTTGACCAGCGCCACGTCGTCCGGATGCAGCAACAGGCGAGGTTCGCCTTGCAGCGCGGGCTCGGTATGTAGCAGCCCCTGCACCAACGGAAGGATCCACTCGGGCTCGGCGCGCAAGGTGCGGTGAACGACCTGGCGCGCAACGTCGAGCGACAGCGTCAGGATGGCGTCGGCCAACTCGCTTTCCGCGCGGCGCAGGGCGTCGGGCAGGCTGGCGGACAGCGCCTTGAGCTGTTCGGCATGCGCGCTGGCGGCTGCAAGGCCTGCGGCCAGCCCTTCGGCGCGGCCTTCCGCAAATCCTTCGGCGTGACCCTTGGCATGGCCTTCGCGGCGCCCCTCGACGTCGCCGGCGGTGCGCGCTTCGCGACGCAGGCGTGCGAGCTCCGCGGCATGGACGAGGGCGGTAGACGGCGGCACCTCGACCGGCGTCGCCTGGCGGTGGTGTGCCGGCGCTTCGGGCTCGTTCAGCGTGTCCATTTCCCAGCGCTGCCACGCGGACAGCACCGGCTTTGCCGGCCGCGCGGACACGGCCGGCGTCGCGGCGGCCGCATAGGCCGAAGCCAGGCGCGAGAGCGTGCCGCCGGGGGAGGGGAGATGCTTAGACAAAGTCATCGGTGCCCGGCGCTGCAATCACGATTTCGCCGGCCTCGGCCAGTCGGCGTGCGACCTGCAGGATGGCCTTCTGTTCGGCCTCGACCTGCGATACGCGCACCGGACCGCTGAGCTCCATGTCCTCGCGCAGCGTTTCGGCGGCGCGTTGCGACATGTTGTTGAGGAACTTGTCGCGCAGCTCCTGCGGCGAGCCCTTGAGCGCGATGATGAGCGAGTCCGACTCGATGTCCTTGAGCAGGCGCTGGATGCTGCGGTCCTCCAGGCTCAGGAGGTTTTCGAACACGAACATCTCGTCGACGATGCGCTGCGCCAGGGCCTCGTCGACCGACCGGACATGGGCGATCGCTTCCTCTTCCTGCGTACTGCTCATCAGGTTGACGATCTCCGCCGCCGTCCGCACGCCGCCGAGGCGGCTGCGCTTCAGGCCCTGGCCGGAGAGCATTTCGGTGAGCACGTCGGTCAACTCGTTCAGGGCCGACGGCTGCACGCCGCCGAAGGTGGCCACGCGCATGATCACGTCGTGGCGCAGGCGCGCCGGCAGCTTCTCGAGCACTTCCGATGCCTTCATGCGGTCCAGGTGGATGAGCACCGTGGCGAGGATCTGCGGATGCTCGTCGCGGATGAGTTCCGCCACTTCGCCGGCTTCGAGCTGGTTGAGGCGCTCGATGCCGCTGTGCGGCTCGTCGGCCTGCAGGATGTCCTCGAGCAGATTGCTGGCGCGGTCGTCGCCGAGCGCCTTCCTCAGCACCGCACGGATGTAGCTGCTGGAGCCCAGGTGCAGCGCGGAGAGCTGTTCGGTCTCCTCGCGGAACTCGGCCAGCACCGTGGCGAGTTCATCCTTGGAGACCGAGCTCAGCTTCGCCATCGCGAGGCCGAGCGTCTGCACTTCGGCGGTCGGCAGGAGGTGCAGCGCGGCCGCTGCACGGTCCTCGCCCAGTGCCATCAACAAGATGGCGCTCTTGCGGGTTCCGAGTTCACTGATCATTGGCGTTCATCCAGTGTTGAATCAGCATGGCGACCAGCTTGGGATCCTGGGCTGCGAGCTGATGGGCGTATTCCATGTCGGCCTTGTGGCGGAGTGCTTCGCGCTGGCGCAGGGCTTCTTCCGGCGAAAGCCGGGGCTCCTCATCCAGCGCGGGTTCGCTCGCGGCGGCTTCCTGCGGCGGGGTCTCCGCGACGGGCGCGGGTGGCGGTGCGAGGTGCTTGCGAAGCAGGGGCCGCAGCACCGCGAACCAGGCGAAGAGCGCGAGGAAGGCGAGCAGCAGGTACTGGCCGATCGTCTTGCCGAGCTCGATGTTCTCGCGGTCGCGCCAGAACGGAACTTCGGCTGCCGGCGCTTCGCGGTCTTCGGCGAAGGCGCTGTTGACGACGTTGAGCGAATCGCCCCGGTCCTGGCTGAAGCCCATGGCTTCCTTGGACAGATTCCGGATCTGGTCGATCTCGACCGGCGTCAGGGCGCGCGTGGTGGTCTTGCCGGAGCCGTCGGCGGCATCCTTGTAGTTCACGACCACGGCAACCGACAGGCGCTTGATCGCACCCGCGCCTTGCTGCACGTGACGGATCGACCGGTCGAGTTCGTAGTTGGTTGTCACGTCCTTGCGCGAGCTGCCGGGGCCGGTCGGGGCGGAGGTGCTGGAGGAGGTGCCGGTTGTATTGGCGTTCGTGGCGGCATTGGCGGGGGCATTGGCGGCCGCGCCCGGGGTGCCCGACGCCGGCGGGGCGGGGGGCTTGGGCGCGGTGATCGGCGCGGTCGGATTGACCGGCGGCTGGTTCGTCAGCGCACCCGGAACGCCGCCCGGCGGCATGCCGCCGTGCTGGTTCGATTCGCTCGACTGCAGGCTGCGGACTGCGGCCTGGCCGGGCCCCTGGTTGGGGCTGTACTTTTCGTCGGTGCGCTCGATCACCGAGAAGTCGATGTCCGCCGCCACCTGGGCCCGCACATTGTTCGCGCCCACGATGGGCTGCAGGATGGTCTCGATGCGGCGGATGTAGCCCTGCTCGATCTCCTGGACATATTTGAGCTGGCTCACGTCCAGCCCGCGCGCGCCGCTGTTGGCTGCCGAGAGCAGGTTGCCGCGCTGGTCGACCACCGTCACGCTTTTGGGGTCGAGCTCCGGCACGCTGCTGGAGATCATGTGGACGATCGCGCTGACCGCGCCTTCGTCGATGCTGCGGCCCCGCGCCAGCGTCAGCACCACCGAGGCGGAAGGCTTCTTCTGTTCACGCACGAACAGCGACGGCTTCGGCAGGGCCAGGTGGACCCGTGCCGATTCGACCGTGCCGATGGATTCGATCGAGCGCGCGAGCTCGCCTTCAAGAGCGCGCTGGTAGTTGACCTGTTCGGCGAACTGGCTGGTGCCGAACTTCTGGTTGTCCATCAGCTCGAAGCCCACCCCGCCCGCCTTGGGCAGGCCCTGAGCTGCGAGCTTGAGGCGCACTTCGGGCACCTTGTCGCCGGCGACAAGGATCGCGCCGCCGCCATCGGCGAACTTGTAGGGCACGTTCATCTGCTGGAGCGACGCGATGATCGCGCCGCCGTCGCGGTCCGACACGTTGGTGTAGAGCACCTTGTAGTCCGGGCCGCGGTTCCAAAGCGTGAAGGCCGCCGCGGCCGCCACGAGCGTGGCGGCTCCGATGATCAGCGGCAGCTTCGGCTGCGCACGCAGGCGTTCGAGGAGCGGGGAGGGCGAAGGCGCCGTCGGCGTGGCGCTCGGGGGCGCAGCGGCAGAACTCATGCGCAAGCCCTCGCCATGGCCGGTACGCGGGAGCGGCCCGTTGTCATGTGGAAGGAGGGAATTCGTTGATCAGGGGTCATGCCGGAGGCCGTTGAAGTCGTCAGCGGACTTGTCGTTTCGCGGTTGATTGTCAGCAGCCACCCCGGATTCGATGGGCCGAACAGCGGGGGGTTTTGCCGTCTGTTGACGGCTTGAATCGGGGTCTTCCCTTGGTACGCTGAAAGGACGACGGAGCGCCTGCGCGCTTCCTTAGCAACCCCTAAGTTCACAAGAGAAGAGAGTCCCTCATGTCGATTGCCGCCATCGAGTCCGTCCTGCAGCAGATGCGGGTTACCGCGCTCCAGACCGGATTCGCTCCCACGCAGGCCGCCGCCGAGACGGGCGGCTTCGCGGTCGAGCTCAAGCGTTCGCTGGACAACATCAGCACTGCGCAGACCAGGTCCTATGCGCAGGCCGAAGACTTCGAACTCGGCAAGCCGGGGATCGCGCTCAACGACGTGATGGTGGATTTGCAGAAGGCCAATGTGGCTTTCCAGACCGGGTTGCAAGTCCGCAATCGCCTGGTGTCTGCATATCAAGAGGTCATGAACCTGCCGGCCTGACATGGGACTCGCCCCCAGGCTTCGCGCACTTCGTGTCGCTTCGCCTACCCCCGACCGGGGGCAACACCTTCGGCCCGGCAAAGCCGGTTCCGTGGTGTTCCGGGTTTTTTGTTCCCCGCCCTAAAGGTTTGAAAAGCGTTGCCGATAACTAGTCCAACGATGGCTTGAGTCTCACGGAGAGTCCGGGTCCAGCGTTACGGCCAGAGGCCGGAAGTCCACAACCTTTGTCAAACAGGAGTCGAGCATGGCGCAAGTCATCAACACCAACAGTCTCTCGCTGCTCACGCAGAACAACCTCAACAAGTCGCAATCGTCGCTGAACACCGCGATTCAACGGCTGTCTTCCGGCCTGCGCATCAACAGCGCCAAGGACGACGCCGCTGGTCAGGCCATTGCCAACCGCTTCACGGCCAACATCAAGGGCCTGACGCAAGCCCAGCGCAATGCCAACGACGGCATCTCGCTCGCTCAAACGACGGAAGGCGCGTTGAGCGAAGTCAACAACAACCTGCAGCGCATTCGCGAACTGTCGGTGCAAGCCGCGAACGGCTCCAACTCGGCCTCCGACCTGACGTCGATCCAGGACGAAATCAAGCAGCGTCTCTCCGAAATCGACCGTACGTCGGCCCAAACCGACTTCAACGGCGTGAAGGTTCTGTCTTCGGCTGCCAAGACCCTGACCGTGCAAGTCGGCGCGAACGACGGCGAGACCATCGACATTGCCCTGAAGGAAATCAGCTCGAAGACCCTCGGCATGGACGGCTTCAACGTCGCTGGCCCGACGGCAGTCGGCGCCTTCACATTCGATGGCTCTGCCGACCAATCGGCTTCCGTGGCGGTGGCTGCCGACTACGAGAAGGCCTACGGCGCCACGACCGGCATCACCGCCGACTCCGTGGCCGAAGCTGTCCCCGACGACCTGTCCAAAAAGTTGGGCCTGGCTGACGGCGAGGTGGTTCTTTCGGGCAACGTGGTCGTGGACGGCAAGGGTGGCATGTACGCCCAGGTCGAGATCAGCGTGGCTGATGCAGCTGCCGAATCCGCGCTGCAAAACCAGGGCTTCAAGGACGCCGTCAGCGGCGGCACGATTTACCGCTACGTCGCCCTCGACCCGCAATCGGCCGACACCAGCACGGGCACGTCCGCTGACTTCACGGTCGACACGTCGAAGATCACCGCCGCCAGCCTGCAGACCGGCACGACCTCCAGCCCCCTGGCTGCCATCGACGCCGCCCTGAAGAAGGTCGACGACCTGCGCAGCTCGCTCGGTGCGGTGCAAAACCGTTTCGACTCGGTGATCACCAACCTCGGCACGTCCATCACCAACCTGTCGTCGTCGCGTTCGCGCATCGAAGACGCCGACTACGCAACGGAAGTGTCGAACATGACCCGCGCGCAGATCCTGCAACAAGCTGGTACCTCGGTGCTGGCCCAAGCCAACCAGACCACGCAAGGCGTGCTCTCCCTCCTGCGTTAAACCAGGAACGGGTCCGAGGCCACTCCCGCGGCGGAGGGTCTCGAGCCCGCGCAGGCCATCGGGTGAAAGCCCGTGGGCGCCTGCGCTGTCCTCTGCGGCCAGGTATCCAGGCCGCAGAGGACAGCGAACACAACCAGGAGTCGGAACCTGTCGATCCACCGCACTCCATGACCCGTTTTCCAGGAAAGAACAAATGGCATCGATCAGCAGCCTAGGCGTTGGCTCCAATCTTGACCTCAGCACCCTGCTGACCCAACTGCAGACGGCTGAAAGCCAGCCACTCGTGAACCTGCAGAGCCAGCAGGTGAGCTTCACGACCAAGCTCTCCGCCTACGGCACGCTCAAGAACTCGCTCACGTCGCTGCAGGCGGCGGCGACCAAGTTGTCCAACCCGGCGCTCTTCCAGGGAGTGAAGGGAAACGTCAGCGCGACGGACGTCCTGTCGGTGGTCGCGACCGGCACGGCGGTCGCAGGCGACTACGCCATCGACGTGACCCGGCTTGCGCAGTCGCAGTCGCTGGTCTCCGCGGGCCAGGCCAGCGCCAAGACGGCGATCGGAACGGGCACCGTGAAGATCGAATTCGGCACCATCACTGGCGGGACGCTGGATCCCGCAACGGGCACCTACAACCCCGGCGCCGGCTTCACGGCGGACGCCACGCGCACGGCCTTGCCGATCACGATCGATGCGTCCAACAACACGCTCGAAGGCATCCGCGACGCGATCAACTCGTCCAAGGCCGGCGTGAGCGCGAGCATCGTCAACGACGGCAGCGCGACGCCCAACCGCCTCGTGCTGACCTCCACGCAGACCGGCGAGACGTCGAGCATGAGCATCTCCGTGACGGGCGACGCGGCCCTGCAGAGCCTGCTTGGAAACGATCCCACCGGCACGCAGAACCTGCGGCAGAGCGTCGCGGCGCAGAACGCCAAGCTGACGGTCAACGGCATCGACATCAGCAGCACGTCCAACGTCGTCAAGGAAGCCATTCAAGGCACCACCTTGAACCTTCTCAAGATCGGGACGAGCAAGCTGTCCATGCAGAAGGACACGGCCTCCGTGCTGTCGGCCATCGGCGATTTCGTGAAGGCCTACAACAGCCTGCAGAACACGGCGAAGTCGCTCACCGCCTACGACGCGGACAAGAAGCAGGGTGCCGCGCTGCTCGGCGATGCGACCTTGCGCAATTTGCAGACCCGCATTCGCCAAGCCCTCAACACGCCGCAATCCGGTGGCCCGGACGATATGAAGGTTCTGTCGGAAATCGGCGTCTCGCTCCAGAAGGACGGAACCTTGTCGATGGACTCGGACAAGCTTTCCGCCGCACTGAACAACAAGCTGGACGGTGTTTCGAAGCTGTTCGCGAGCGGTGAAGGCAGCACAGCGGGCTATGGCAAGCAACTGAGCGCACTGGTAGATGACCTCACCTCCACGCATGGCGCGCTGCAGGCCGCGACCGACGGCGTGAACGCCACGCTGAAGCAGCTCGATGAGCAGTACACCAAGATGCAGGACCACGTGACGGCGACGGTCGATCGCTACCGCGCCCAGTTCACGCAGCTCGACCTGCTGGTGAGCAGCATGAACAACACCATGAAGTACCTGACGCAGCAGTTCGATGCGATGAGCAGCAGCGACTGATTCATCACCGCCCGGAGCCATCGATGTACACACCTCACACCTTCAGAACCGGCGCCGGCGCCTATGCGCGCGTGGGCGTGGAAACGAGCGCGATGAGCGCTTCGCCGCACCAACTCATCTGCATGTTGTTCGATGGTGCCAAGACCTCGATCGGCATGGCGCGCCATCACATGGCGGCCGGGGAGATCGTGCCCAAGGGCAATGCGATCTCCAAGACCATCGGCATCGTCGACAGCGGCCTGAAGGCCAGCCTCGATGCGAAGGCGGCCGGACCCGCCGGCGAAGAGCTGGTGAGCAACCTGACCGCCCTCTACGACTACATCATCCAAAGGCTTCTGTTCGCCAACCTGCGCAACGACGCGCAGGCGCTGGACGAAGCCGATGGCCTTCTCGACAACATCGCTTCAGCCTGGCGCGAGATCGACGCCAGCGCACCGCGCGCCTGAGACACGCGTGATGAACACGACAACCAGAAGAGACAACATGGCAACCACGAGCGAAGTCGTTCACTGCTACGACCAGTTGGCCGCGCGCGTCGCGCTCATGGCCGAACTGGCGCGCGCAAAGGACTGGGCGCGGCTTCCTGAACTGGAAGCCCAATGCTCGGCATTGGTCGAGCGTCTGAAAGTGATTCAGCCGCTCGAAGCGCTGGACCCGGCGCAGTTCGAGGGGACACGTCGCCTGATCGAGCGCATCCGCGCCCACCAGGACGAGGTGTGCGGACTGGTCAAGCCGCAGATCGAGCAATTGATTGCGCGCATGTCGCTTCTGAGCCAGCAGCGCAGCCTCGACCGCGCCTACGGGCCCCCGCACTGAAGCGCACGAGTTCGCCGTGATCGGACTGTCCGGATTGATCGACAACCTGCTGGCCGCGAAGGTTTCGCCGCGGCTGGACGTGCTCGCCATCAAGGGCGAGACCGAAGTCGATGCGCCCGGACCGGTGTTGCAGGTGCAGAAGGTCGAGAACGATGTTCGCCTGCTCTCCCATGCCGCACTCGACCGGCTGATTCCCGTCGGACCTTCGGACGCTCCGCTTGCCTCGGGCGCGCGTCCATCCGCCGAGGCCGAGTTGTCGGTGGCGGCACGCGTCATCAGCGCGGTGCTGTCGGATCTTCATGGCGATGCGGGCCCGGTGCGGGGCGTTGCGCCTGCGTGGCCGTCGCCCCAGCCCGCGTCGGCTGCGGTGCTGGCGGGCGCGCTGGCGCAGACGGTGTCCGACAGCGGACTCTTCTATGAGTCGCACCTGGCCGAGTTCGCGAGTGGCACGCGCACGCTGGCGCAACTGGCGCATGAGCCTCAGGCGCGCTGGGCGACGCCGCCTGCACGGCAGGCGATGGCCCTGGCTGCCGCGTCGGCTGAAGCCGCGCAGCCGATCGCAACGAAGCCCGTGTTGCCGGTGACGGCCGCGCAGGCTGGCCCGAACCCGAATGACCCGGTGTCGTCACGAGCCGCCGTACCCCCTGCCACTGATCCGGATCTGCCGCCCGATGCCGCGCGTGTGCAGGCCGCCTACCGGTGGGGCGAGGCGCCGACGCCGGCTGCCCTGCACCCGTCAACGCAGCAAGTAGATGAAGCGATCGCAGTCCGGCACGGCGCCGCCGCGGTCGCTTCGAGTTCAGCGACACACGCGCAACCTGCCGAAGTGATACATCCGCATGCGGTGGCGATCGTGCACCAGCAACTCGACCTGCTGGCGACGGCGGTCTTTCGCTGGAGTGGCGAGGCCTGGCCCGGCGTTGCGATGAACTGGACGGTCGAGAAGGAAGCCGCCGGCCCGTCGGACGAAGCGTCCGGCGACGACAACCCGCGGCGCTGGTCAACCACCGTCTCGATGAGCCTGCCCCGGCTGGGCGACGTGGATCTGCGCCTCAGCCTCGCGGGCCCCGGCCTGCACGCCAGGCTGGCCGCCAGCGAGCCTGGAACGGTGACGGCATTGCGCGCCGATGGCGACGCACTGATCAAGCGGCTGGAGGCCGCCGGCTTCCGGATGCAGGACTTGCAGGTGGCGCCGAAGGCCTTGGCGGAGCGGGGATCGTGAGCACGCCCATGGACGAGCGGCAAAGCGCTGTGGCGCTTTCGCATGCGGACAAGGACCGGGCGCCGGTGGTCGTGGCCAAGGGCTACGGCGTCGTGGCCGAGTCGATCATGCGCGAGGCGAGGGAGAACGGGCTCTACGTCCATGCGTCCGCCGACCTCGTCAAGTTGCTCATGCAGGTCAACCTCGACCAGCAGATCCCGCCGCAGCTTTACCGCGCCGTGGCCGAGGTCATGGCCTGGATCCACGGGCTCGAAAGCCGCGCCCACTTGGAAGCGCGTCCATGAAAAATTTCACGCCGCGGCAATGGAATGAACTATTTCGTTTCATTGTCAATGAATATTCATTTAGTTTTTCCACGCGATGAATGCTTTCTGATTCAGTCGCTGGATTAGTACTTTTTAAATCATCACAATTAAACGGTGTCGCCTTTTTCCCCTGTAACTATTTTGGTTGCTTTTTAGACTGTTTTCCAGGAGATGTCAGATAAGTCTCACTTTTCGGAACGTCGCCGTGTGAGTCTAAACAAGTTGTTAAAAATTGTGTATAGACTTCAACCCTGATTGAATGGAGTACCGGGCCCGATTGCCGCGCACCATCATGTGGACCTCACGATGTCCGGATGAATTGGAGTTCAAGCAATAAATTGCCCTGTGTTCGGTGGAATTGTTATTGAATCTGTATTTCCGGATGGAGCGATTTCTAATTAAACACCGAATTAATTTCTCCGCTGATCGATAAATCCGGGTTTGTGAGAAATGTGAATCGCATTTTTCAGTGTTTCATTTGTGCGTGAACTGCACATTTTTAGATTGGGGTTCAGAGTGGAAATCGAAAACAATGGCGATGCGGGCGGTGGTGGTGACGTCTCGAAGGAGATCGGTGACATCAACCTGGCCTACATGCTGCTCGCGCAGAAGCTAGCGAAGCAGGACCGCGCCGCCGCGATGTATCGCCTCGGCGTGGGCCGCGAGCTCGCCGATCTGCTCGCCAACATGTCCCTGACGCAGATCGTCAAGCTGGCGACGTCCAACTTCTTGCTGTGCAGCTTTCGCCTGGAAGACCACCCGATGTTCGCGGTGTTCGGCGAAGGCAAGGACACCGCGCTGCAGCAGGCACACATGTCGATCCTGATGGCGGCACGCCAGACCCGTGATGCGGAAGCCGTGGCATGACTGTCAAAAGTGTGCTCGGGGAGGTCCGGCAGGTTCAACTCGCGGTCGAATTGATCGAGCTCGGCGCCCGGTTGCAATTCCTGGAAGCCGAAGTCGGATTGAGCCGGGAGCGGCTGATCCGCCTTTACAAGGAATTGAAAGGCGTTTCACCACCCAAGGGACTGTTGCCGTTTTCGACCGACTGGTACATGACGTGGCTGGCCAACATCCATTCGTCGATGTTCTACAACATGTACCGGTTCATGCTGCGCGAGGCCAATGAGCCCGAATTGCAGGCGCTGATCAAGGCCTACCGCCTCTATTCCGAACAGATCTCGGCCCACGGCGGCGAAATCGTGCTCGATTTCACACGCGCCTACACGATGGTCCGGTTTTTCGACAGCGACATGCTGCAGCTGAGTACCTGCAGCCGTTGCGGAGGCCATTTTGTCGCTCACGCGCACGACCATCAGCACGGTTATGTGTGCGTGCTGTGCCGGCCGCCCTCCCGCGCGGGCAAGGCGCGCGCGCCGAAGGTGAGCGACGAAGCGGTCAAGGCCCCGCGGGTCGCCCGGGATCCGGGCTTGTCCGCGCATTCAGCGCTGGGCGCGAGCGGAATTCATTGACCACGGCAGATTGTCTCGATTCGCTAATTTCTTGATGTGACGCCTGAGGGCAAAGGGGGACGCGCGTGCTAGTGCTGGTTGGATATCTTGTGGTGGTGGGTGCCGTGTTCGGGGGCTATGGCCTCATGGGTGGTCATTTCGGCGTCCTGTTCCAGCCGGTGGAGTTGCTGATGATCGGAGGCTCCGCGCTGGGCGCCTTCATCGCGGGGAACAACGGCAAGACGATCAAGGCGACTATCAAGGAACTGCCGCTCCTGCTGCGCTCGTCCAAGCACAACCGGCAGCTCTACATGGACCTGCTGGCGCTTCTGTACGAACTCCTGGCCAAGGCGCGCAAGGAGGGAATGATGAGGCTGGAGTCCGACGTCGAGAACCCGGCCGAAAGCGAAATATTCAGCCGCTATCCAACCATCATGGCCGACGCCGGCGTGATGGAGTTTCTCTGCGACTACCTGCGCCTGGTCGTCAGCGGCAACACCGACGCCTTCGAGATCGAGGCGCTGATGGACCACGAGATCGAGACCATCCGCCACGAGGCCGAGATCCCGTCGCACAGCCTCGCACGCGTGGCCGATGCACTGCCCGCGCTGGGCATCGTGGCGGCGGTGATGGGCGTGGTCCACGCGCTGGGCTCGGCCAATCTGCCACCCTCGGAAATGGGCGCACTGATCGCGCACGCGATGGTGGGCACTTTCCTGGGCGTGCTGCTGGCCTACGGTTTCGTGACGCCGTTGTCGACCGTCGTCGAGCAGAAGGTGGAAGAGGGCATGAAGGTCTATCAGTGCGCCAAGGTCACGTTGCTCGCAAGCCTCAACGGCTATGCGCCCCAACTGGCCGTGGAGTTCGGCCGAAAGGTGCTCTTCTCGACCGAGCGTCCCAGCTTCACCGAACTGGATGACCACGTTCGGGAAGTCAAGGCGCGCTGAGCGCGGGGGACGAAGCATGAGCGCTGAGAAGCATCGCGTCATCGTCAAGCGCGTCGCCGGGGATGGCAGCGGGCACCACGGTGGCGGCTGGAAGATTGCCTATGCCGACTTCATGACGGCCATGATGGCGTTCTTCCTCGTGATGTGGCTCCTGTCCATCTCGACGCCCAAGCAGCGTGAAGGCATCGCCGAGCATTTCCGGATGCCGTTGAAGGTTGCGCTGCACGGCGGCGAAAAGAGCAGCCTGAGTTCGAGCGTGATCCCCGGTGGCGGGCCCGACCCCATGCAGGTCGAAGGCGAAGAGAAGCTGTCCGAGGCGGAGCGCGAAGAAATGGCGGATGCCGCGCGCCTCGCCGACATGAAGAAGCGCCTGGACGAACTCATCGAGAACAGCCCGGTCTTCAAGCAATTCCGCTCGCAGATCCTGATCGACATCACCACCGAAGGCCTGCGCCTCCAGATCGTCGACAGCGACAAGCGTCCGATGTTCGACCTCGCCAGCGCGAAGGTCGTTCCGCACATGCGCGCCATCCTGCGCGAACTCGCGCCCACGCTCAACGATCTGCCGAACCGGATCACCCTGTCGGGCCACACCGACGCACACGTCTACACCAATGGCGACAAGGCGTACGGCAACTGGGAACTCTCCGCCGACCGTGCGAACGCTTCGCGCCGCGAACTGGTGATGGGCGGCATGATCGAGGCCAAGGTGCTGCGCGTCGTCGGCCTGGCCGACAGCATGCACCTGGACAACGCCGATCCGCGCAACCCGATCAATCGCCGCATCAGCATCATCCTGCTCAACCGCCAGACTCAGGAGCGCATCGAGAGAGAGAACAGCGGCGCGGCTGCCGCGCCCAGCACCCGGGTCGGCGCATCGCTCCCCGCAACCGCAAGCGGCAGCAACGTGAAGTTGACCTCATTCAAATCATCGGCGCCGACGCAGTAACAGCGAGACCACAAGAAGATGGACCTCAGTCAGTTTTCCCAAGCATTCTTCGTCGAAGCCATCGAGCTTCTGGCGCAGATGGAGCAACTGCTCCTCGAACTCGATGTCGAGTCGCCGGACAGCGAGCAGCTCAACGCCATCTTTCGCGCGGCCCATTCGATCAAGGGCGGGGCGGCCACTTTCGGCTTCACCGCATTGACGGAAACGACCCACCTGCTGGAGACCCTTTTGGATCGGGCGCGTCATGGCCAGTTGCGCCTGAGCGGTCCGATGATCGATGCCTTTCTGGAAACGAAGGACGCCTTGCAAGAACAACTCACTGCCTATCAGGCTGGCAAAGAACCCGAGCCTGAACGAGTCGCGCACATCTGTGCGGTGCTTCAACAACTCGCGCTCGAGAACGGCGACGGTGCGTCCGTACCCGCATCGGCGCCAGCGCCAGCCCCCGTGATGGTGGCGGCGCCAGCGCCAGTGGCTGCAGCAGCAAGCGGGCAGGGTGCGTTGCGGATTCGCTTCTCGCGCCTGTCGGACAGCGAGTGCAACCTGCTCGCCGACGAACTCGGCAACCTCGGCAAGATCCTCTTGCGCACGCGCAGCAACGATCTGTTGACCGTGGTGCTTGAAACGACCTGCGACCCGGACGCCATCATCGCGGTGTGCTGCTTCGTCATCGACGAGTCGCAGATCGACATCACACGCGAATCCGCAGAAGCGGCGCCCGCCGAAGCTGCCGCCGCGCCGGCCGCGCCGGTACCGGCACCTGCGGTGGGCGCTCCCGTCGAGGCGGCCGGCAAGCCGCAAGTCTCGGCCGCATCCCCCGCCGCCGCAGCGCCGGGCGCGAAGGAATCGAGCTCGATCCGCGTGGACGTCGAGAAGGTCGACCAGCTCATCAACCTGGTGGGCGAACTGGTCATCACCCAATCCATGCTCACTCAGGCGGCGACCATGCTCGACCCGGTGGCCTACGAGCGTTTCCTCAGCGGCCTGGGCCATCTGGAGCGCAACGCACGCGACCTGCAGGAATCGGTCATGTCGATCCGCATGATGCCGATGGACTATGTGTTCAGCCGCTTCCCGCGCGTGATCCGCGACGTCAGCGCCAAGTTGGGAAAGCAGGTGCGTCTCGACACCTTCGGCAAGGAAACCGAACTCGACAAGGGATTGATAGAGCGCATCGTCGACCCGCTGACCCACCTGGTGCGCAACAGCCTCGACCATGGCATCGAGACGCCGGAGATCCGCCTCGCGAAGGGCAAGGAGGCGACCGGCCAGCTCCTGTTGTCCGCGCAGCACCACGGCGGCAACATCGTGATCGAGGTGAGCGACGACGGCGCGGGCCTGAACCGCGAGAAGATCCTCGCCAAGGCCATGCAGCAGGGCCTCAACGTGAGCGAGTCGATGCCGGACGACGAGGTGTGGCAGCTCATCTTCGCGCCGGGCTTCTCGACCGCGGAGCAGGTCACCGACATCTCCGGGCGCGGCGTCGGCATGGACGTGGTCAAGCGCAACATCCAGGAGATGGGCGGCCACGTGGAGATCCAGTCGCGCGGCGGCCATGGCACCACGACCCGCATCGTGCTGCCGTTGACGCTGGCGATCCTCAACGGCATGTCCGTCAAGGTCGGCAGCGAGGCCTACATCCTGCCGCTGAGCTACGTGATCGAGTCGCTGCAGCCGCTGCCGGAGCATCTGCATTCGATCACCAGCGACGGCCATGTCATCAAGGTGCGCGGCGAATACCTGCCGCTGATCGAGCTGCACCGCGTCTTCGACGTGTCGGGCGCGCAGGTCAATCCCACGCAGGGCATCCTCGTGATCGTCCAGGCCGACGACACGCGCTTCGCGCTGTTGGTCGACGAACTGCTCGGCCAGCACCAGGTCGTCGTGAAGAACCTGGAGACCAACTACCGCAAGGTGCCCGGCATCTCGGCGGCCACGATCCTCGGCGATGGCAGCGTAGCTTTCATCATCGACGTCGGCGCCATGCCCCGCATTCAGCGCGCGCAGGCCGCGAGCAGCGCGGCCCTGGCCGGCGCATCGCGCAGGGACCCGATCGCGGCCTGAAAGGCTCTCACCAGGCAATGCCCCGTACATCCTGCAGCGACGGGGTGATGGTTACCAATTCAGACGGAGACATTTGCAATGCGGTTTGACTTTTTCAGGCGCCAGGGAACGACCAGCGAACCCGTGGCGGCAGAGCGCGGCGAGCGTACCGAGCCCATGATCGAGACGCGGGTGCCGGCATACCAGCCTCCGGAGCCCCGCGGCGCGAACGGCTTCGTGACCTACGCCTTGCAACTGGACGCGCAGAAGCGTGTCAGGGGCTACAGGTTGGCCTGGCGTGCAGCGGGCGGCGGCCATGAGGCGCCGGATGCTTCGGCGCAGTCCAGGGCGCTGCTCTCCTGCGTATCCAGGCATCTCAATTCCGGCAAGGGATCCCGGCTCGGGCGGCTCGTGCTGTTCCTCGACGTCACGGTCGACACGCTGTTCCAGAGCGAGCTTCAGGCGCTGCCGCCGGAGAGCGTCGTGCTGTGCATGGGCCTGGACGACCTGATGGACGCGGACACGCGTTCGATGCTGCTGTTCCTTCGCGAGCAAGGCTTCGGCTTCATGCTGTGCAATGCAGAGGCGCTGCCGCACGACCCGGCCCTGCTGGAGGTCATCACGCACTTCGACGTGGGCAGCGGCGACAGCGACCTCGTGGCCAGCGTGCGCAATGATCGGCTGCCAGAACAGCCGCGCGTGCAGCTGATCGCGACCCGCATGAACGGCTGGGACAACTTCGACGCCTGCGCCGCGCGCCACGTGGATGTGTTCGTCGACGGCGACCACCCGCCACCGCCGGTGGAGAAGGGCGCCGCCATGCTGCAACCCGAGTCCATGCTGATCGTGCGGCTCATGCAGATGATCCAGCGCAACGAGGACGTGCGCTCCATCGAATCGGCACTCAAGCGCGACGCTGCGCTGACCTATCGCCTGCTTCGGCACATCAACTCGCCGGCGATCGGCGCTGGCGTCGAGATCACTTCGCTGCGTCATGCGGTGGCCATGCTGGGCTATTCGCCGCTGTACCGCTGGTTGTCGCTGCTGCTGGCCACGAGCAACAAGACCAGCTCCCCCTTCATGATGAAGAAGGCCATCATGCGCGGCCGCTTCGTCGAGCTGATGGGCCACGGCATGCTGCCCTCCAGCGAGGCCGACAACCTCTTCGTGGTGGGCATGTTCTCGCTCGTCGACCAACTGCTCGGCATCTCCATGCAGGAAGTGTTTGCCAAGGTGCAGCTCGCCGAGTCCGTGCAGCAGGCGATCCTGCATCGCGAGGGTGTCTACGCACCCTTCCTTGCGCTGGTGGAAGCCTGCGAGACGGGCACCGACCAGGCGGGGCGTTTCGCGGAGGCGCTGTTCGTCAGCGCCGAACAAGTGAACGCGGCGCATCTCTCGGCCATGGTCTGGTCGCATGAAGTCAGCGCGGTCGAGATCGGCGACTGAGCACGCTGCGCGATATGCGAGCCTTTTGTCCCGTTGATCGAAGCATTGGCAAAGAGTCTCCCTATGTACATTGAAAGCCATGCTTCGATCTTGGCCGTGAATACCGAATTCCTCTTCACCGACAGCGATTTCTCGAGAATCCGGACGCTCATTCACCGCCGTGCCGGCATCGCGCTGGGCGAGCAGAAGCGGCAGATGGTGTACAGCCGGCTCTCGCGACGTCTGCGCGAACTGCGGCTGCCGGAATTCTCGACCTATCTCGAACTGCTGGAGTCGCGCCATGACGGCGACGAGTGGCAGTCGTTCATCAACTCGCTGACGACCAACCTGACCTCGTTCTTCCGCGAGGCCCACCACTTTCCGGTGCTGGCCGAGCACGTGCGCAAGGCGCAGCAACCGGTCACCGTCTGGTGCGCAGCCGCATCGACGGGCGAGGAGCCCTATTCGATCGCCATGACGCTGATCGAGGCGCTCGGCGATCGCGCCGGTTCCGCCAGGATCATCGCGACCGACATCGACACGGCGGTGCTCGCGAAAGCCTCGGCAGGCGTTTTCACCGCGGAGCAAGTTGGCCGCCTATCCGCCCATCGGCTGCGCCGCTTCTTCAACAAGGGTACGGGCTCGAACGCCGGCAAGGTGCGCATCCGGCCCGAGGTCGGGGCCATGGTGAAGTTCTCGCGGCTCAACCTGCTGGACCCTTCGTGGTCGGTCAAGGAGCCGGTGGACGCGATCTTCTGCCGCAACGTGATGATCTATTTCGACAAGCCGACGCAGATGAAGGTGCTGGACCGCTTCGCGCCGCTGCTCAAGACCAACGGGCTGCTGTTCGCCGGCCACTCCGAGAACGCGTCGCTCGTGAACCAGACCTTCAAGCCGTTGGGTCATACGGTGTACGAGCTGTCGCGAAGCCCGGGCAAGGGGTTGGCATGAACGCCGCGGTGCCGGGATCGGTCGCGAAGCATCACTACTTCGACCGCGACGTGGGCAGCATGGCGGTCAAGCTGCTGCCGTCGGAGTACTACGTCACGACGACCGACACGGTGCTGACCACGGTGCTGGGCTCGTGCGTCGCCGCCTGCATCGTCGACATCGACAACGGCGTCGCGGGCATGAACCATTTCATGCTGCCCGAGGATGGCGAGGCCGCCCCGCGCGATCAGACCGAGTCGATGCGCTACGGCGCCTACGCAATGGACGTTCTCATCAGCGAAATGATCCGCTCTGGCGCGCGCCGCGAGCGGCTGCAGGCCAAGGTCTTCGGCGGCGCCGCGGTGCTGGCCAACATGACCACGCTCAACATCGGCGACCGCAATGCCGACTTCGTCCTGCGCTACCTGAGCGCCGAGCGCATCAGCGTCGCGGCTCAGGACTTGCGCGGCCAGCATGCGCGCCGCGTGTGCTTCATTCCGGCGAGCGGCAAGGCCGTGGTGCGCAAGCTGAGCGGCCAGGCCGATGTGCAAGTGATTCAGCGCGAGGAGGGCGAGCTGCTGCGCAAGCTCACCACCCGGCGCTCGACCCCCGGGCCCCAGGCGGGCTGCAGCGCCGCCGGCGACGCCATGCCCGCGGCCAGAACCAAAGGAAGCCGGTGAGCGCGAACAAGATCAAGGTGCTGTGCGTCGACGATTCGGCGCTGATACGCAGCGTGATGACCGAAATCATCAACAGCCAGCCCGATATGACGGTGGTCGGCACCGCCGCCGACCCGCTGGTGGCGCGCGACCTCATCAAGGTCACGAATCCCGACGTGCTGACGCTCGACGTCGAGATGCCGCGCATGGACGGCCTCGAGTTCCTCGAGAAGCTCATGCGCCTGCGGCCCATGCCCGTGGTGATGGTGTCCTCGCTGACCGAACGCGGCTCCGAGATCGCATTGCGCGCGCTGGAGCTGGGCGCGATCGACTTCGTGACGAAGCCCCGGCTGGGCGTGCGCGACGGCCTGCTCAACTACACGGAGCTGATCGCCGGCAAGATCCGCACGGCGTTCGGTGCCCGGCTGCTGCCCTCGCGCAGCAATGCCGCAGCAAAGTCATCGGCGAACGCGCCGCCGGAAGCGCTGCTGCGCAGCCCGCTGCTCAGCACCGAGAAGCTCATCATCATTGGCGCGTCCACGGGCGGCACCGAAGCCATCCGCGAGGTTCTGCACCCCTTGCCGCCGGACTGCCCGGCGGTCCTCATCGCGCAGCACATGCCCGCAGGCTTCACGAAGTCCTTCGCGCAGCGGCTCGACGGCCTCTGCCGCATCACGGTGAAGGAAGCGGAGCACGGCGAGCGCGTGCTGCCGGGCTATGCGTACATCGCGCCCGGCGCATTCCATCTGTCGCTCGCCCGCAGCGGGGCCAACTATGTCGCGCACCTGGACCAGGAGCCGCCGGTCAACCGGCATCGTCCGTCGATCGACGTGCTGTTCGATTCGGCCGCCAGGCATGCCGGCAAGAACGCCATCGGAATGATCCTCACGGGCATGGGCAAGGATGGCGCCGAAGGCTTGCTGCGGATGAAGAAAGCCGGCGCCTTCACGCTCGCGCAGGACGAGGCGAGCTGCGTGGTCTTCGGCATGCCGAAGGAAGCGATTGCATTGGGCGCTGCCGACGAGGTGGCGCCGCTGGGAGAGATGAGCCGGCGCGTGCTGGCCCATCTGCGCACTTTCGGTGCGCGGACGAATCGGGTTTGAACGAACTGTTTGGAGTGAGAGATATCGTGATCGACAAGAGCATCAAGATTTTGGTTGTGGACGACTTCCCGACCATGCGCCGTATCGTGCGCAACCTTCTGAAGGAACTCGAGTTCCTGAACGTCGACGAGGCCGAGGACGGCGCGGCCGGCATCGAGAAGCTGCGCGGCGGCAACTTCGGCTTCGTGGTCTCGGACTGGAACATGCCCAACATGGACGGCCTGAAGATGCTGCAGACCATCCGCGCCGACCCCGAGTTGAGCAAGCTGCCGGTACTGATGGTGACGGCCGAGGCCAAGAAGGAGAACATCGTGGCGGCGGCACAAGCGGGCGCGAACGGCTATGTGGTCAAGCCCTTCACCGCGGCCACGCTCGAAGAGAAGATCACGAAGATCTTCGAGAAACTCAACAAGTAGGGGGCATGCGATGAGCCAACAACCCGCCGAGGCCGAACAGGGGAACACCGCCGAGCAGTTGCTGGGCCGCATCGGGCAGCTGACGCGCCAGTTGCGCGAAGGCATGCGCGAACTGGGCCTGGACAAGCAGGTCGAGAAGGCCGCCCAGGCGATCCCGGGTGCGCGCGACCGGCTGAACTACGTTGCCGAGACCACCGAGCGCGCGGCGCATCGCGCGCTCAACGCCATCGATGTGGCGCAGCCGCTGCAGGAAGGCCTCGCGAGCGATGCCAAGGGCCTGAGCCGGCGCTGGGATGAATGGTTCGCGAACCCGATCGAGCTGGACCATGCGCGCGAACTGGTGATGGACACGCGCGGCTACCTGAAGGACGTGCCCGAGAAGGCCGGTGCCATCAACACGCAGCTGATGGAGATCCTCATGGCGCAGGATTTCCAGGACCTGACCGGCCAGGTCATCAAGAAGATGATGGAAGTGGTCAACGAGGTCGAGACGCAGCTGCTGCAGGTGCTGATCGACAACTCGCCGGCCGAGAGGCGGCAGGAAATCAACAGCAGCAACCTGATGAATGGACCGCAGATCGTTCCGGGCAACCCCGAGGCCGTGACGGATCAATCGCAGGTGGACGACCTGCTCGCCAGCCTGGGTTTTTAGGAAGGTCGAGTCGCTCCTATTGGGTGAGAAGGAGGGCGATCTCGCTCTTGATCGGCCGATTGCTCCGGCCCTCCGAATCCAATAATCAGTCATGAGCAGGCGTCCTTCGCCGATGCTCCTGGAGCATGAATGGCTGAGGAAAGCGATCTCGAGAAAACGGAACCCGCCTCTGAGCGACGGCTTGAAAAGGCGCGCGAAGAAGGCAACGTGGCCCGCTCACGTGAGCTGACCACGTTGGTGATGCTGGGCACCGCCCTCGGCGGTCTGTGGTTCACGGCCCAGTCCCTTGGAAGCACCCTGAGTGCCGCACTGCGACGCGGTCTGCACTTCGAGCGCGCTGCCGCGTTCGAGCCGTCCCACATGCTGGCCCAGACCGGCACCATGGCGCTCCAGACGCTCATGGCCATCGCGCCGTTCTTCGCGATGATGTTGGTGGCCGCGGTGGTCGCGCCGCTGATGCTCGGCGGCTGGCTTTTCTCGGGCAAGGCCGTGTCGCCCAACTTCGGCAAGCTCGAACCCTTCGCGGGCGTCGCGCGCATGTTCTCCACGCAGTCGCTGGCCGAGCTGATCAAGGCGCTGGCCAAGTCCGCGCTCATCGGCGGCGTGGCCTACCTCGTCATCTCGAACAATCTCGAAAGCATCATGCAGCTCATGGCGTTGCCCGTGAGCGCCGCGCTGCCGCAGACCATCATGCTCGTCGGCCGCGACTGCGCGTTGATCGCTGCGGCGCTGTTGCTGGTGGCGCTCGTCGACGTGCCCTGGCAACTCTGGACCTACTACAAGAAGCTGCGCATGTCGCGCGAGGATGTGCGCCAGGAGCACAAGGAAAGCGAAGGCGATCCACACATCAAGGCACAGATCCGCCGCCAGCAGCAGGCGATGGCCAAGCGCCGGATGATGGCCGAGGTCCCCAAGGCCGACATCGTGGTGACGAACCCCACTCACTTCGCAGTGGCTCTCAAGTACGTCGACAGCGACATGCGGGCGCCGCGGGTGGTCGCCAAGGGCACAGACCTGGTGGCGCAGCGCATTCGCGAGATCGCCGAGGCCAACAAGGTTGCCATTCTCGAAGCGCCGCCGCTCACGCGTGCGCTCTACAAGCACACCCGGCTCGGCGACGAGATCCCGTCGGGCCTCTACACGGCGGTGGCAGAGGTACTCGCGTGGGTCTACCAGCTCAAGCGCTGGAAGGACGAAGGCGGTGATGAGCCGCGCACGCCGAAGGACCTGCCCATTCCCGAGGCGCTCGAATATTCCCTGAAGTCCGCATGAACTCCCTTGCAAGCCTGATGCGTCTGCCGACGCAAATGTTCTCCGGCAACCAGTTCAAGGGACTGGCGGGTCCGATCCTCATCATCATGATCCTGAGCATGATGGTGCTGCCGCTGCCGCCCTTCCTGCTGGACCTGCTGTTCACCTTCAACATCGCGATGTCGGTGATGGTGCTGCTGGTGAGCATGTACACCATGAAGGCGCTGGACTTCGCCGCCTTCCCCGCGGTGCTGCTGTTCTCGACCTTGCTGCGCCTCTCGCTCAACGTGGCTTCCACGCGCGTGGTGCTCATGCACGGCCACACCGGTCCGGATGCGGCCGGCAAGGTGATCGAGGCCTTCGGGCACTTCCTCGTCGGCGGCAACTTCGCGGTGGGCGTGATGGTGTTCATCATCCTGGTGCTCATCAACTTCATGGTGATCACCAAGGGTGCGGGCCGTATCGCCGAGGTCGGCGCGCGCTTCATGCTCGACGCGATGCCCGGCAAGCAGATGGCGATCGACGCCGACCTCAACGCCGGCCTGATCGGCGAGGACGTCGCACGCAAGCGCCGCACCGAAGTCGCGCAGGAAGCCGACTTCTACGGCTCCATGGACGGTGCCAGCAAGTTCGTGCGCGGCGACGCGGTCGCGGGCCTGCTGATCATGGTCATCAACATCATCGGCGGCCTGGTGGTCGGCGTGGTGCAGCACGGGCTGGATTTCTCGACGGCAGGCAAGACCTACACGCTGCTCGCCATCGGCGACGGCCTGGTCGCTCAGATCCCGGCGCTGGTGATCTCGACGGCGGCCGGTGTGATCGTCTCGCGCGTGACGACAGACGAGGACGTCGGCCGCCAGCTGACGGGCCAGCTCTTCTCCAACCCGCAGGTCCTGTTCCTGACGGCCGGCATCATCGGCCTGATGGGCATGATCCCGGGCATGCCGAACCTGGCCTTCCTGCTGATCGCGGGCGGCCTGGCGTGGCTGGGACGTGGCCTGCTCAAGCGCAAGCCGCAACAGGCCGCAGCGGCCCAGGCAGCCGCGGCGCAAGCCGCGGCGGTGCCCGCTGCCGAGATGGCCGAGGCGACGTGGGACGACATCGCGCTGGTCGATCCGCTCGGCATGGAAGTCGGCTACCGCCTCATCCCGTTGGTGGACCAGTCGCAGCAGGGCGAACTGCTGGGCCGCATCAAGAGCATCCGCAAGAAGATCGCGCAGGACATCGGCTTCCTGGTGCCAGTGGTGCACATCCGCGACAACCTGGAAATCAAGCCGAACACCTACGTCATCAGCCTGAAGGGCGTGGAGATCGGCCGCGGCGAGGCCTTCCCCAACCAGTGGATGGCCATCAACCCCGGCCAAGTCTCCGGCACCTTGCCTGGCACGCCGACGCAGGACCCGGCTTTCGGCCTGCCGGCCGTCTGGATCGACAGCAACATGCGCCAGCAGGCGCAGATCTACGGCTACACGGTGGTCGATGCCTGCACGGTGATGGCGACACACCTGAATCACTTGATCCAGGCGCACGCGGCCGAACTGCTCGGCCGTCAGGAGGTCCAGCAACTGCTCGATCAGATCGCCAAGACCGCGCCGAAGCTGACCGAGGACCTCGTGCCCAAGATCGTGACGCTGAGCACGCTGCACAAGGTGCTGCAGAACCTGCTGGACGAAGAGGTGTCGATCCGCGACATGCGGACCATCCTCGACGTGATGGCCGAGCACGCGCCGACCCTGAAGGACGCCACGGAACTGACCACGCTGACGCGCCTGGCCCTCGGCCGCGCGATCACACAGCAGCTCTTCCCGGGCGATACCGAATTGCAGGTCATCGGCCTCGACGGCTCGCTCGACAGCGTCCTGCAGCAGGCCATGACCAACAGCAGCGGCATCGAGCCAGGGCTGGCCGACAGCCTGTTGCGCCAGACACAGGCCGCCATTGCGCGACAGGAGCAGATGGGGCTCGCGCCCGTGCTGGTCGTCCAGCACGCGCTGCGCGTGCTGTTGTCGCGCTTCCTGCGGCGCAGCCTGCCGCAACTCAAGGTGCTCTCCCACGCGGAGATCCCTGACTCTCGCAACATCAAGATCACCGCCACCATTGGAGGAAGAGTTTGAGCATTTCTACAGACGTGCGGACCACGGCCCGCAGATTCGTCGCGGCCACCAGCCGCGAAGCCCTTCGCCTCGTTCGGGAAGCCCTGGGAGCGGAAGCCATCGTGCTGACCAACCGCGTTCTCGCCGAGGGCGTGGAGATCGTTGCGATGGCCGAAGGCGACGTGACGCAGGCGCTCAAGAGCGCCGAACCTGTCGTACCCCCAGCGCTCGCAGCGCCGGTCGTCCAGGTCGTTCCGGCGAAGCCCCTTGCGACCCCGGCGCAAGAACCGGTAGCCCACACCGACACGGTGCTGAACGAGCTGCATTCGATGCGCGGCATGATCGAGGAGCAACTCGCCAGCGTCGTGTGGAACGACAAGCAACGCCAGGACCCCGTGCGCGGGCGGCTGTTGCGCACGCTGCTCGGCGCCGGCTTCAGCGCGAAGCTGTCCAAGGCCATGCTGGAGAAGCTGCCCACTGGCCAGACTTACGCGCAGGGCATGGCCTTCGCGCGCTCGGAGCTGATCCGCGCGGTGCCGGTGCATGAAGACGAAGACGCGTTGCTCGCGCAGGGCGGCGTGTACGCACTGATGGGTCCGACCGGCGTCGGCAAGACCACCACCACCGCCAAGCTCGCCGCCCGATGCGTGATGCGCTTCGGCGCCGACAAGCTCGCACTGGTGACGACCGACAGCTACCGGATCGGCGCCTATGAGCAACTGCGCATCTATGGGCAGATCCTCAACGTGCCCGTCTACGCCGTGAAGGACGCGGGCGACCTGCACCTGGTGCTGCAGGACCTGCGCGACAAGCACATGGTGCTCATCGACACCGTGGGCATGAGCCAGCGCGACCGCGCCGTCTCCGACCAGATCGCGATGCTGTGCACCAGCCATCGTCCGGTCAAGCGCCTGCTGTTGCTCAATGCGACCAGCCATGGCGACACGCTCAACGAAGTGGTGCACGCCTACCGCCACGGCGGGGGCGGCAACGAACTCGCGGGCTGCATCTTCACCAAGGTCGACGAGGCCACGCATCCGGGTGCGCTGATCGACACGGTGATTCGCCATCGCCTGCCCGTGCACTACATCTCCAGTGGCCAGAAGGTGCCCGAGAACCTCATGCTCGCCGATCGCGCGCAACTGGTGGACAGTGTCTTCCAGCCGCGCCGCCACAACCCGCTGTTCGTCCCCGCGGAAGCGGACATGCGGGACGAGCCCGCAGGCGCCGCGCCGTCGGCGCAGGTCGTCCAGGCGCAGGCCGAGGCCGACCGTCTTCGCGCGCAATACCAGAACCTCATCCGCGCCATGGCGCACGACGCGCAGGAACTGGCGACCGCCGCCGGCGCACTCGCAGGCGCACAGATCGGCTTCGAGAGCGCACGTCGCCTCTGGCGCAGCGCGGGCGACGAGGACATCGGCCACAAGGCGGTGCTGCAGGACCTGATGGTGCATGCCCGCAGCGAGATCGCGGCCGGCTGCGACCACCACGTGCTCGCGCTGTGCGGGCAGGTCGGCCTACGCTCCAACGAAGGCGCAGACGCCTACGAATGCCAGAGCAGCCTGCTGCTGTCCGATCGCAGCGGCTCACCGCTCTGCGCGCCGAACCAGTGGCTTTCCACGGCCGCGACGCGCGGCGGCGGCGAGGCCCGGCGCAAGCCCGGCATGCGGCAAGTGCAGTGGCTGCGCCAACAAGTTTTCGGCAAATCGGTCGTGCACGTGCTGCCGCGGCTGCCCGCCAGCGAGCTCATGGCCGAGTGGCAGGCGCAAGCGCAGAAGTGGCTGGCCCACGCGCCGGGTTCGACCGGCGTCATCGACCCGCACACCGGCGCATCGGGCGCGCTGGCGCGCAGGGACTTCGAGTTCGGCGAGGCGCATCCCGTCCTGTTCCGCGGCAAGCCTGCGGTGCAATGCGAGGCGCATGCCGAGGTGATCCTTCGTGCCGGTGCCGACAACGCCGTGCTGCCCACGCTGCGCTGCGTGGTGACGCGAGTGATGGACGAACGCAACCGGAAGATCCTCGCGCAAGACTATCTGCTGACCAACGTCGGCATGCAGGTCACCGCGCGGCAGCTGGCGCAATGGCAGGGATGGGCCGCCGAGGCGGACCCGTGCTTCCGCCTGATCCGTCAGGGCGTGCAGCTCGTGGGCGGCATGGGCGAGCTGGGCGATCCGAACATGATGAAGCGCCTGCTGATCGCGGGCCAGGTCACCACCACCGTGTGGCGGCTGCTGCAGGCCGACGGTGAGTGGGCCGACCGCACGCGCATGCTGTTGAACCAGCTGACCGGCCGGCCAGCGCGCTCCAGCCGGCCTCTCACCGGCAATGCCTTGTACGTGGGCGTGGGCAAGCTCTTCCTGCTGCTGGAGGCGCTCGGCACCGAATCGACGGCGCCGACGCAGCGGCAGCACACGGTCCTGGAGCAGCACGATTGAGGAGGCGGCCATGAGCAAGCTCGTTGCAGATCAGGCCGACGGATTGCGGCGCCTGCTGTCACGCACGCCAACGCGCATCGTGGCCGTTGCCGGCATCGCCCGCGGTGACGGCGCGACCACCACGGCGATGAACCTGGGCGCGGCCCTGGTGCATCAAGGCAAGGACGTGCTGCTCCTCGACGAGCATGGCCCGGCGGCGGACTCGGTCTGCGCCGTCTGGGGCCTCGATCCGCTGGGCAGCCTGGCAGACGTCGCCGATCGGCGGCTGACCCGCGACAGCGCGGTGGCGCGTTCAGGCTGCGGTGTCGCCGTGCTGCCGGCGCTTCCCGGCGTGCCGCATGCGGACGCCGATCCGCGCCTGCTGTGCCATGGCGGCGTGATCCTGATCGACGCGGCGTTCGACGGCGAAGGCCGACTGTCGTCGTTGGCCCGGCTCGCGGACGAGCTGGTGCTCGTGCTGCAGCCGAACGCTGCCTCGATCACGTCCGCCTATGCGGGCATCAAGCGCCTGCACTACGCGCATGGCTTGAAGCAATTGCGCTTCCTGGTCAACGCGGTGTCCAGCGTGGAAGAGGCACAGAAGGTCACGGCCAATCTCGCCAACACCGGCAGCCGCTATCTCGCGGTGTCCCTGGAGCCGGCCGGATGGGTTCGCGCCGATCCGCACCTGGCGGACGCGCGGCGACTGGGCGAGACCGTGGTCGAGGCCTTTCCAGCCAGCCCGGCCGCCGTGGATTTCAGGCGCATCGCGGGCGACTTGGGCCGCTGGCCCTGGCGGATCGTCGCGCCCGGCCGTACGAAAAGCATCGAGAACTCGGAGCAGGCGCCGCGCGCAGCGACGGTGCCTGCGCGTTCCGCGCACGCATCGGGCGCAGT
The DNA here is from genome assembly GCF_030317005.1 of Variovorax sp. J22R115. NCBI lineage: Bacteria > Pseudomonadati > Pseudomonadota > Betaproteobacteria > Burkholderiales > Comamonadaceae > Variovorax > Variovorax sp. J22R115. Next base: position 134,342 of record NZ_JASZYM010000015.1, on the reverse strand, counting down.
CGCCGCCTGACCCGCGGAACGAACAACGAAAAAAAGGACTGAACGTGTACACCGCGCAGGGAACCATTGAAAAGTCCCATCTACTGGAGCAGCACCAGCCGATGGTGCGCCGTATCGCGCTCCAGATGATCGCCAAGCTGCCCGCCAGCGTGGAACTCGACGACTTGATCCAGGCCGGGATGATCGGCCTGCTCGATGCGTCGAGCCGCTACCAGGACAACAAGGGCGCGCAGTTCGAGACCTTCGTCAGCCAGCGCATTCGTGGCGCGATGCTCGACGAGCTGCGTGCCAGCGACTGGGGCTCGCGCGGCCTGCGCCAGTCGGCACGCGGCGTCGAGAAGGCCATCCAGGCGCTCGAGCACCGGTTCGGCCGACCGCCCACCGAGGGGGAGATCGCCAGGGAGCTGAAGATGGACCTGGAGGCCTACCAGTCGCTGCTGCAGGAGATCCAGGGCTGCCAGCTCCTCTATGTCGAGGACTTCGCGAAGGGCGAGGCCGACAACCCCTTCATCGACATCCATGCGCAGGAAGCGCGCAAGGGCCAGCGCGTGAGCGACGACCCGCTGCAGCAATTGCTGGAGAGCGGCTTTCGCCAGCAACTGGTGGACGCCATCTCGGCGCTGCCCGAGCGCGATCAGCTGCTGTTGAACCTGTACTACGAAGAAGAACTGAACCTGCGCGAGATTGGCGCGATCCTCGAAGTGAGCCAGAGCCGTGTGTGCCAGTTGCACAGCCAAGCCATCAGCCGGTTGCGGGTGAGGTTGAAGGAACTGCTGTAGTCGCTGAAACGGTCGGACTTGCCAAGTAAGTGTAGTTATTTCGTGTAACAATAATTGACATTGTTGGAGCCGGCGGCTGGCGTCGGGACCTGTCAGTCGAAGAGGACGCGATGATTTCTGCATACGTGGTCTTGGGAATCCCCGGCAACGCGACGCCTGAGGACATCGAAGCTGCTTTTCAGCGGGCACGTTCGGCCTATACGCGGGAGCGGATGGCCCAGGACTCGCGCGTTGCGGAACAGTTGACCGAAGTCATCGACGCCTACAACGTATTGCGCGATCCGGATTCGCGTGCGGCGCACGACAGGAAACTGGCGCGTCCGGTCGCTGCGCGGCCGGTGCAACGGCGATTCGAAGTTCATCCCGCAGTCGAGCGGGAGTCCGGCATGCCCAAGGCGTTGATGCTCCTCGGCGTGCTCGTGGTCGCGCTTTTCGCGGTGGGTCTCTTCGTTCAGCACCGCCGACAGGTTGTCCAGCAGGAATTAGCGGCGCAAGCGCTTGAGACGGCTCGACAGCAAGCGGCCGCCGAGGCCGAAAGCCGAAAGGCGAGCGAACTGGAGGCCAGAGAGCGCGCTCGCGCAGACGAGGCTGCACAGGCAAAGGACCGTGCATTCCGCCGCGAGGCCGATGCGGCTCTCGTGCGTGCGCAAAGTGCGGATGCACGCCAGCGCTCGCTCGATTCGCAAAAATGGGCGGCCGAACAGCGAGAACAACAGCGCAAGGAGTCGGAACGCAATGCGGATGAGAGACGCCGGATCAGCGAAGGGCAGCGCAGGGTCGCCACCGACAAGCAGAGAATTCGTGAGCTCTGCTACATCAACTACCGTCGCTACGACTGCTGATCGGGACTTCCGGGCTGGGGCTGCGCCGCGAGTTGCCGTAGTATGAGCGACCCCGCCGAGGTCCGTTTCAGGCGGCCAGGAAGCGCTCCGCCAGCAGCACCCAGTAGGCCGACCCGATCGCGACGTTGTCGTCGTTGAAGTCATAGCCCGGGTTGTGCACCATGCACGCGCCGTGGCCGTCTCCCTCTCCAGCACCGTTGCCGATCAGCAGGTAGCTGCCCGGCACTTTTTCGAGCATGAAGGCGAAGTCTTCGCTGCCGGAGAGCGCCGGGCCTTGCAGCGTGACGCGATTGGCGCCGACCAGTTCGACCGCCACCTCGCGGGCGAAGGCGGTCTCATCGGGCGTGTTGACCAGCACGGCATAGCCCGGCCGCCAGTCGATCCTGGCAGTGACGCCGAAGCTTTCGGCCTGCGCGGTAATCACCGACTTGATGCGCTGCTCCAGCACCGCGCGGACTTCGCGGTCGAGCGCGCGAACACTGAGTTCCATCGTCGCGCTCTGCGGAATCACGTTGTTGGCCTTGCCGGCGTGCAGCGCGCCCACCGTGACGACCGCCATCTGTAGCGGGTCGACGTTGCGCGACACGATGGTCTGCAGTGCCATCACGATGCTCGCCGCCGCCACGACCGGATCGGCTGTACGGTGCGGCAATGCGCCGTGGCCACCGATGCCGGTGAGCGTAACCGTGACGTAGTCGGACGAGGCCATCGCCGCCCCTTCGCGCAGCACCAACTCGCCTTGCGGCACGCCGGGCATGTTGTGCATCGCGAAGATCGCATCGCACGGGTACTTGTCGAAGAGGCCGTCCTGCATCATCCGCAGCGCGCCGCCGCCGCCTTCCTCGGCGGGCTGGAAGATCAGGTTCAGCGTGCCGGTGAAGCGGCCGCGAAGGGCCAGATGGTGCGCCGCCGCGAGCAGCATGGCCGTGTGGCCGTCGTGGCCGCAGGCGTGCATCACGCCCTGGTGGCTGCTGGCGTAGGCCAGTCCGGTGGTCTCGTCGATCGGTAGGGCGTCCATGTCGGCGCGCAGGCCGAGCTGCCGCGCGCCGTTGCCGCGCCGCAGCCGTCCCACGACGCCGGTGCCGCCGAGGCCGCGCTCGACTTCGTAGCCCCATTCCTTGAGTTTCGAGGCCACCAGTTCGGAGGTGCGGTGCTCGTCGAAGGCCAGTTCGGGGTGATGGTGGATGTCGCGTCGCAGGCCGATGAATTCATCCGCCTGCTGGTGCAGCGCGTCTAGCAGGGTCGCAGTCGTCATGGTGTTCCTTACTGGGGCTGCAGGTTGATGGACTTGGCAATGGCGCGGTAGCGCGCAATCTCGGCATCGTAGAACTTCGCTGATTCGGCCAGCGTCATCGGCGGCGAGGCCAACTGCGTCTGGGCCGCCAGTTGCGATCGTACGCCGGGCTCCTGCAGCGTGGCACCGATGGCCTTGTGCAGGCGCTGCACGACATCCTCCGGCGTGTTCTTCGGCACCATGAAGCCGCTCCAGATCTTGTACGAGAAGTCCTTCAGCTCCTTGCCTTCGCTGACCGCCGGCACGTTCTTGAGCAGTTCCGAACGCTGCGCGCCGAGTTGCCCGATCACCTTGAGCCGGCCTTGATCGGCCAGGGCGCCCATGCCGGCGCTGTAGACCAGCACGGCGAAGTCCACCTGCCCGCCGCCGATGTCCTGCAGAAGAGGTGCGTTGCCCTTGTACGGCGCGTGGATCATCTGGGTGCCCGTGCGGTGCTGCACGTCCTCGAGGATCAGGTGATAGAGCGAGCCGATGCCCACGCTGCCGTACGTCAGCGGCTTGTCCTTGGATTTGCGGGCGAGCGCGATGAGTTCGTCGACGTTGCTGGCGGGCAGGTCCTTGCGAGCGACGAAGACCATCACCGCATCCGTCACCGGATGGACGAGCCGGAAGTCCTCCGCCTTGAGCTTGACGGCTGCATTGGCGAGCGGCGACAGGATCACCTCGTTGGGCGAGCCCTGAAAGAGGTAGTAGCCGTCTGCGGGCGCCGCGAGCACCTTCTGGGCCGCCAGCGCGCCGGCGACGCCGCCGAGGTTCTCGACGACCACCTGCTGGCCGAGTTCCTTGCCGAGCGGCACGGTGAAGATGCGCGCCGCCGCGTCGGACGGCCCGCCGGCGGGGTAAGGGACCATCAGGCTGACGGGCTTGGTCGGGTAGCCCTGGGCGAGGGCTGCGCCCGCGGCCAACAGCAACAGGCCGGTGACGATCGAACGCTGGAGGAACGGCTTCATAGGACTCCTGGGTGGCGCTGCGTGGGCGCCTGTGGGATGACTGGCTCGGCGGTGGCGTCCTGATGTGCAGACGCTAAACGCATCGTAGGAGCGCTGCAAAAGAACATCCAATGCATTGTTGTTGGATTTAGCATTACTTCAATGCATACCAGGTGAAAATCGACGCCATGACGCTCGTTCAACTCCGCCACCTGATCGCGCTCGCGGAGAGCGGGTCATTCAGCAAGTCCGCGCAGGCGCTGTACATCACCCAGCCGGCACTCAGCCGTAGCATCCGCGCGCTGGAGGACGAACTGGGCACGCCCCTGTTCGACCGCGTCGGGCGGCGCAGCGAGCTCACGTCCTTCGGCCACGAGGTGGTGTCTCGCGCCCGCCAACTGGTGTTCGAGGCCGGAGAGTTGCACGACAGCGGCCGGCGGATGCGCGAAGGGCAGGGCGGCGTGCTTCGCATCGGCATGGGCTCGGGCCCCGGCGCGATGCTGATGACGCCGTTGCTGATGCGCATGGCGACGCGGCATCCCAAGGTGCGGGTGGTCGTGGCGCGCGGCGGCACCGACCTGCTGGCACAGGCCCTGCGCGCGCGAACGCTCGATGCGCTGGTGGTCGATGCCCGTTCGCTGGATCCCGCCGCCGACCTGGAGGTGAGCGAATTGCGCGAGATGCTAGGCGTCTTCATGTGCCGTCGCGGCCACCCGCTCACGCGCCTGCGCAAGGGCGTGACCTTCGAGGCCGTGCAGCGCTACCCCGTCGCCTCCACGCCGCTGAGCGAGGAGGTGGCGCGCAGCCTGATCGAGACCTACGGCCCCGACGCACACCCCGAGCATTGCGTGACCCTGCAGTGCGAGGAGGTCGCGAGCCTGATCGACGTGGCGCGGCGGAGCGATGCGGTGCTGCTGGCCATTCGCGCGGCCGCCCCCGATCTGGTCGAGCTGAAGATGACGCCGCCGATCGAAAGAGTCGCGCGCTTCGGGCTCGTGACGCTGCGCCGGCGCACCGAGGCGCCGGGGTTGTCGATCGTGCGGGAGTTGATCCAGGAGCTGATGCACGACTGAGGCCGTCGGGCACCGGACGCCGGCGCATTTGACCGCGGCGCGGCATTCATGGATAACTCGCCTCGGAGACATCGCTCGAACGCCGGCCACAACGAAAGAATGCCATGAGCCAATTCCGCATCGAACACGATCTGCTTGGCGACCGCGAGGTGCCTGCCGAGGTGTATTACGGCGTGCACACGCTGCGCGCCCAGGAGAACTTCCAGATCTCGGGCACGGTGATCTCCGCCTATCCCGAACTCGTGACCGCGCTGGCGTCGGTGAAGCAGGCCGCCGCCGAGGCCAACGCCGAATTGGGTCTGCTGCCCGAAGCGAAGCTCACCGCCATCGTCGCGGCCTGCGAGGAGATCCGCAAAGGCGCGCTGCGCGACCAGTTCGTCGTCGACATGATCCAGGGTGGCGCCGGCACCTCGACCAACATGAACGCCAACGAGGTGATCTGCAACCGGGCGCTGGAGATCCTCGGGCACCAGCGCGGCGAGTACCAGCACCTGCACCCGAACGAAGACGTCAACATGGCGCAGAGCACCAACGATGTCTATCCGACTTCGCTGCGCATCGCGACCTGCTTTGCCATCGACCGCCTGCTCGTGGCGATGGACCGGCTGCGCGGCGATTTCGCCGAGAAGGCGGTCGAGTTCGCGCCGCTGCTGAAGATCGGCCGCACCCAGTTGCAGGACGCCGTGCCAATGACGCTGGGCCAGGAGTTCTCGACCTATGCCGTGATGCTGGAAGAGGACATGGCCCGCTTGCGCGAAGCCTCCTTGCTGATCCGCGAGATCAACCTCGGCGCGACGGCGATCGGCACCGGCATCACCGCGCACCCCGAGTACGCGGCCAAGGCGCTGAAATCATTGGTGCGCATCACGGGCATCGAACTCAGCACCGCGCCGAACCTGATCGAGGCGACGCAGGATTGCGGTGCCTTCGTGCAGTTGTCGGGCGTGCTCAAGCGCATTGCAGTGAAGCTGTCGAAGACCTGCAACGACTTGCGGCTGCTGTCGAGCGGCCCACGCTCGGGGCTGGGCGAGATCAATCTGCCGGCGATGCAGGCGGGTTCTTCAATCATGCCGGGCAAGGTCAATCCGGTGATCCCGGAGGTCGTCAACCAGGTGGCGTTCGAAGTGTTCGGAAACGACCTCACGGTGACTTTCGCCGCTGAGGCCGGGCAACTGCAGCTGAATGCCTTCGAGCCGATCATCGCAACGGCATTGTTCCGCAGCTTCAAGCACCTGACGAATGCCTGCAACACCTTGGGCGAGCGCTGCGTTCGAGGCATCACCGCCAACCCCGATCGACTGAAGGAGAGCATCGAGCGCTCCATCGCGCTCGTCACCGCGCTCAACCCCATCATCGGCTACAAGGAAGCGACCGAGGTCGCGGCCGAGGCCTACGCCAACGGAACCAATGTGCGCGAGGTCGTGTTGCGACGCAAGCTGATGACCGAGGACGAACTGGAGCAGGCGCTGCGCCACGAGGTGCTGACTCAGCCGCGCGTCTACGAGCAGACCCAGCGCAAGCACTGAACGTGCGAGGGAGCGTTCGCGTGCGGTGCAGCCTCAGTTGGCCGTGATCTTCCGCTCGCGGACGATGGCGCTCCACTTGGCGTCCTCGCTCCTCATGAACGCGGTGAGTTCGGCGCGCGAGGTCGGCTGCGGCGTCAGGCCGTGCTTGTTCAACGCGTCCTTGACGCCGGGATCGTTGAGCACCTTGACGATCTCCACGTTCCAGCGGTCGAGGATCGGCGCCGGCGTCTTGCCGGGCGCGACGAAGGCATACCAGTTCAATGCCTCGAAGCCGGGGTAGCCCGATTCGGCCACCGTGGGGATGTTGGGCAGGTAGGCCGGGCGCTTCAACCCCGTCGTCGCGAGCGGGATCAGCTTGCCGGCCTCCACGTAGGGCATCGCGGTCGGCGGGGCCGAGAAATACGAGGCGATCCGCTGGCCCAGCAAGTCGGTGAGAGCGGGGGCGCCGCCCTTGTACGGCACGTGCACCATGTCGACGCCGGCGCGCTGGTTGAACAACTCGCCCGCCAGGTGCGAGGCAGAGCCGGCGCCGGTGGAGGCGAAGTCCACGCCGCCCTGCTTTTTCTTGGCGAGGGCCACGAACTCGGAGAGGTTCTTCACGCCCACGCCCTGGTGCACCACGAGCACGTTCGGAAAGTTCACGCCGCCGGACACCGGCGCGAGATCCTTGAACGGGTCGTAGCTGACCTTCATCACGTGCGGCGCGATGGTCAGCGGGCCGATCGATCCGAACAGCAGAACCGAGCCATCGGCGGGACCGCTGGCCACTTGCTGGTGAGCGATGTTGCCGCCCGCGCCGGCCTTGTTGTCGACCACCACGCTCTGGCCGATGTTCTCGGCCAGCTTCTTGGCGATCAGGCGCGCTGCCGCATCGGCCGCACCGCCGGGAGCGAAACCGACGACCAGCGTGACGGGTTTCGAAGGAGGGAAGTCCTGGGCATGGCCGACGCCTGCCAGAGGCAAGGCGGCGATGGCCAGCGTCATGGCGCTCAGCAGTTGGCGTTTGTTCATCGTGATCTCCGGATGGGTTGTCTTGTTGTCAGTCGGCGCCCAGCCCGATCGGGTTGGGTTGGCGTTTCTCGATCGCGTGACGCAGCAGCGAGGCGGTGCGGAAGATGCCGTGCCCGAATTTGCCATAGGGGAGCGTGGCGAACAGGGCCATCACCGCGCCGAGGTGCAGACACAACAGCACCGCCAGTGCAGGTGTGCCGCGGCCCAGCCACAACGCCAGGCCGGTGGCGCTCGTCAGAAAGAGCAGGGCGATGAATCCGAGGTCCATCGGCTTCTGTGCCACGTCGCCGTGCAGCGGATGGCGGCGGCGGTTCAGGCGCCACAGGCCTGCGGTGCCCACCATCAGGCTCAGGCCGCCCGCCACGCCCAGCAGCTTGGGAAGGCTGGGCAGGTCGTACGGTGCGATCCAGCCGAACACGTAGTGATAGACCGTTGCCAGCGCGGTGGCGGCAAAGCACAGCATGAAGCCGTAGAAGGTGAAGTGGTGGAAGCGCCGGCGCGAGAGCGTGTACGCGTCGTCCTCGTTGTTGCAGCCCTGGCCGTGCCCGCCGTCGAGATACTTCAGCCGCAAGACCGCATCGGTGGCCTCGGCAGCGGCGGGAGCACTCAGCGGCGCACCGCTGGTCGCCGGTGTCACGTCGCGCCAGAAGCGGCGAACGCCCATCGCCAGGGCCACTGCCGCGAACAGGAAAACCGGCGCGAACAGGCTGACCAGCAGGTTGTGCGGGAACAGCTTGTAGAAGTTGCCTTGGAGGTTGCCGCCCCACAACGTGCCGTTCATCGCAACGGCCATGATCAGGAACAACGCCAGCCCCGCCGCCACTGCGAGCGACAGGGTGAGCCCGTTGCGCTGATACAGCTTGCCCAGCGCGGGCGGCCACGCATAGTCGACATAGGTCTGCCCGCGCACTTCGGCCATCGCTTTCGGCACGTTGACGGCGAACTCGTGCGGCGGCGCGTACTGGCAGGCGTGCAGGCAGGCGCCGCAGTTGTGGCAGAGGTTGGCGAGAAAGTGAATGTCGGCCTTGCCGAACTCGAGCCGGCGCGTCATGGCGGGGAACACCGCGCAGAAGCCTTCGCAGTAGCGGCAGGCATTGCAGATCTGCATTTGCCGTGCGACTTCGGTTTCGTTCGCTGTGAGGATCGGGATCACGGTGCGCCCGCCAGTGGCGAGCGACGCGGCTTCGCGCGTGAGGGCTTCAAGCTGTTGCATGGTGGTCCGTTCTGGTCGACTTGGCATTGATGGCTGCCTCGGCCGCGCGGGTGCCGGCGATGCGCCCGAACGCGGTGCCGATGGCCATGCCGACGCCAGCCGTGTAGCCCTTGCCGAGCACGTTGCCGGCCATCATTTCGCCGGCGACGAAGAGGTTGTCGCTCGGCACGCCGTCGAAGTGCACCGCTGAGTCCTCGTTGACCCTCAGACCCAGGTAGGTGAAGGTGATGCCGGGCCGCAGCGCATAGCCGTAGAACGGCGCGGTGTCGATGGGGCGCGCCCAATGCGTCTTGGCGGGCGAGAGTCCTTCGGTGTGGCAGTCGTCCAGTTGCGTGTGATCGAAGGTGCCAGCGCGGCAGGCGGCGTTGTAGGCCTCGACCGTGGCCGTGAAGCGGGCTTCATCGAGTCCGAGTTGGCGCGCGAGTTCGGGCAGCGAGTCGGCCCGCGTGCCCGGGAACACCGGCGGCATGAAGCGGCCGACGGCCTTCGCGTCGATGATCGACCACGCGATCTGGTCGGGCTGCTGGGCGACGAGCCGGCCCCAGATGGCGTAGCGCTTGGGCCAGAAATCCTCACCCTCGTCGTAGAAGCGGTCTGCGTTGCGGTTGACCACCACGCCCAGCGATACGCAGTCGATGCGCGTGCAGATGCCGCCGTCGTACAGCGGGGCGCGCGCATCGATCGCCACCATGTGCGCCTGTGTCGGATCGCCGATCGCGTCGGCGCCTGCATCGATCATGTGCTTGAGCAGCACGCCCGTGTTGAAGCGGGTGCCGCGGATCAGGAAGTTGTCGGCCGGCCATTCGCCGCGCTCGTTCTGGCCCCAGGCCTCGCGCAGCCATTCGATGTTCGACTCGAAGCCGCCCGCGGCCAGCACGCAGGCGCGGGCCGCGATGCGTTCGCCGGTGCCGGTGCGGACTGCGATGAAGCGGCCGTCCTGCATTTCCACCGACACCACTGGCGTGTCGTAGCGGACTTCGACGCCCAGCGCCTCCGCGCTGCGGAAGTAGGCATTGACCAGCGCCTTGCCGCCGCCCATGAAGAAGGCATTGGTGCGCGCCACGTGCAGCGCCCCCGACAGCGGTGGCTGGAAATGCACGCCATGGCTTCGCATCCAGTCGCGGCAGTTCGAGGACGCGCGGATCGCCATGCGCGCGAGGTGCTCGTCGGTCTGGCCGCCCGTGACCTTCAGCAGATCCTGCCAGTACTCTTCTTCGGGGTAGGCCTCTACCAGCACGTCCTGCGGCGCGTCGTGCATGCAGCGCAGGTTGCGCGTGTGCTGCGAATTGCCGCCTCGCCATTCGCGCGGCGAGGCTTCGAGCAGCAGGACGCTGGCGCCGGCCTCGCGTGCCATGAGCGCAGCGCACAGCGCAGCGTTGCCGCCGCCGACGACCAGTACATCGATCACGTTGACTCTCCTTGTGGGGTCAGGAGACTGTAGGGAGTCGGCCCTTCACGCGAAAGGGCGGTTCGGGCAACGGGTGTTCAGTTTTCGAGAAGACTCGCGCCGGCCCAGCGCCCTTCGCGCACCAGCGTGCGCGCCGTGTCGGCCATCACCACGCGGGTGGCCAGTGCGGCGGGAGAGAGTTCGTCGTCCGACAGGCTTACCAGCAGGTTGCGGCGACCGACATGCGCGTCGGTGATCTGGCTGCGGTGTAGGTCTTCCGCGGGATGACGTGCCGTCGCGGCACCGGGCTGGATGGTTGCGCCCTGGCCGGCAAGCACTGCATCCATGAGCAGGGCGAGGCCGTCGATTTCCGCGACGACGGTCGGCTCGACGCGCGCTCGCGCAAAGGCCGCCGCCAGCGTCGCGCGCAGTCCGTGGCCGGCACTGGGCAGGATGAGCGGCACGCCGGCCAGTTGAGACAGGCGAACCTTGGCGCCGGCCGGTCGCTTCGCCAGCGTGGGCGAAGCGATCACGTACAGCTTTTCGTCGAGCAGCGGGGAGACGCTCCAGCGGCGCGGCGTCTCGGTCTGGAACAGCACGGCGAGATCGAGTTGCCGCGACTCGAGCATGGTCGCGAGATGGCCGGAGAGCGATTCCACCAGATGCAGACGCACGTCCGGATAGCGTTCGCGCATCGCTTGCATCAGCGGCACGCCGAGCACCGAAGCCGTGGTCGGTGCGAGGCCCACGCTCACGTGGCCCGAGAGGCGCGCCTGCTGCGCGGCGCGAATCGCATCGTCGGCGTGACGCAGTGTGAGTTGAGCCTGGTGGAGAAAGGCCACGCCCGCGTCGGTCGGCGTCACGCCCGTCGATGCGCGTTGCAGCAGGCGGGTGCTGAGTTCGCTTTCGAGGCGGCTGATCTGCTGGCTCAGGGCCGAGGTGACCACACCCAGTTCGACCGCCGCCCGGCCCATGCTGCGCAGCTCGCAGACCTTGACGAAATAACGTAGCTGTCGCAACTCCATGAGGGGCAGTGTAGGGTCAGCGCGTCGGCGCGCGCTGGATCGGGTGCGGCCCGCATGCTCGAGGCGCTGGCGGGATCAGAGGTGGCTGCACTCGGGCGCCACGCGGTCCAGCGCCTCGATCAGCTTGGCCGTCAGGCGCAGGCTGTAGTCCTCGGTCGGGTGGACTTCGTCGATGAGCTCGACCGGGCCTGCCGACCCGAAATCGGCGAACTCGACGTCCATGTCGCGCGCCAGCCTCTTCGCTTCGTCGTCGATGCGGTCGCGGCCCGCGAGCTTGTCCGGTGTCATGAAGTCGTTCGGCGTCTGGCGCGAGTAGCCGGTCAGCACCGGAATCTTGCCCTCGAAGCGGACGGCTTCGATCATCCACGGCAGGTGGGTTAGCACGGTGCCGCCGGACCATCCTTCGGCAATGCCGCTCTCGATCACGACCACGCGGGCGTCCCGAGGATCGTTGTGAAACCCCTTGGCCACTTTCGCCAGGGACTGGCCCGGTACCGTACGGTCGTCGATGCGCCAGGCAGGCCGCTGCGCCTTGAGTTCGGCCGCTGGATGGCGCGCGTGGCGCATCGACAACTCTTCCTTGACGTAGGAGCCGTTGAGGATCGAGTCGCCGTACAGGACCACGGAACAGTCGGGGGAGGCCTTGTCAGGCATCGGCTGGGCGGCTGCGATCACGGCGGGCGCCACCGGGACCGGGCCGGCCGCATCCGTTTTGCCTGCGCTCTTGCCGCCGCAGGCGCTGAGTGCCATCGAGACGGCGAGGAGGGTGGCAGAAGCGGATTTCATGCTGGTACTGAGGCGGGTGCTCGTGCGGCCTCTGCGCGGGAGCGGATATCTTGTGCAAAACAAGCGAAAAGAATGCGAACGGAATGACACGTGACGCGTAGGACCTGGCGCCATGCCAAGCGACGAGTTCGGACCACGAATGTGGCTGGACGAGACCAACGAAAAAGTCCTGCTACCGGGGAGGTAGCAGGACTTCTTGCTTCGATTGGTGCCGGAGAGATGAATCGAACACCCGACCTTCTCATTACGAATGAGCTGCTCTACCGACTGAGCTACACCGGCTAAGCCTTCGATTATAGCGGGTCGTGATAGCGAGTCAGTCGCTCGACCTCATTTTTTGATCCCAACACAACGGCCACGCGTTCGTGGAGCTTCGACGGCTCCAGGTCGAGGATGCGCTTCTTGCCGTTGGTGGAGGCGCCGCCCGCCTGTTCGACGATCCAGCTCATGGGGTTGGCCTCGTACATCAGGCGAAGCTTGCCGGCCTTTTCCGGCTCGCGCTTGTCCCAGGGGTACATGAAGACGCCGCCGCGCATCAGGATCCGGTGCACGTCGGCCACCATGCTGGCGATCCAGCGCATGTTGAAGTCCTTGCCGCGAGGGCCTTCCTTGCCGGCCAGGCATTCGTCGATGTAGCGCTTCACCGGGGCGTCCCAGTGGCGCATGTTGCTCATGTTGATCGCGAATTCTCTGGTGTCGGCAGGGATCTGGATGTCTTCCTGCGTCAGCGTGAAGGAGCCCTGTTCGCGGTCGAGCGTGAACATCGCGACCCCGTTGCCGACGGTCAGCACCAGGGTGGTCTGAGGTCCGTAGATGCAGTAGCCGGCGGCCACTTGCTTGCTGCCGGCCTGCAGGAAATCGGCTTCCTGCACGCCGGGCGTGTCGTCGGGCTTCTTGAGCACGCTGAAGATGGTGCCGATGCTGACGTTCACGTCGATGTTGCTCGAGCCGTCGAGGGGATCGAACAGCAGCAGGTATTCGCCTTGAGGATAGCGGTTGGGAACGACGTAGATGCTGTCCATCTCCTCGCTCGCCATCGCGGCGAGGTGGCCGCCCCATTCGTTGGCTTCGATCAGCACCTCGTTGGCGATGATGTCGAGCTTCTTCTGGATTTCGCCCTGCACGTTCTCGCTCTCGGCGGTGCCGAGCACGCCGCCGAGCGCTCCCTTGTTGACGGCCTGGCTGATGCTCTTGCAGGCGCGAGCCACCACTTCGAGCAGCAGCCGCAGCTGGCCGGGGATGAGGCCGTCGGCGCGTTGCTGTTCGACGAGGTAGCGGGTGAGTGAAATCTTCTGTTGAGCCATGTGGTTGGAATTCCTTGATGGGGTCAGGCCGTCAGCGCGCGGGTGACGACCTCGTGCGTGTCCTTGCTGAGGTCGGGTCGGGCGGCGACGCGGGCGATGGCCTCGCGGGCGGCGCTGCGATAGGGTTCCGCCAGCTTGCTCCAGCGGTCGAGCGCACGGGCGAGGCGGGCCGCAACCTGCGGATTGATCGCGTCGAGCTCGATCACGCGATCGCTCCAGAACACGTAGCCGGCCGCATCGGGGCGGTGCAGTGCGCCGGGGTTGGCGCTGCAGTAACTGAAGATCACGCTGCGTGCGCGGTTCGGGTTCTTGATGGAGAAATCCGGGTGCTTCATCAACTGCTTTACCAGCGGCAGGATGTCGCCGCCGCGGTCGGGTGCGCCGGCCTGCAGCGAGAACCACTTGTCGATCACGAGTGCTTCGTTCTTGAAGATCTCGTGGAAGCGCGCGAGCGCCTGCGCCGCCAATGCGTGGCCGGAGGAGACCAGTGCGTTGAGGGCGTTGAAGCGATCGGTCATGTTGCCCGCGTCCTTGAAGCGCTGCAGCGTCCTGCCCGGCCAGACCGCGTCGCCCGTGGCGCGCGCGCCAAGGCACAGGTGGGTCAGCGCAATGGCGGCCAGCGCGCGACGGCCCGAAGACACGGGGTCAGGCGCGTACGCGCCGGTGTCGCGGTTCTGCTCGTACACGTGCTCCCAGTCGGCGAAGAGGGCGGTGGCGAGTTGCGCGCGCATGGCTTCGCGTACGGCGTGCACGCGCTGCGGATCGACCACTTCCAGTTGCTCGGCGATGTACGTTTCAGAAGGGAGCGTGAGTACGAGTTCCTTGAACGCGGCATCGAGCGTCGGATGGCGCAGCACGCCGCGCATCGCATCGACGAAGGCCTCGTTCAGCGGCAGCTCGTGGGTGCCGGCCGGTGGCGTCGCGATGGCGCGCACCGCGGCGCGCAGCGCGAGGCGTTGGCTTGCTTCCCAGCGATTGAACGGATCGGGGTCGCTGGCCAGCAGCGTGAGCAACTGGGCGTCGGTGTACTCGTAGTCGAGGATCACCGGCGCGCTGAAGCCGCGCAGGATCGACGGCACGGGCTCGGCGTCGATGTTGACGAACGTGACCTGTTCGCCTGCGCGCGTCAGCACGAGGGTCCGGGTGCCTTCGACGGCGTTCGGTTCGCCTTCGAGTTGCAACGGCAGTTCGCGTCCGTCAGCGCCCAGCAGGCCGATGTTGACCGGGATCACGAACGGATCCTTCGACTGCTGGCCCGGTGTGGGCTGGCAGCTTTGCACGAAGCTCAGTGTGTAGCTGCGCGCGGAGGCGTCGTACACGCCGTGCGCGGCGAGACGCGGAGTGCCCGCCTGGCTGTACCAGCGCTTGAACTGGGGCAGCAGGCGCGCGAGGTCCGATTCGGGATTGGCGTCGGCAATCGCCTGCGCAAAGTCGTCGCAGGTCACGGCCTGCCCGTCGTGGCGCTCGAAGTACAGCGTGATGCCGCGCTCGAAGCCCTTGCGGCCGACCAGCGTCTGCATCATGCGAACGACCTCCGCACCCTTCTCGTAGATGGTGACGGTGTAGAAGTTGCTGATCTCGATGTAGCTGTCGGGCCGCACCGGATGGGCCATGGGGCCCGCGTCTTCGGGGAACTGCGCGGTGCGCAGCACGCGCACGTCCTCGATGCGCTTGACGGCGCGTGCCGAGGCGTCGGCGCACAGGTCCTGGCTGAACTCCTGGTCGCGGAAGACGGTGAGACCTTCCTTGAGCGAGAGCTGGAACCAGTCGCGGCAGGTCACGCGGTCGCCGCTCCAGTTGTGGAAGTACTCGTGGCCGACCACGCTTTCGATGTTGCTGTAGTCGGCGTCGGTAGCGGTGGCCTGGTTGGCAAGAACGTACTTCGTGTTGAAGATGTTCAGGCCCTTGTTTTCCATCGCGCCCATGTTGAAGTCGCTGGTCGCGACGATCATGAAGCGGTCGAGGTCCAGCGGCAGGCCGAAGCGGGCTTCATCCCACATCACCGAGTTGATCAGCGAGTTCATCGCATGCTCGGTCTTGTCGAGGTCGCCGGCGCGCACGTAGACCTGCAGCAGGTGCTCCTTGCCATTGCGCGCCTTGATGCGTTGCTCGCGCGCGACCAGCTTGCCGGCGACGAGCGCGAAGAGGTAGCTCGGCTTGCGGAAGGGGTCGACCCACTTCGCGAAGTGGCGGCCTTCGGGCAGGTCGCCCTGCTCGACGAGGTTGCCGTTGGAGAGCAGCACCGGGTACGCGGCCTTGGCCGCGCGCAGCGTGACGGTGTAGCTCGCCATCACGTCCGGACGGTCGAGGAAATAGGTGATGCGGCGGAAGCCTTCGGCCTCGCACTGCGTGAAGAAGGTGTCCTCGCTCACGAACAGGCCCATGAGCTTGGTGTTCTTCACCGGGCAGCAGGTGGTGAAGATCTCCAGCTCGAAGGCATCGGGAAGGTTGTCGATCACGAGCTGGTCGACATCCATGCGGAAGGACGCGCCCTGGCCGTCGACCAGCACGCGTGCCAGGTTCAGCTCGTCGCCGTCGAGGCGCAGGGGCTCGGGCGCCACGTCGGTATTGCGACGCAGGCGCATGCGATTGAGCACGCGGGTCTTGGCGGGGTCGAGGTCGAAGGTGAGGTCGACGGTGTCGATCCAGTAGGCAGGCGCGCTGTAGTCCTCGCGACGGATCGCGATCGGTTGGCCTTGGGCATCACGCAACAGCATCGAGTGTCTCCAGAAAGTTTGAGTTGGCTAGTTCGTTGTAGTCACGCACGGCCGCAATCACGTGCGGCCCTGCGAGTTCGGAGGCGCTGTGGGTGGTGCATACCGCGACCGCGAGCATGCCGCCGCGGCGCGCGGCCTCGATGCCGAAGGGCGCGTCTTCGAAGACGACGCAGCGCGAAGGCGCCGCGCCGATGCGGCGGGCGGCTTCGAGAAAGATGGCGGGTTGCGGCTTGCCTGGAAGGCCTTCGTCGCCGCCGACGATGGCGAGCGGGGCAGGCGTCATGCGCAGGTTCGACATCGTGAACGCGATGTTGTGCTTGTCGCCCGCCGTGCCGACCGCGATCTTGAGGCCGCGCGCGACGGCGCTGCTGGCAAAGGCGCGAAATCCTGCGACCTCGCGGAACTCGGCGCCGAAGAGCTCGCGGTAGATGGATTCCTTCTGGTGCGTGATCTCGGCGCTCTCGGCGTGCGTGACCTCGCGGCCCATCAGCTCGCGCGCGCATTCGAATGCCGTGCGCCCGGTAGTGCGGCGCATGAAATGCGGCACGTCGATGTCGAGGCCATTGCGGCGCCCGTACTCGACCCATGCCTTGGCATGCCAGGGCATGGAGTCGACCATGGTGCCGTCCATGTCGAAGATCAGTGCTTCCACCTTGTGCGTCGCGCCTTGCATCAGACCCCTTGTTTCAAAGAGGCTTCGATGAAGGCGTCCAGATCGCCGTCGAGCACCTTTTGCGTGGCCGAGATTTCGACGTTGGTCCGCAGGTCCTTGATGCGGCTGTTGTCCAGCACGTAACTTCGGATCTGGTGGCCCCAGCCCACGTCGGTCTTGCTGTCCTCGAGCTTCTGCTGCTCTTCCTGGCGCTTGCGCATCTCGTGGTCGTAGAGGCGCGAGCGCAGGCGCTTCCAGGCGACGTCGCGGTTGCTGTGCTGGCTGCGGCCGTCCTGGCACTGCACCACGATGCCGGTCGGTATGTGCGTGAGCCGCACGGCCGAATCGGTCTTGTTGATGTGCTGGCCGCCGGCGCCGCTGGCGCGGAAGGTGTCGGTGCGCACATCGGAAGGGTTGATCTCGATCTCGATCGAGTCGTCGATTTCCGGGTAGACGAAGATGCTCGCGAAGCTGGTGTGGCGTCCGCCCGAGGAGTCGAAGGGCGACTTGCGCACGAGCCGGTGCACGCCGGTCTCGGTGCGCAGCAGGCCGAAGGCGTAGTCGCCCTCGACCTTGATGGTCGCGCCCTTGATGCCGGCGGTGTCGCCCGGCGTCTCGTCCTCGATCTGCGTCTTGAAGCCCTTGCGCTCGGCGTACTTCAGGTACTGGCGCAGCAGCATGCTGGCCCAGTCGCAGGCTTCGGTGCCGCCGGCGCCGGCCTGGATGTCTACGAAGGCGTTCAGCGGATCGGCCGGGTTGTTGAACATCCGGCGGAATTCGAGCTGCTTGATGTCGGCTTCGAGCTTGGCGGCGTCATCGGCGATGGACTGCAGGCCGTCCATGTCGCCTTCTTCCTTCGACATCTCGAACAGTTCGGTGTTGTCCGAAAGCCCGCTGGTGAGCCGGTCGAGCGTGACGACCACGTCGTCGAGCGACTTCTTTTCGCGGCCCAGTTCCTGGGCCTTCTTCGGGTCGTTCCAGACGTTGGGATCTTCGAGCGATGCGTTGACCGTCCTCAGACGTTCGGCTTTGGCATCGTAGTCAAAGATACCTCCGTAAATCGGCGGTCCGGGCGCTCAGGTCTGCGAGGGTTGCGCCGATTTGGTTGATTTGCTCTGCATCCATGGGGTGTCCTGACGGTGTTCGGGGAAAACCGTGCATTTTCTCATGCCGGGCAACGCCGGGTCCGGCGGGCGCGGAGCCGACGGAAGGGCCTTTCAGCCCGCGAAGAAACCTTCGATCAGCGACGCCACGCGTGCGGGCTGGTCGTGGTGCAGCATGTGGCCAGCATCCTCGACACGGGCGATGCGGGCGTCGGGCACCTTCTTGAGGCGCTCGTGGTACTCGGCCAGGGTGTAGCGGCCTTTCCACCATTGGCCGAGGCTGTCGTCCGATGCTTCCACCGCCAGAACTGGCGCAGCGATGGCGGCGTACAGCGCCAGCATCTCGTCGCAGCGGAAGATGTGAGCGTTGATGATCTTGTGCGCCGGATCTCCCAGGATTTCCCACCGGTCGCCGCCGTCCGCGTGCGGCCGCGGGGCGGACCAGTGGGCGGCGAGCCAGTCGGCCTTGTCCTGGGAGAGGCGCGGATTCGTCTTCATGAGACGCCGCGCGACGCCGTCGACCGCGGAATAGCTCGCCAGCGCCTTCTCGCCCCGATGCAGGCACTTCTGTTCGTCGATCCATTTGGCGTAGCGCGCGGGCGCCTGGTCGGGCTCGAAGGTGGGCATTCCGAAGCCTTCGAGGTTGACCAGCCGGCGAATTCGCTGCGGGCGGACGCCTGAATATTGCATGGCGACATTGCCCCCCATGCTGTGGCCGACGAGGTCGACGGGGGTGTCGCCCGCATAGTGGTCCAGCAGCCAGTCGAGGTCGGCCAGGTAATCCGGCATCCAGTAGTTGTCGACGTTGCCGCCGGCCGTGAGGCCGAAGCCGCGCCAGTCGGGCGCCA
Organism: Variovorax sp. J22R115; assembly: GCF_030317005.1. Classification (NCBI taxonomy): domain Bacteria; kingdom Pseudomonadati; phylum Pseudomonadota; class Betaproteobacteria; order Burkholderiales; family Comamonadaceae; genus Variovorax; species Variovorax sp. J22R115. The sequence continues at coordinate 115,853 of NZ_JASZYM010000015.1, read as the reverse complement.
GGACCCAACGCGATTCGGCCAGCGCGTCGACCACGAACTGCCAGGAGGCAGCAACGTCCATCCAGCCATGCAGCAGGACCAGCGGCGGCCGAGCGGGCGCGGGCTCGCCCCACGTGCGCACGTGGTAGCTCAAATTGCGGACGGGAACGAATTCGCTGCGCGAAATGCGGAGGGCTTGGTACATCGGTGTCGATGATAGGGATGCGGCCGCGGCCGCGCAGTCAGGTGCATGACACGGCAACGCGTCTGCGCGCCAGCAGGTAGCATTTCGCCCATGCAAAAAATCCAACTCGGTCAGAGCGACCTCCACGTGACGCCGATCTGCCTCGGCACCATGACCTTCGGTGAGCAGGTCAACGAACCCACCGCCCACGCCATCCTCGATCGCGCGCTCGAACGCGGCGTCGACTTCATCGACACGGCCGAGATGTACGCGGTGCCGGCCCGCAAGGAAACTTTCGGCGCCACCGAAGCCATCATCGGAAACTGGTTCGCCAAGAACCCGGGCATGCGCCAGAAGATCGTGCTGGCGACCAAGGTGGCCGGTCCGTCGCGCGGCATGCCGTGGGTGCGCGAAGGCGGCGGCATGACGGCTGCCGACATCGCCGCCTCGTGCGAGGCCAGCCTGAAGCGCCTCAAGACGGACGTGATCGACCTCTACCAGATCCATTGGCCGGAACGCAATGTGCCCGCCTTCGGCGCGATCTATTACGACCCGACCAAGGAACGGTCCGAGACATCCATCCATGAACAGCTCGAAGCGCTCGGCAAGTTGGTCAAGGCCGGCAAGGTCCGCGCGATCGGCCTGTCCAACGAGACGCCGTATGGCGTGCATGAATTCGTGCGTCTCGCCGAGCAGCATGGCCTGCCGCGCTTGGCGACCGTGCAGAACGTCTACTGCCTGATCAGCCGGGCCCTCGAAAACGGCCTGGACGAAACGATGCATCGTCTGGGCGTCTCGCTGCTGGCCTACTCGCCGTTGGCTTTCGGCCTGCTGACCGGCAAGTACGACCAGAGCGGCGTCGAAGGCCCCGAAGCGCCCAAGGGCGCGCGCATTTCCAGCTACGAGTCGGTGCGCAAGCAGCGCTGGGGCCGGCCCGACGCGCTCGCCGCCGCGCGTCGCTACAACGCCCTGGCGAAAGACCATGGCCTCACGCCGGCCAAGCTGGCGCTGGCGTTCTGCTACACCAAGTGGCAGGTGGCGAGCACCATCATCGGCGTGACCTCCGTGGCGCAGCTCGACGAAGACCTGGACGCCTGGGGCACCCGGCTGTCGGCTGAACTTCTGGCGGAGATCGACAAGATCCGCTGGGAACTGCGCGACCCGGCCGCTTGACCGTTGCGCCGTGAGCAAGAAGACGCACGTCTCCGAAACGCCCGCAACGCAGTTGTTGCGGGCGAACGGGGTCGCGTTCACCGAGCATCCGTACGAGTACCTCGAGCACGGCGGTGCGCAACACAGCGCCGAAGTGCTCGGCCTCGACCCGTTCACGGTGGTCAAGACGCTGGTGATGCAGGACCAGGATGCCAAGCCGCTGATCGTCCTGATGCACGGCAACCGCACGGTCTCGACCAAGAACCTGGCGCGTCAGATCGGCGCCAAGTCGGTCGAGCCCTGCAAGCCCGAAATCGCCAACCGGCACAGCGGCTATCTCGTCGGCGGTACGTCGCCTTTCGGGACGCGGCGCGAGATGCCGGTGTACATCGAGTCGTCCATCCTCGAATTGCCGAAGATCGCGATCAACGGCGGGCGACGCGGCTATCTCGTTGGCATCGACCCGCAGGTCTGCGTCAAGCTGCTCGGCGCCAAGACCGTGCAGTGCGCGCTGGCAGAATAGCCGGCTGCCTCGGCCGAGGCGTGCCGCCGGGTTTGCCGGCCCGGAGACACTGTGAGTTCCTATCTTCCCTCGCTGATCGCGATCGTCCTGTCCTACCTCTTGGGTTCGCTGTCCTTTGCGGTGATCGTCAGCAAAGTCCTCGGCATGGCCGACCCCCGCAGCTATGGCAGCAAGAACCCGGGCGCCACCAATGTGCTGCGATCGGGCAACAAGGGCGCTGCGCTGGCGACGCTGCTGCTCGACGCACTCAAGGGCTGGGTGCCGGTGTTCGCGATCCAGCATTTTGGCCAAGGCTTCGGCATGGGACACGGCACCGCGGCGGTGGCCGGTCTCGCGGCGTTTCTCGGGCACCTCTACCCGGTGTTCTTCGGCTTCCAGGGAGGCAAGGGTGTCGCGACCGCGGCCGGTGCGCTGTTCGGCATCGACTGGCTGCTGGGCCTGGCGACCGGCAGCACCTGGCTGATCATCGCCGTCTTCTTCCGGTATTCGTCGCTGGCCTCCATCGTGGCGGCCTTCTTTGCGCCAGCCTACTATCTCATCGGCGGCGAGATCGCCTGGCCGCTGGATCTCACGGTGCTGCTGGCGCTGGTGTCGATCAGCCTGCTGCTGATCTGGCGGCATCGCGAAAACATCCGCCGGCTCGGTGCCGGCACCGAGTCGAAGCTCGGCTCGAAAAAATAGGAACACCTCATGGCATCCATCCAACGCTTCCACGTCGGCCCGCGCCTCAGCGAGACGGCAGTGCACAACGGCACGATCTACCTTGCCGGACAGGTGCCCGACGACACCTCGCAGGACATCCGCGGCCAGACTGCGCAGGTGCTCGCGATGATCGATCGCCTTCTCGCGGAGGTGGGCAGCAACAAGTCTCGCATCCTGATGACGCAGATCTTCCTCGCCGACATCTCCGAGATCGTCGCGATGAACGAGGTGTGGGATGCGTGGATTCCCGCCGGCAACACGCCGCCGCGCGCGACGGTGCAGGCTGCCATGGCCAACCCGGCCTACAAGATTGAAATCGTGGTGACCGCTGCGGCGGCCTGAGTCGTTAGAAGCGCTTTTCCAGGACCATCTGGTCCGCATCGCGCCGCATCGAGAAGCGGCTGATGAAGCTGTTGCCCAGCAGGACGAAGGGCATCGGCTCCTGGGACACGATGGCTTCCACGTCGTAGACCTCCACGTCGCCGACGCGCACCGAATTCAGGCGCACCCGATAGGCCTGCGTGACGCCGTTGGCGGTATTCATTCGAACCGGCTGCCCCTTGGAGAAGTCGAGGCCGATGCGCTGTGCGTCTGCCGCCGACATCGCCACGGTGGTGGCGCCGGTATCGAGCATGAAGCTGACCGACCGTCCATTGATCGCGCCCTGGGCCATGAAATGCCCGCCGCTCGAAACCGGCAGCACGATGCGGCTGCCCCCGCCGCCGGCTGGTCCACTGCCACCGATGCTCACCGGCGTGTCCATGCGCAAGGCCGCGCGCTTGCCGCCGGCCTCGACGGTGGCCTGTTCGCCCTGAAGCGACACGAGCTTCACCCCCTGAAAAGTCTCGCCGACCGCCACGGTCTTCGGCGCGGCGCCGTCGACGATCAGGATCGCGCGACTGCCGATCGTGCCGGTGAGCGTCACCGATTGGGCGTGCGCGAACGTGCAGGCTGCGGCCAGCAGCAGGGGAATGAGCGCCTTCATCTGGCGCCGCTCAGTCTCTGAAATTGTTGAAGGAAAGCGGCATGTCCGGCACGTCCTTCTTGATCAGCGCCATCGCTGCCTGCAGGTCGTCGCGCTTTGCGCCGGTGACGCGCACCGCATCGCCCTGGATCGCCGCCTGCACCTTGAGCTTGCTGTCCTTGATCAGGCGCTGGATCTTCTTGGCGGTCTCGGATTCGATGCCGTTCTTGACCTTGATCACCTGCTTGACCTTGTCGCCGCCAATCTTCTGGACGTCGCCCTTGTCGAGAAAGCGCACGTCGACGCTGCGCTTGGTCAGTTTGGCGCGCAGGATCTCCTCGACCTGCACGAGCTGGAACTCGGCGTCGCCGATCAGGGTGATTTCCTTGTCCTTGAGTTCGACGGCGGCCGCGGTGCCTTTGAAGTCGAAACGCGTGGCGATTTCCTTGGCGGTGTTCTCCACTGCGTTCTTGACCTCGGGCAAGTTGGGTTCACAAACAGTGTCGAAAGACGGCATGAAGGCTCCGGCAGCAACGGAATTGAATGGGCCACGCGCAGTGGCGCGTGGCGTGCGAATGCGACAATTCTCCCATGATCGTGGAGCACAACGTACCGCTGCAGCAGCACAACAGCTTTGGCATCGTCGCGCGCGCCCAGCACCTGGCGCGCATCACCGGCGAGGCCGACGTTGCCGCGTTGCTGGCCGACGCGCAGTGGCACGCTGCACCTAAGTTCGTGCTGGGTGGCGGCAGCAATATCGTGCTGACAGGCGACGTCAAGCCGCTGGTGCTGAAAGTCGAAATCAAGGGGCTGAAGCTCGTCGAAGAGACCTCGCGCGCATGGATCGTGGAGGCCGGCGCTGGCGAGGCCTGGCACGACACGGTGCTGTGGGCGCTCGAGCAGGGCTATCCGGGCCTTGAAAACCTGGCGCTGATCCCCGGCACGGTGGGAGGCTCGCCGGTGCAGAACATCGGCGCCTATGGCGTCGAACTGCAGGACCGCTTCGATTCGCTCGATGCGATAGACCTCGAGACCGGCCGCACCTTCACGCTGGACGCGGCCCAATGCGCCTTCGGCTACCGGGATTCGGTCTTCAAGCACGTGGCCAGCGGTGGCAACGATTTCGGACTGGCGGGGCGTGCGCTGATTACGCGCGTGCGTTTTCGCCTGCCCAAGCCATGGAAGCCGGTGCTCGGCTATCTCGACCTGGAACGCAAGATGGCCGAAACCGGCAACTTCACCCCGAGCGCCATGGACATCTTCGACTGGGTCTGCGCGATCCGGCGGGCCAAGCTGCCCGACTGGCGCGTGCTCGGCAACGCCGGCAGCTTCTTCAAGAACCCAACCGTGACGCCGGAACAGTGCGCCGACATCATCGCCCGCGACCCGAAGATCGTTCATTACCCGATGGCCGACGGCAGCATCAAGCTGGCGGCCGGCTGGCTGATCGATGCCTGCGGCTGGAAGGGCAAGTCCGTGGGCAATGCGGGCGTGTACGAGCGGCAGGCGCTGGTGCTGGTCAACCGGGGCGGCAAAGCCAACCCCGTGACCGGCGGCGAGGTGATGACGCTGGCCAAGGCGATCCAGACCAGCGTGTACGAGCGCTTCGGCATCCGGCTCGAGCCGGAACCGGTGGTAGTTTGACTCGCCCCCCAGTCTTCGCGCACTTCGTGTCGCTTCGCCCACCCCCTGCCGAGGGCAATACCGGCGGCCCGGCCAAGCCGGTTCCGCGGTATTCCTGGACTTGGGCGTCGGCGCTACTTGGGCTCGTCGTTCTTTAGTTGGGGCAGGGACGCGCCCTGCGTCGCCGACAACAAGCCCGCCTGCGTATAGATCGCCAGCTTGTCACGCGTATCGACGATGTCGAGGTTGCGCATCGTGAGCTGGCCGATGCGGTCGGCCGGCGAGAAGCTGGATTCGCCCTTTTCCATCGTCAGGCGCTCCGGCTTGTACGTGAGGTTGGGCGACACGGTGTTCAGGATCGAGTAGTCGTTGCCGCGGCGCAGCTCCACGGTGACTTCGCCGGTGATGGCGCGCGCGACCCAGCGTTGCGCCGTCTCGCGCAGCATGATCGCCTGCGGGTCGAACCAGCGGCCCTGGTACAGCAGACGGCCGAGGCGGCGGCCGTGGTCGCGGTATTGCTCGATCGTGTCCTCGTTGTGGATGCCCGTCACCAGGCGTTCGTAGGCGATGAACAGCAGCGCAAGGCCGGGTGCCTCGTAGATGCCGCGGCTCTTGGCCTCGATGATGCGGTTCTCGATCTGGTCGCTCATGCCCAGGCCGTGACGGCCGCCGATGCGGTTGGCTTCGAGGATCAGGTCGACGAGGCTCGCGTATTCGACGCCATTGATCGCGACCGGACGGCCTTCGACGAAGCGCACGGTGACTTCCTCACGCTTGACTTCGACTTCGTCCTTCCAGAAGGCGACGCCCATGATCGGCTGCACGATCTTCATGCCGCTGTCCAGGTGCTCGAGATCCTTGGCCTCGTGCGTCGCGCCCAGCATGTTGGAGTCGGTCGAGTAGGCCTTCTCGGCCGACATCTTGTAGGCAAAGCCGGCCTTCTGCATGAACTCCGACATCTCGGCGCGGCCGCCCAGCTCGTCGATGAAGGTCTGGTCCAGCCAGGGCTTGTAGATCTTCAGCGCCGGATTGGTGAGCAGGCCGTAGCGGTAGAAGCGCTCGATGTCGTTGCCCTTGTAGGTGCTCCCGTCGCCCCAGATGTGGACGTCGTCTTCCTTCATCGCCGAGACCAGCATGGTGCCGGTGACGGCGCGCCCCAGGGGGGTGGTGTTGAAATAGGTGACGCCGGCCGTGGTGACGTGGAAGGCGCCGGCCTGCAGTGCGGCGATGCCCTCTGCGGCGAGTTGCGTGCGGCAGTCGATCAGGCGCGCCTTTTCTGCACCGTAGAGCATCGCCTTGCGCGGGATCTCGTCGTAGTCGGGCTCGTCGGGCTGGCCGAGGTTGGCGGTGTAGGCGTAGGGGATCGCGCCCTTGTTGCGCATCCAGTGCAGCGCGGCGCTGGTGTCGAGGCCGCCCGAAAAGGCGATGCCGACCTTCTGGCCGGCGGGAACGTTCTGGAGGATGGTAGACATGCTCGGATTTCCGGTTCAGCCGAAGTGGCAGATGTAGCTGTAGGGCTCGCCGCTCACGCGGATCTGAAACGTGGAGTTGCCCGGCACGCTGAACTTTTCGCCCGCGCCCGAGACCACCCAGTCGTCGCTGCCGGACAGCTTGTATTCGCAACTGCCGGCCGTGCCTTCCATGATTTCCGGCGCGCCGGTATTGAAGGTGAGGGTGGACGGCAGGATCACGCCGACCGATTTCTTGGTGCCGTCAGCGAGCGTGAGGCCGTGGCTCACGCACTTGCCGTCGAAATACACGTTGGCCTTGGTCGATACCGCGGCGCTCTGGAGGAATTCGGTTGTGCTCATTGGATAGGAGGGCCTGGCGCTGGTTGCGGTCGGCAATCAGCCGCGCGTCGTTGCAGGACGCGCCCGTGCAGCAATGGTTGGAAAAGCCCGTGATTTTAGGCTTGCCGGCCGGGCCCCCGGCCCCCGTGGGCGATCAGCGCCAGCGGCCGCCCCAGCCGCGCGAATACCCGAAGCCCAGCGAAATGCCGATCGGCGGGTAGACATAGAACTGCGGATAGGCATAGACCGGTGCAGGGTAGTACGCAGGCGCCGGGTAGTACACCGGAGCGGCCGGATGCACGTAGACGGGAGCGGGTTGGGCATAAACGGGCGCGGGGGCGCCGCGGCCGGATACGACGATGCCCTGTTCGGGAACCACGTTGTCCCAGTTTTGCGGGCCGTTGCTGGAGTTGGGGCCCTGTACGAACTGCGACTGTGCGAATTGCGATTGCGGCGCCACCGGGGAGGTGGTCGCGACGCCGTAGTCTCCGACCTCGATCGAAATGCTCGAACCGGGCGGCGTGGGACTGCGGGTCGTGTACTGGCGACCGGCGTACTCGTAGGTGACGTCGTAGCTGGTGCTGCCGTTGGATTCGGTCACCGGCGAGGCCGAAATGACCCGGGCCAATACCTGTTCCGCCTGTGCGAGCGTGGCTCCTCCCGCCAACGTTGCCAGCACCGAAAGGGCGGCGATTCTGCGAACTATCTTTGTATTCATCTGAAACTCCTGGATCGGGGCGCCGAGCCCCACGCAACCGTGGTTGGATGCGCCCGGGCGAAATGGGTTCAACCGTTTACACAACATGGCTTTTCCGGCTTTTCCATTGGGCGGCATCGAACCCTGTTGTAACGCCGGCCTCGGAGCCCCAGTTGACCACGGGGCGCTTGATCAGGCTCGGGTTGGCGAGCAGCACCGAGCGCGCCGATGCGGCGTCGACGACGGCCGCGCGGGTCTCGTCGTCGAGCCGGCGCCAGGTGGTTCCGCGGCGGTTCACCAGCGCCTCCCAGCCCGGGGCCTTGAGCCACTGATCGAGTTCTTTTTCGGGCACGCCTTCCTTCTTGAAGTCGTGGAATCGGTAGGCGACGCCGTGTTCGTCGAGCCAGGCGCGGGCGCGTTTGACGGTGTCGCAGTTCGGAATGCCATAGAGCGTTTTCATCCGCCGATGATGCCCGCGGCGCGGGTCGGCGACAATTCCGGGCTCCATGAAAACCCTCGCAGACTGGCTCTCGCACGCCGAGCGCTTGCACCCCAAGAACATCGAACTCGGCCTCGACCGGGTCCGCGCGGTCGCCCAGCGGCTGGGCCTTTCCTTCGACTGTCCCGTGATCACGGTGGCGGGCACCAATGGCAAGGGCTCGACCTGCGCCATGCTCGAGTCGATCCTCACGCATGCGGGCTACCGCGCCGCCGTGTTCACCTCGCCTCACCTGGTGCGCTTCGAGGAGCGCCTGCGCCTGTCCGGCGAAGCTGTCGACGGGACGGAACTGGCCCGGCATTTCGAAACGGTGGAGCAAGGCCGCGGCGAGGTCGCGCTGACCTACTTCGAGTTCACCACGCTCGCCATCCTGCTTTGCATCGCGGCGAACAAGCCGGATGTCGCCATTCTCGAAGTCGGCCTCGGCGGTCGGCTGGATGCGGTCAACATCGTCGACGCCGACTGCGCCGTGATCACCAGCATCGACCTCGATCACATGGATTACCTCGGCCCGGATCGCGAGAGCATCGGATTCGAAAAGGCAGGCATCATGCGCGCCGGCCGGCCGGCAGTCGTCAGCGACCCAGTCCCGCCGCAGCGCGTGATCGACCACGCCAACGCGATCGGCGCCGATCTCTGGCTGGTGGGGCGCGACTTCAATGTGTCGGGTGACAAGCAGCAATGGGGCTGGAGCGGCCGCGGCCGGCGCTACAGCGGGCTGGCTTACCCGGCATTGCGCGGCGCGAATCAACTGGTCAACGCGGCGGGCGTGCTGGCGGCGCTGGAATCGCTGCGGCAGCGCTTGCCCATCACCGCGCAGGCGGTGCGCAACGGATTGGCGATGGTCGAGCTGCCGGGGCGCTTCCAGATCGTTCCGGGCGAGCCGACCCTGGTGCTCGACGTGGCGCACAACCCGCACGCGGTCGCGGCGCTGGCCGAGAACCTCGACGCGATGGGCTTCTACCCGACCACCCACGCCGTCTTCGGTGTGATGTCGGACAAGGACGTGGCGCCCATGTTCGCGCGCATCGGGCCGATGATCGACCGCTGGTACTTCACCGATCTGCCGACCGAACGCGCCGCGAAGGCCGACGATCTGCTCGCCCGCTGGCAGGCGCAGAACACGCGTTCAGACGTGGCTGGCAGCGTGCACCGCGCGCCCATGGAGGCGCTGCAGGCGGCCATCGATCGCGCCGACCCCACTGATAGAATCGTGGTCTTCGGATCGTTCTTCACCGTGGGTGGTGTGCTCGAGCACGGAACACCCCGTCTGCGAGCCAGGCACTTGTCTCCAGGCTCCTGAAAAAGCCCTGATTTCCGGCGCCCCTCCACCTCACGCTGCACTCCATCAGGAAAACGAATTTCATGGCGTTCTTCAAGTTCCGCGCACGCGGTCCTCAGGGCAACGAAGGGCGAAACAGCACGCTCGCCGCACCACCGGCGGAGAGCGTCGAAGCGATGCGCCGGCGCGCCCGTCATCGCCTCGTCGGCGCCGCCGTGCTCGTGCTGGTCGGCGTGATCGGCTTCCCACTGCTGTTTGACACCCAGCCGCGTCCCGTCTCGGTCGATATCCCGATCGAGATCCCGGACCGCACGAAGGCCAAGCCCCTTGCATTGCCTTCGACGCCCGCTCCGGCGGCTGCGAGCTCCGCCAACACCGGTGCAAGCAGCGCGCCTGCCTCAGGCGGCGGCATGATCACCGAGTCCGCGGACGGCACCGAGATCCCGTCGGGCAAGCTGCCGCCGTCCGCACCCAGCGTCGAAGCCAAATCCGAACCGGCGCCCGAAGTGAAGCCTCCGCCGAAGGCGGAGGTCAAGCCGGAACCCAAACCCAAGCCCGAAGCCAAGGCTGAAGCCAAGCCCGAGCCCAAGCCGAAGCCGGAGCCCAAGCCCGCAGCGCCCAAGCCGACGCCCGCCGACGACGGCGACGGCGACCGCGCCCGCGCGCTGCTCGAAGGCAAGGGCGCATCCGCCACCTCTGCCAAGCCGGCCGCCGCAGCTGACGAAAACGGCCGCTTCGTGGTGCAAGTCGGCGCTTTCGCCGATGCCGACAAGGCCAAGGAAGTGCGCCAGAAACTCGAAAAGGCCGGACTCAAGACCTACATGCACGTCGCCAAGACGACCGACGGCGAACGCACGCGTGTGCGTGTCGGACCCTTTGGCACGCGTGCCGAGGCTGACCGTGCTGCCAGCAAGGTCAAGGGCTTGTCCTTGCCGGCGGCCGTCCTCAGCTTGTAGCCAGCGCTGACCGACGTGGCCCTGCTCGACTGGATTGCTGTCGCGCTGCTGGTGGTTTCGATGCTGCTGGGGCTGGTGCGGGGCCTGGTGTTCGAAGTGATGCTGCTGGCGGGCTGGGTGGCCGCCTTCCTTTGCGCGCAATGGTTGGCGGAGGACGTGGGCCGGTGGCTGCCCGTCGGCGATCCGGCGGCGACGTGGCGCTATGCGGCCGGCTTCGTTTTGGTGTTCGTGGCCGTGGCGTTCTGCGTGGGGATCGTGGCGTCGCTGACGCGCAAGCTCGTCACCGCGATCGGATTGCGGCCGGTGGATCGTGTTCTCGGCGGCGCCTTCGGCGTGATTCGCGGCGCGGTCGCGCTGCTCGCCGCGGCGGTTGTTGTTCATTTGCTGGCGTTGAGCGACAGTGCCTGGTGGCACGAATCGCGAAGCGCCATTGTTCTCGATGCGGCATTGCAGGGCTTGAAACCCGCTTTGCCTGATAAGTTGGCAAGCTACCTGCCCTGAGAGGATCGCTTCATGTGTGGAATCGTCGGCGTTGTCAGTAACGCTCCCGTCAATCAACTTCTTTACGACGCCTTGCTGCTCCTGCAACATCGCGGGCAGGATGCGGCGGGCATCGTCACGCTGCTGGAGCGCAAGTTCTTCATGCACAAGGCCAAAGGCATGGTGCGCGACGTGTTCCGCACGCGCAACATGCGGGGCCTGCCCGGTGACGTCGGACTGGGCCAGGTGCGCTATCCCACCGCCGGCAATGCCTACAGCGAGGAAGAGGCGCAGCCTTTCTATGTGAACGCGCCCTTCGGCATCGTGCTGGTGCACAACGGCAATCTCACCAACGCGCATGCGCTGCGGGCGGAACTGTTCTCCACGGATCACCGCCACACGAACACCGAGAGTGACTCCGAAGTGCTGCTCAACGTGCTCGCGCATGAAATCGACCGCGCGACGCGCGGCGGTGCACTCAATTCCGCCAACCTGTTCGAAGCGGTGCGCAATGTGCACCGGCGCCTGCGCGGCTCCTACGCAGTCGTGGCGCTAATCGCCGGACACGGCCTGCTGGCGTTCCGCGACCCCTACGGCATCCGCCCACTCGCGATGGGACGCGGCGCCGACGGCACCGTGATGGTGGCGAGCGAATCCGTCGCGCTCGAAGGATCGGGCCATGTGTTCGAACGCAACATCGCGCCAGGCGAAGCAGTGTTCATCGACCTCCAGGGCCAGGTGCACGCCGAGCAGTGCGCCGATTCGCCCACGCTCAACCCCTGCATCTTCGAATTCGTCTATCTGGCGCGTCCCGATTCCGTGCTCGACGGCATCTCGGTCTACCAGGCGCGCCTGAATCTGGGCGAGACGCTGGCCAAGCGCGTGGTCTCGACCGTGCCGCCGAGCGAGATCGACGTCATCATCCCGATCCCCGAATCCAGCCGGCCGAGCGCGACCCAACTCGCGCATCTGGTGGGCGTTCCGTACCGCGAAGGTTTCGTGAAGAACCGCTACGTGGGTCGCACTTTCATCATGCCGGGGCAGGGCGTGCGCAAGAAGTCGGTGCGCCAGAAGCTCAATGTGATCGCCAGCGAATTCAAAGGCCGCAACGTGCTTCTGGTCGACGACTCGATCGTGCGCGGCACCACCAGCCGCGAGATCGTGCAGATGGCGCGCGACGCGGGTGCGCGCAAGGTCTACCTCGCCAGTGCAGCACCACCCGTGCGCTACCCCAACGTTTATGGCATCGACATGCCGACCAAGGATGAACTCGTGGCGCATGACCGCACGGTCGAAGAGATTCGCGAACTGATCGGCTGCGACGCGCTGATCTACCAGGACGTCGACGCCATGAAGCGCGCCATCGGCTCGCTCAATCCGAGGCTCGACGGGTTCGATGCTTCTTGCTTCGACGGCGTCTATGTCACCGGCGACATCGACACCGAAGCCATCACGCGCATGAACGGCAACCGTCCGCGCGTCGAGGAAACCGAGGAAGACTCGTCGCGCCTCGCGCTGCCCAATCTGAGTTGAAAGACAACGTGACCGAACGATCCCTCCCGCCGGGGCTGCACCGCGACACGCTCGCGGTGCGCACGGCGCTCGACCGCAGCCAGTACGGCGAAAACTCCGAGGCCCTGTTTCTGACGAGCAGCTTCGTGCAGCCCGACGCCGAGACTTCGGCTCGCCGTTTCGCCGGCACGGAAGAAGGCTTCACCTACACACGCACCTCGAACCCGACCGTGGCCAGCTTCGAGCGTCGTCTGGCCGCGCTCGAGGGCACCGAGGCCGCCATCGGCGCGTCGAGCGGCATGGGCGCGATCCTCATGATGTGCATGGGGCTGCTGAAGGCAGGCGACCACGTGGTGTGCTCGCGTTCAGTGTTCGGCTCGACGCTCAACCTGATCGGCCGCGAATTCGGCAAGTTCGGCGTCGAGACCACCTTCGTCTCGCAGACCGACGTCGCCGAATGGACTGCGGCGATTCGTCCGACCACCAAACTGCTCTTCGCCGAGACGCCGACCAATCCGCTGACCGACGTCTGCGACATCCGTGCGCTGGCCGATCTTGCGCACAACGCGGGCGCGCTGCTGGTGGTCGACAACTGCTTCTGCTCGCCGGCGCTTCAGCGGCCGACCGAATGGGGTGCCGACCTGGTCATCCACTCGGGCACCAAGTACCTCGAAGGACAAGGCCGCGTGCTTGCCGGCGCGATCTGCGGATCGTCGAAGCTGATCAACGAAGTCTTCGGCCCCGTGGTGCGCACCGCCGGCATGGCGCTGTCGCCGTTCAATGCCTGGGTCGTTCTCAAGGGGCTCGAAACACTCGGCATCCGCATGCAGGCGCATTGCGCCGGCGCCCTCGCGCTGGCGCAGTGGCTCGAAACGCAGCCGGGCATTGCGCGTGTCTACTACCCCGGGCTGGCTTCGCATCCGCAGCACGAGCTGGCGATGCGGCAGCAGGCGGGGCAGGGCGGCGCCGTCGTGTCCTTCGACGTGAAGGGCGATGGTCCGGAATTGGCCCGCGCCAATGCCTTCCAGGTGATTGACAGCACGCGTGTGCTCAGCATCACCGCCAACCTCGGCGACACCAAGACCACCATCACCCATCCAGCCACCACCTCGCACGGGCGTCTCACTGAAGCGCAGCGCCAGGCGGCCGGCATCGGCCAGGGCCTGATCCGCGTCGCGGTGGGCCTGGACCATATCGACGACATCAAGGCCGACCTCCTACGCGGCTTGAGCACCCTGGCATGACACAGAAGACCCGCACCCGTTTCGCTCCTTCGCCGACTGGCTTCATTCACCTCGGCAACATCCGCTCGGCACTCTATCCGTGGGCCTTTGCCCGCTCGACTGGCGGCGACTTCATCCTGCGCATCGAAGACACCGACCTCGAGCGCTCGACGCAAGCCTCGGTCGACGTCATCCTCGAAGGCATGCAGTGGCTGGGCCTCGACCATGACGAAGGCCCGTACTACCAGATGCAGCGCATGGACCGTTACAAGGCGGTGCTTGCCGAACTGCAGGCCGCTGGCCAGGTCTACCCTTGCTACATGAGCGTGGCCGAGCTCGATGCGCTGCGCGAGAAACAGATGGCGGCCAAGGAAAAGCCGCGCTACGACGGCACCTGGCGTCCCGAGCCCGGCAAGACATTGCCGCTGGTACCTGAAGGCGTCCAGCCCGTGTTGCGCTTTCGCAATCCGCAAGGCGGCGTGGTCGCGTGGGACGACAAGGTCAAGGGCCGCATCGAGATCGGCAACGACGAACTCGACGACCTCGTGATTGCGCGTCCAGATGGAACGCCGACGTACAACTTCTGCGTCGTGGTCGATGACATCGACATGGCGATCACGCACGTGATTCGTGGCGACGATCACGTGAACAACACGCCGCGCCAGATCAACATCTTCCGTGCACTCAGCAAGGAGCCGCCCGTGTATGCGCATCTGCCGACCGTGCTCAACGAGCAAGGCGAGAAGATGAGCAAGCGCAATGGCGCGAAGCCCGTCACGCAGTTCCGCGACGAAGGTTTCTTGCCCGATGCGATGGTCAACTATCTTGCACGCCTCGGCTGGAGCCATGGCGATGACGAAATCTTCTCGCGTGCGCAGTTCATCGAGTGGTTCAACCTCGATCATCTCGGTCGCAGTGCTGCGCAGTTCGACGAGGCCAAGCTGCGGTGGGTCAATGCGCAACACCTGAAGGCGATGGCTGACGATGCGTTGGCGCCGCTCGTCGCTGAGCAGTTGCAAAAGCGTGGCATCGTCGCCGATGAACGCCTTTCCGCCATCTGTGGCCTTTTCAAGGATCGCTGCGACACCACCGTCGCTCTCGCGAACTGGGCTGCAGCCTTCTATGCGGACGTGTCCGCGAGCGAAGCGGATCGTGCGCAACATATCACCGATGCGGTGCGGCCCGCCATCGCAACTCTGGCCGACAAGCTCTCGACAGTTGCATGGGAAAAAGTCGCGATTGCATCCGCCATCAAGGAAGTGCTGGCCGCACATGCGCTTAAAATGCCGGCTCTCGCGATGCCTGTACGCGTGCTGGTGATGGGAACATCACAGACACCGTCGCTCGATGCAGTGCTCGCGCTCTTTTCTCGCGAAACTATTTTGAAGAGATTGAAGGAGGCCTGATTTTCAGGCTATAATTTGAGGCTCGACACCCACACGGGGGTATAGCTCAGCTGGGAGAGCGCTTGCATGGCATGCAAGAGGTCAGCGGTTCGATCCCGCTTACCTCCACCAAGGTTGTCGAGTAGAAGAAACAAGCGCTGATCGCAGCGCGGTTCCTAAGTTTTTGACCCTATCGTCTAGAGGCCTAGGACACCACCCTTTCACGGTGGCTACCGGGGTTCGAATCCCCGTAGGGTCGCCAGTTTTCACCGCTTGGTGAAGCGGGCACAAGTCGCAGCACTTGGCTCCATATGGAGCGAACGTTGTCTACCAGGAGTGGTAGTTCAGTTGGTTAGAATACCGGCCTGTCACGCCGGGGGTCGCGGGTTCGAGTCCCGTCCACTCCGCCAAAACGCAGAAAAGCCGTTGCAAATCATTGATTTGCAACGGCTTTTTTCATTGTTGGCCCAATCTCCAGGCCCTGTCCCTCTCGCGCCTCATGCGGCCCACGTTGATCAGCGTCATGGCGAAAGGACCTTAGCTCTTCCGCAGGCTTCGCAGCTTGATGGAGATGGCCTCGTTCAGTTTTTCCAGATTCGTGCTCAGGACCTCGACGGACAAGACCATTCCGGCCTTGTCATCGGCCCTGAATGCCGCTTCGATGGCCTCGCATGCGTGCACGACTTCGGTGGCCTTCACGATGCGCGCCGCGCCTTTGATCTTGTGTGCACACGCCGCGGCCTCTTGCAATGCGTCGGATTGCTGCTTCGCAGAGGGCGCCTCGGTGAGCAAGACAGGCCCTCGCACGCAAGGCGGCACGGGGCTCGGGTTGCCCGTTGTTCAACGTATCTGCGCACGGATGAACGGCAAGATTTCCGTCGACAGCAAGCCGGGGCATGGCACTCGAGCGCTGAGTCGAACTGCGACCGGGCTCCTGCGGAGCCTGAACTCGCCGCAGACCCGGCAAGGCCGCTATGCTGGGCGGCATGACTCCCAAGACGCTGCTCGTGGTCTATCACACGATGACCGGCGGCACTGAGCAGATGGCACAGGCCGCCGTCGAAGGCGCGCGCGACGAACCCGGCGTGCGCGTGCGTCTGCTGCGCGCGCCGGAGACACAGCCCGACGATGTGTTGGGTGCCGACGGCTACATGTTCGCCACGCCCGAAAACCTCGCCGCGATGTCCGGACTGATGAAGGACTTCTTCGACCGCTGCTACTACGCTGCACTCGACCGCGTGAACGGCCGGCCCTACGCCACGCTGGTCTGCGCCGGCAGTGACGGCCAGAACGCCGTGCGGCAGATCGACCGCATCGCCACCGGCTGGCGACTGCGCAGCATCGCGCCGGCATTGATCGTGTGTACCCATGCGCAGACGCCCGAGGCCATCGCCCAGCCCAAGAAGATTGGAGCCGAAGACCTCGCGCAGTGCCGGGAGCTGGGCGCTGCGCTGGCGGCGGGGCTGGCGCTTGGCGTGTACTGACGCCTCCTGACGGGCGAGCGAAGGATGCTCGTGGCCGGCCGCTGCGGCTAGACGGTTCGCATGCCGCCTTGGCACGGCACTCTCGGTCGTCATCAACTAGCGGCTGCGGATCCGGCCGGAAGCCGCGTCCTCTTCAGGAGGGGCTTCACCATCACCAAAGTGCACTTGCGCGGCCGTGGCGGATGTGCATCATCGGGCGTTTCACGAAAGCAACACACGTGAGCGTTCCTCGACTGGCCGAAAGCCTGGGGCGGTTCCTCGTTCTGTGGACCGTTGCAGTCGTGCTGATGCTGATCGGCGATGCCGCGCATTCCGAGGAAGACCATGCGCCCGGCGCACCGCTGGCCGTGGCGAATCGGCCCGTGTTCGTGTTCCGCGCGCCGGCGTTCGGGTTGACGCCGCAGCAGCGGGCGGCCCGCGCGGCGGAACGAATCGGCGATCTGCCGGCAGCCCGGCTCAGGTCACCGGTGGACGTCTCGAGCTTCACCCACGAAGGCGCGCAGGGCTATGCAGTGATGCTCGAAGGCGAAGCCCTGTTCTCTTTGTTCCCCGGTGACCTGGAGCCCGGCGACCCGCCCCTCCAACAGGTCACGGCGAACGCGGCTCGGCGGCTGCACGAGGCGCTCCTGGCACGTTGGGAGCAGGGGAGCGCACGGCAGTTCGGCGTCTCCGTCGCGTGGACGGCCCTCGCGACCTTCATCCTCGTCCTGGTGATCGTCGCGCTACAGCGCCTTGCGCACGCGGTCGCCGCGCGTACGCTGGAGTTCCGCGAGCGTGTGGCGCATCGCCCCTTGCTCGACTGGCGGCGGATTCTCGTGTCGATGCTCGTCCACGTGATCCACTGGATCAAGGTCGCGTTCGCGCTGGTGGCGGTCTACATCTGGCTTGCCTTTGCGCTGGCCCGCTTCCCCTACACCCAGCCCTGGGGCGAGACGCTGGGCAGTTCCATGGTCCGGCTGGTGGGCCGGATGCTGGTCAACGTGCTGCATGCGCTTCCCGATCTCGCGACGGTCGGCCTCATTTTCCTGCTCGCTCACTGGAGCGTGCGAGGCCTGCATGCGATGTTCGAGGCGGCGAGGGTGCGGGGTGTCACGTCGGCTGCACTGCAGGCCGACACCATCGGCGCTACGCGCCGGGTGAGCGCGGTGTTCGTATGGGTCTTCGCGTTGGTGGTCGCGTACCCGTTCGTTCCCGGGTCTCATTCGGACGCGTTCAAGGGCATCAGCGTCTTCTTCGGCGTGCTGGTGACCTTGGGTTCCTCGGGCCTGGTTTCCCAGATCATGGCGGGCTTCGTGCTGATTTACTCGCGTGCCCTGCGCGCGGGCGACTGGGTGCAGATCGGCGATGCGGAGGGCTACGTCGTGGATCTGGGCGCGCTCTCGACCAAGCTCCGGACTCGTCTGGACCAGGAAATCACCCTGCCCAATTCGGTGGTCATCGCCACGCGCATCGTCAACCAGAGCGACACGCGGAAGGCGCCCGGCGTGTCGCTGTCGAGTTCGGTGACGATCGGCTACGACGCGCCATGGCGCCAGGTCCACGCCATGCTCGAGATGGCCGCGAAGCGCACGCCGGACCTGCTCGAAACGCCCGAGCCGACCGTGCGGCAGATACGGCTGCTCGACTTCTACGTGGAGTACGAGCTCAACGTCTTCATGCGCGTCGGGGCGTTCAAGTTCGACGTGCTCTCGGCCCTGCACACCAACATCCAGGACGTCTTCAATGAATACGGCGTGCAGATCATGTCGCCCAACTTCGTGACGCAGCCCGACGAGCCGGTCCTGGTGCCGAAAGACCGGTGGTACACGCCCCCCGCCGACTGATGGCCCGAAGGTCTCGGGGGGTGCAATCAGGCCCGCATGTCGGCGCGAATCATGTCCGCCGCCTTCTCGCCGATCATGATGGTCGGCGCGTTGGTGTTGCCGCCGCACAAGGTCGGCATGATGGATGCGTCGACCACGCGCAGACCCTCGACGCCGTGCACGCGAAGCCGCTCATCGACCACCGCGGCCGGATCGCTGGCCACGCCCATCTTGCAGGTGCCGACAGGGTGGTATTGCGTGTCGGCGCGATTGCGGATGTCCTCGGCAATGGCGGCGGAGTCGTTGCGATTGACCGGGTAGAGCATCTTGCCCCGGTAGGGATCGAAGGGGCTCGCCTCCAGGATGTCCATCTGAAGCTGCACGCCCTTCACCAGCAGGTCGAGATCGCGCTGGTCGTCGAGGAACTTCGGGTCGATGAGCGGCGCCGCGCGCGGATCGCGGCTGGCCAGTCTCACGTTGCCGCGGCTGTGGGGGCGCAGCACCTCGATGTGGCAGGAGTAGCCGTGGCCGAGATGCACCTTGCGGCTGTGGTCGTCGACCAACGCCACCACGAAGACCAATTGCAGGTCCGGCACGCTCACGCTCGGTGACGAGCGCACGAACGCACCCGATTCGGCGTAGTTGGTCGTGACGAGGCCCGTTCGATGCTTCTTCCACTCCGGGATGGCGCGCGCCACCTTCAGGCCGCCGCGCAGGGACAGCCCGACGGTCGGTGAATCGCTGCGCGCGCGATAGCTCTGCACGTGGTCGATGTGATCCTGCAGGTTCTCGCCGACGCCTTGCAGGTCGCCGATCACCGGAATGCCCATCCGCTGAAGCGCCGCGCCGGGGCCGATACCCGACAGCATCAGGAGCTGGGGCGAGCCGAAGGCGCCGGAGGAGAGGATCACTTCGCGACGCGCGCGAACCTGCTTCTCGGCCCCGGCAGCCGTGTAGGTGACGCCGCACGCGCGGCGTCCTTCGAAATCGATGCGCGAGCTCAGCGCATTGGTTTTCACGCACAGGTTCGGGCGCGCGAGATGGGGCGTGATGTAACCCTTGGCAGCGCTGCAGCGCTCGCCGTTTTTCTGCGTCACCTGGTACATGAAGGAGCCGAACTGCTCGGCGCCGTTGTAGTCGGCCACGTTGGGCACGCCCTTCATCGCCGCTGCTCCCAGAAAGGCCTTGTTCAGCGCGCTGGGGCTGCGAAGCTCCGCGACGTTGAGCGGACCGCTGCTGCCGTGGTAGCTGCAGTTTCCGTGGGTCTCGTTGGCCTCTGCGCGCTTGAAGTAGGGCAGGACGTCCTCATACGACCAGCCCCGATTGCCGAGCGAGGCCCAGTGGTCGTAGTCCCAGCGGTTTCCACGGACGTACAGCATCGCGTTGGTCGAACTCGATCCGCCCAGCACCTTGCCGCGCGGCTGGTAGCCCCGGCGGCCGTTGAGCCCTTTCTGCGGCACGGTCTTGAACGCCCAGTTCTTGTACGGAATCGGCAGCATGGCCACGACGCCGGCCGGTGCGTGGATGAAGACGCTGCTGTCCGCGCTGCCGGCTTCCAGCAGGCAGACCGTCACCCGGGGGTCCTCGCTCAGGCGTGACGCAACGACGCAGCCGGCCGAGCCGCCACCCACGACGACGTAGTCGAATTCCTCGATGCTCATGCTGTCTCTTTGGAGTTGGATGGGGTGGCGTGTGGTGCCGCAAGCTGGGGGTCGCCATGGCGGAGGAAGAACTTCAGTGCAAGTCGCTGGACGAACGTTCCGTAGGGCGGGTAGAAGAGGTCGATGGGGAAGAAGCGCTGGCGCTGGAACACGGTCTTCGCATGCGAGAGTTCACGGAAGCCTTCCTCGCCGTGATAGGTGCCCATGCCCGAGTTGCCGATGCCGCCGAAGGGCGCATCGTGGTTCACCACCTGCCAGCCCCAGTCGTTGACTGCGACGCCGCCCGAGTGCGTGCGGCGCAGCAAGTGGTCGCGCTCGCCGCCATCGTGGCTGAAACAGTACAGGGCCAGCGGGCGAGGGCGCTCGTTGATGAAGGCAATGGCTTCGTCCATGGTGTCGTACGGCACGATGGGCAGGATGGGGCCGAAGAGTTCCTCCTGCATCACGCGCATGTCGGGCGTCATGCCCGTCACGATGTGCAGGGGCATCTGACGACCTTCCCCGGCGGGCAGGGGGGCGCAGGGCTCGACCCTGGCGCCCTTGGCGCGTGCGTCGTCCAGCAGCGACTTCACGCGCTGGAATTGCCGGTCGTTGACGACGGCGGTGTAGTTCGCATTGCCGTCCGTGCGGTTGCCGTAGAAGCGATCAAAGGTGCGCCGCACGCCCGCGATGAAATCGTCGACGCGTTCGCGCGGCACCAGCGCGTAGTCGGGCGACACGCAGATCTGCCCGCAGTTGGCGGACTTGCCGTGCGTGATGCGCGTGGCCGCATCGCCGACGGGGTAGTTGCGCGTGACCACCGCCGGGGACTTGCCGCCGAGTTCGAGCGTGACCGGCGTCAGGTTGTCCGCAGCGGTGCGCATCACGATGCGCCCCACGGCCGGCGAACCGGTGAACACGATGTGATTGAAGGGCAGCGAGGTGAAGGCGTTGGGGTCTGCGAGTTCTTCGCCCACGACGGCCACCAGGTCCTCGGGGAAGACCTCCGCCAGCAGGGTCTTGAGCGCTGCGTTCGTCGCCGGCGTGACCTCGGGCATCTTGATCATCACGCGGTTGCCTGCGGTGAGCGCCGCCGTGAGCGGCCCCAGGGCCAGGTAGATCGGGAAGTTCCACGGCACGATGATGCCGACCACGCCCTTGGGTTGGTAGCGCACCTCGACGCGGTTGCTGAGGAACAGCAGTTCGGTCGAGCGGCGGCTTCGCTTCATCCAGCGACGCACGTGCGAGATGGCGTGGTTGAGTTCCAGCATCGAACCCAGCATGTCGAGCATCTTCGACTCGGCTTCCGAGCGGTATCCGAAGTCGCTGCTCATGGCCTCGGCCAGCACGTCCTGGTGGCGCTGGACCTGGCGCTTCAACGCCTTGAGGCGCGCTTGCCGCTCATCGACGCTGGGGTAGGGCTGCTCGCTGAAAGCCGCTTGCTGCACGGCAAAGATGCGCAGCACGCGTTCGTTCGCGGCGGCCGCGGCTGCATGCCGCATGTCTGTGGTGTCGTTCAAAACGTGTCTCCTTGTTTTTCGCGGAACGCCGAGGGGAGTGCCGCGCCTAGCCTTCGAATTTAGGGCTTCCCCTGAGCAACGCCTAGGTTCAAGTTCGACACATTGGGGTGAAAATCTGCCAAAACATCCGTCACTGACGGTTCCTTATCACCGTGTCCAAAGAAGCTCTCGCCAGCAAACCGGCTGCGCCGCGCATCGTGAGTCGCTACGGAAGCGACCTGGATGCGCCGACGCACAGCATGCTGGGGCTGGCGGCGCTGGTCGATGCGCTGGCGGCCCTCGGCGTTGGTGTGGACGCGATCTTCGAGGGAACTGGCATCGCCTCGGGCGCCATCGCCGATCCGGAGGCGCGCATCTCCCATCGGCAGAAGATCGCGCTGTTCGACAACGTGATGCGCCTGAGCCCGGAACCGGCGATCGGCCTGATCGCCGGGCGGCGCCAGCGCATCTCGGATTTCGGCGTCTTCGGCTATGCGGTCCTGACCAGCGCGACGCTGGCCGATGCCGTCACCTTCGGAATCCAGCACGTGCGGCTGGTCGGCCCCGTGCTCGAAAAGAGCTTTCGGGTCGAGGGCGAGGTGGCCATCTTCGAAGGGCACGACGTCATGGCGCTGGGCCCGCTGCTGCCCCTCGCATCGGAGTTCTGGTTCAGTTCGATCCACGCCTTGTTCTGCCGCGTTCTCGAGCGCCCCTACGAGAGTCGACGGCTCTTGCTGCCCTATCCGGCGCCGTCATACGCACGGCTTTACGAAGAGGTGTTGCTCTGCCCCGTGGAGTTCGACGCGGGCGTCATGCAATGGGAGTTCGACGCTGAGCTGCTGAACCTGCCGCTGCCCAATGCCAATCCCATCACGGCCGACGTGTGCGCGAGTTTCTGCGCCCGCATGCTGGAAGACATCGGCCAGGAGCATGCGCTGGTCAAGACCATCAAGGAGGCCTGCCTCAACCGGATGGACGACCTGCCGCGCGCAGAGCAGATGGCCGGGCAACTGCATCTGTCGACGCGCACGCTGCACCGCCGCCTCGTCGACGCCGGCACCAGCTACCAGGCCATCATCGATGGCATCCGCGAGCGGCTTGCCATCGAATTCCTCGAACGAACGGACCTGTCGGTCGACGAGATCGCCGAGCGCAGCGGGTTTTCCGACGTGTCGAATTTCCGCAAGGCGTTCAAGAAGTGGACCGGCCAGACGCCGGCCTACTTCCGCGATCGCGGACGTTGACGATTCCGACTCGCACCGGCTGGCTCAGCGCCGCGTGACCACCACTTCGAGATAGTCGCTGGGCACCACCAGCGATTCGGCGCCAGCGCGGTTCATGCGGTTCAGCAGGTCGGTCAGATCCTTCTCCAGCGCAGCTGCGCCGTCGGCGGGCAGCGCGGCGAAGGCCTTGTGGACCGGCCCGTACCAGTCGCGGAACACTTCGATGAAATGCGCCGCCGAGCGGTAGCGGAAGTTGAACTGGCGCGGTGTCACCGCGATGGCGGACGCATCGTCGCCGAAGAGTGAACGCAGGTGCGATTCCACGCCCCACAGCGAAGGCGGCTGAACCCCCGCCGGCGGCGGCAGGTGGCGCCCCAGGGTCTTGAACATCTGACCGACAAAGCCCTCGGGCGTCCAGTTCGCCAGGCCGATCCGGCCGCCGGAGCGGCACACCCGCGCCATTTCGGCGGCGGCCTTGGCCTGATCCGGCGAAAACATCACGCCGAATGTCGACAGCACGATGTCGAAGCTCGCCTCCTCGAAGGGCAGGGCTTCCGCATCGGCTTCCAGGAATGTCACCAGCAGGTGTTCCGCCTTCGCGCGCTCGGCGCCGCGTTCGAGCAGGCTGCCGACGTAGTCCGTCGAGGTCACGCGGGCGCCCCGGCGTGCCGCTGCCAGTGTGGCATTGCCGTTCCCGGCGGCGACATCGA
The DNA here is from genome assembly GCF_030317005.1 of Variovorax sp. J22R115. NCBI lineage: Bacteria > Pseudomonadati > Pseudomonadota > Betaproteobacteria > Burkholderiales > Comamonadaceae > Variovorax > Variovorax sp. J22R115. Next base: position 92,544 of record NZ_JASZYM010000015.1, on the reverse strand, counting down.
GCACGCGCTCATCCCAGCGGATGTCGCAGGCTTCCGCCAACTGCTCGCCGACGAGTTGCAGCGTGGTGCCGATCACGGCGTAGTCTCCGCTGGCCCAGGCCGCCATCTGGCGGGTCTTCACGGCGCTGAAATCAATGGGTGCGTTCATCTCTCAAGGCTCCTTGTGGAATGAGGTTGCACTGTCGCGCGCAAGACGGCTCGGTGTCCTGACTGTGCGTCGGCTTTGCCTGTCCCATCGTCCGCGGGTGCTGCGCGAGCGTCTGCCCAGCCAACCGGCATAGGTCGTATCGCACGTTGGCGCGGAGGCCCGACGAGCCCAGAATGGCAGGCATCCACCCGGTATGGAGAGCAACCCATGGCAGCAGCAGACATCGCGGCGGCATGGCAGCGCGTGGAATCGGTGCTGCAGCGGCGTCCCGAAACCGGCCTTCACGACGACGCGCCGGCCACGGCGCGCTGGAGTGACGGCCTGCGGGTCGTCTCCAGCCATGCGAACGGCACGCAGGTCGAGACCGACATGCCCGCGGAACTCGGCGGCAGCGGCGACCGCGTCTCGCCGGGCTGGATGCTGCGCGCGGGCTGGGCGTCCTGCACGGCCACGTGCATCGCGATGGCCGCCGCTGCCCAAGAGATCGAGCTCACGTCGCTCGAGGTTCGCGCCAGCAGCCGCTCGGACCTGCGCGGCCTGCTCGGCATGGCCGGCCCCGATGACGCGCCGGTGTACGCCGGACCCTGCGACATGCAGATGCACGTACGGATCTCGGCCCGCGGCGTTTCGGCCGACCGGCTGCGAGCGCTGGTCGAGGAAAGCTACCGCAGCTCGCCGATGGCCTGCGCCGTGCAGGATGCCCTGCCGGTGGCCCTGCACATCGACGTCGACGCCGACTGAGGGCCGTGCCATGGATGCCTTGTCGGAAACCCTGCGCGTCGTGCGCCTGGTGGGCGCCATCTTCATCAACGCCCGGTTCACCGCGCCATGGTGTTACCAGTCCCCGCGTGCCGATACGGTCGCGCCCGTGCTGGAACCCGGCGCCGAAAGGGTGGTGATCTTTCACCTGATCACCGAGGGAGAGTGCTACGTCGAGATGGCCAACGAGCCGCCTGTGCGCCTCGTGGCGGGCGATGCCATCGTCTTTCCGCAGGGCGACGCGCATCGCATGACTTCGCAGCCGGGCCTTCCGCCCGCGACGGGCGGACGGCTGGACCGGGTGCTCGCTCGCCGCCCGCGCCAGTTGGACTACGGTGGCGGCGGCCCCGCCACGCGGCTGGTGTGCGGCTACCTGGCTTGCGATGCCCGGCTGGCGGGGATGCTGCTGACTGGGCTTCCTTCACTCGTCAGGGTCAACGTGCGCGGATCTAATGCGGGTGCCTGGCTCGAAGCCTCGGTTCGCTACGCGTTGGCCGAAGCGCGCTCACCCCGGCCGGGCGGCGCTGGCGTGCTGTCCAAGCTGGCCGAAGTGCTCTTCATCGAAGTCCTGCGCCTCTACATGAACGAGCAGAGCGAAGGCCGAACCGGCTGGCTCGCAGGCGTGGGCGATCGCGTCGTCGGCGCCGCCTTGAAAGCGATGCACAAGGATCCCGCGCACGCCTGGACGCTGGACGAACTCGCGCGCACGGCGAGCAGCTCGCGGTCGGTGCTTGCCGAACGGTTCCAGCAGCTGGTTGGCAGCTCGCCGATGCAGTACCTGACGCAATGGCGCATGCTGCTGGCCGCCAATCTCCTGAGCCGCAGCAACGCGCCGCTGGCGAGCATCGCAGAAGACGTCGGCTACCAGACCGACACGGCTTTCAGCCGGGCCTTCCGCCGTGAGTACGGGGCGCCGCCGGCCGCGTGGCGCAGGAGCCAGTCGATGCGCGTGCAGGCCTGAGGCGGAGGCTAGCGCAGGAGGATCAAGCGCTTGCCCTCGGCGGCCGTCGTCTTCAATTTGCCGGTGGAAACCATCGCGCAGGTGTTTCCGGGCTCCACGGACGCGAACCGGTCGACGATCATGTGCTCCCGGGCCGGACCTTCCATCGGCTCCCGGACTTCGAGCCGGCCATCGAAGTTCACGAGCAGGGGTGCGGTCGGTGCGCTGTGCCAGTGCAGGTAGGCCCGTTCGAGTGCGAGGTAGTCGCCTGTCATCGCCACGGGCCACCGCTTGCCGCTGGCGCAATCGGTGAAGTGCGCGGAATCGGCGAAGTAGACGAACTCGCCGCGCCAGTGCACGGGTTGCGCGTGAAGGATCGCCGTCAGAGCCGCCAGGAACACGCCGGCCATCCATTTCGCGGTCGGGGTGGGTCTACGGCTGCGGTGCGCGGTGATGTGCATTCATCGATCCTTCCGTGCGACGATGTTCATCGCCTGAGCGCGTCATCATGGCAGATGGTCTTGGGTTCAGCCAACGAATCGCGCTGGAGCATCTCGGTCAGAATCCGGGCCATGAAGAAGACAGCATTGCTCGTGATCGATGTCCAACAGGGCCTGTGCGAAGGCGAGCATGACGCCTTCGAGTCACAGCAGGTCATCGGCCGGATCAATCGCGTGTCCGACAAGGCGCGTGCGGCAGGTGCGCTGGTGGTGTTCATCCAGCACGAGTCGAAGTCGGGCTACCTAGAGTTCGAAACGGACGCGTGGCAGCTTGCCCGTGGTCTCCATGTCGAGCCGACGGACCTGCGCATCCGCAAGACGACGCCGGACTCGTTTCATCGCACGGAGCTGGAGCGCTTGCTCAACCACCACGCGATCACGGATCTCGTCATTTGCGGGATGCACACGGAATTCTGTGTGGACACCACCACGCGCAGGGCGCTAGCGCTGGGCTTCCCGGTCGTCCTCGTCGAGGACGCGCACACCACCGAAGGCAACCGGCACCTGTCTCCCATCCAGGTGATCCGGCATCACAACGAGACGCTCACGAACATCAGCAGCTTCGGCCCGAGGGTGCGCGCAATCCCGACCGATGATCTGCGATTCGGGGCCTGGCAACACTCATCCGGAGGCGACCATGCAGGTACGTGACGCGGAAGCGGGCGACATCGATGGCATCGTCGCCATCTACAACGACGCGGTGCTCCACACCACCGCGATCTGGAACGAAAAGACCGTCGACGCGGCCAACCGCGCGGCCTGGCTGGCGGACCGGCAGCGGGCGGGCTACCCGGTGCTCGTGGCGATCGACGACCGTGGCGCCGTCGCCGGCTATGCGTCATTCGGAGACTGGCGCGCTTTCGATGGCTACCGCCACACGGTGGAGCATTCCGTGTATGTCCGCCAGGACGCCCGCGGGGCGGGCATCGGCAAGACGCTGATGGTCGCCCTGATCGATCGCGCGCGCCGCATCGGCAAGCATGTGCTGGTCGCGGGCATCGACGCGAAGAATGCCGGCTCCATCGAGATGCACAAGAAGCTCGGCTTCGAAGAGGTCGGTCTTCTGAAGGAGGTCGGCACCAAGTTCGGCGCCTGGCTCGATCTGGCTTTTCTTCAGCTCAAGATCGACTCGCGCGCCGATCCTGACGCGCTGCCCACCCCGTAGTCGAACGCCCGGGCCGTCGATCTAGCGCGAGTGCGCCTGGACCCATCGGACGATGTCCGCGGCGCCCATCGCGCCGGCCTGACGCGCCACTTCCCGACCGCCCTTGAAAAGCGCCAGTGTCGGGATGCTCCGGATATTGAAGCGCGCGCCGAGGGCCGGGACCGCCTCGGTGTCGACCTTCGCGAGCCGCACATGGGGCTCCAGTTGCGCCGCCGCCTGCTCGAAGCCCGGCGCCATCTGACGGCACGGTCCGCACCAGGGCGCCCAGAAATCGACCAGCACCGGAAGCTCGTTGCGTGTGACGTGACGATCGAAGGAGGCTTCGTCCAGCGCGGTCGAACGACCGGTGAACAGAGGCTGATGACAGTTGCCGCAATCCGGCGCGCTACTGAGCTGCGCCTTGCGCACGCGGTTGGTGGTATGGCAGTGCGGGCACACGATGTGCAGCGATTCGGTCTCGGTCATGGGTACTCCGTCGGTGTTGCTCGCCAAGGACGGAATCTACGGGCGCATGCGGAAAATTCAAGGTGATCGGGCGGTCATGCGGCCTTCGGCTCAGGCAGGACCGATGTCAACGCGAAGTCGACGAGATGAAGCCAGGTCGGCTCGAGCCCCATGATGCTGTGATGGTTGGAGCCCGGGATCGTCTGCACGGCGATGGGCGTGGGCCACGCTGCAATGAGCTTCTCCGATCGCTCCGGCAGCACGACGTCGTCCGACTCGGCCAACAGGACCTGGGTCTTCGCGGCGACTTCCCGGCTATGAGCGAGGGAATTGAATTGGTGCCGCAGCAGGAGGGAGAGCGGAACCAGCGGAAATCGCCTCTTCGCCACTTCCAGCATCGAGTCGTACGGCGTGACCAGTTGGAGGCTCGAGAACTCCTGGCGTGCGACGAGCTGGATGGCCACGCCAGTTCCCAGGCTACGACCGACGACGTGCAGGCGCGCGTTGGGCAAGGCCTGGCGCAGGTGATTGGCAAACTGGCTGGCGTCCTTGACGGAGGCGATCTCGGAAGGGTGACCTTGGGAGTCGGCGACACCCCTGTAGTTGATCGCGGCGAATCCGAAGCCTTCCGGAAGCCAGTGCAGCGCCTGGGCCGTGGCGCGGACGTCCTCGCCCCGGCCCGCGAAATAGATGAACAGGTCCCGTAGCGCCTCCTCGCCGTGCGGGTGATAGACATACCCGCGGACCATTCCGCCCGGCACGGTGTGGGAGTAGGTGGAAAAGTCGTCGGACAGGTGAACGACGGGGTGCCGCTTGCGGGCGTCGAAGAGGATGTGTCCCTGGCGTAGGGCAAGCAGAGCCCAGTAGGTTGCGATGCTGCCAAGCGCGGCTGCTGAGGCCGACAGTGCGATGCGGGCGGCTTTGGATGACAAGGCTCGGCTCCTGGGAACTGGAAAGAAACACGGTGAAGAGTTTCGCCGTTTCCTTCCCATCGCGCCTGCGCTCCCTCAGGCCGCGCTCATTCCGCCTGGATTCGCGCCGCCTTGACCACATCCCCCCAGCGCGCCAATTCGGCCTTGCTGTAGTCGCCGAGCTTCTTCGGGTCCATGTAGTCGGCCGAGGCGCCCTGTTCAGCCGCCTTTTGCTGGAACGCCGGCGTCGCCGTGATCTTGGCGATCTCGCTGCTCAGGCGATCGACCACGGCCTGCGGCGTCTTGGCCGGCGCGAACACGGCGAACCATGAGGTGGCGTCGAGCTTGGGCATGCCGGCCTCGGCGGCGGTCGGCACGTTGGACAGCGAAGTGAGACGCGTCTTGCCGGTGACCGCCAACGCACGGAGCTTGCCTGCCTGGATGTGCTGCATGAAGGGCGGCGGCGTGCCGAAGGTCATGTCGACCTGGCCGCCGAGCAGGTCTTGCAGCGCCGGACCCGTGCCCTTGTACGGCACGTGCGTGAGTTGGATGCCGGCCTGCTGTTCGAGCATGGCACCCGTCACATGCTGGAGCGAGCCATTGCCCGACGACGCATAGGTCAACTTGCCCGGGTTGGCCTTGGCGTAGGCGATCAGCTCGGCGAGGTTCTTCACGGGCACGCCCTCGCGCACCACGATGACTTGCGGCGCGCTCAGCACGTTGGCGACGGGACGAAAGTCTTCCGCTGACCATTGCGGCTTCTGCTGGCTCACGTGCGGCGTGATCACGTGGTAGCCCGAGTACTGCATCAGGAGCGTGTAGCCGCCCGGGTCGGCACGCTTCACCGCGATCGCGGCAATCGCACCGTTGCCGCCGCCCTTGTTGTCGACGATCACCGACTGGCCAAGCGCCTTGCCCAGCGGATCGGCAAGCATGCGCGCCGAGATGTCCGTCGTGCCGCCGGGCGCGGTGGGGACGATCATCGTGATCGGGCGGCTTGGATACGGCCCGTCCTGGGCGATGGCCAGCCCGGCGCCGACCATGCCGGACGCCGCGATCAAGACGGCCAGTGTGCGGCGTGTGAATGGGGTTGCGGATGGGGATTGGTGAAATGTCATGGTTGTCTCTCTCGGTTGTTGGAAATCTCAGATGGCGCGCGCCAGCGCACGTTCACGGATGGCGGCGAAGTCGGCAGGCACCGGATGCAGGTCGAGCCGGCGTCCTGCCTTGACGATCTGGCTCGGAATGTCGTGGCCGATCAGCGCCGGCAGGCGTCGTGAAGCTTCGACCAGCAACGCGAGATCGACGCCGGTGCGATAGCCCATCAATTCGAGCGCATGAACGATCTCCTCGCTGCAGACGTTGCCGGTCGCGCCGGGGGCGTAAGGGCAGCCGCCGATGCCGCCGAGCGATGCGTCGAAGCGGTCGGCACCGGCATCGATGGCCGCCAGGACGTTCGCCAGGCCCATGCCACGCGTGTTGTGGAAGTGCAGCGTGAGCTCCGTGCCCGGCCAGCGATCACGGAAGGCCGCCGTGAGCGCGGCGACCTGCCCCGGATAGGCCATCCCCGTCGTGTCGCAGAGTGTGACGCCGCGCGCGCTCAGGCCTTCGATGAAGCGTGCGCACCAGTCGAGCACGGTGGCCACGGGCACATCTCCCTCCATCGGGCAACCGAACGAGCACGAGAGCGAAACGTTGACCGGCACCTTGACCTGCCGAGCCAGCGCGTTGACTTCCGACAGCGCTGCGAAGGACTGCTGGCGCGTCATGCGCAGGTTGGCGAGGTTGTGGGTTTCGCTGGCCGACATCACGAGGTTCAGCTCATCGGCGTTCGCGTCGATGGCGCGCTCGGCGCCGCGCACGTTGGGCACCAGCGCGCTATAGACCACGTCGGGCCGGCGCTCGATTTCGCGCAGCACGATCTCGGCATCGCGCAAGGCCGGGATGGCCTTGGGCGACACGAAGGCAGTCACCTCGATCTTCGCCATGCCGGCACGCGACAGGGTATTGACCAGTGCGATCTTGTCCTCGGTCGGAACAAAGGCCTCTTCGACCTGCAGGCCGTCGCGCGTGCCGACCTCCTGCATGTGAATGCGCCGCCCGGCGCCGTTCCAGAGCGTGTCATTGCGATTCATGCGACCACCTTCCTGCCGCGCAGGGCGGCGATGTCTTGAGTTGAAAAGCCGATTTCATCGAGCACCGCGTCGGTGTCGTCGCCCAGGCGCGGCGCCGAAGAGCGCACCGTGCCCGGCGTGCCGAGCAGCTTGGGCACCACGCCAGGCACGTCGACCACGTAGCCGTCGCGCGTGGTCTGCTGGAGGATCATGTCGCGCGCCCGGTAGTGCGGGTCTTCGTCGATGTCCTTGGCGGTGTAGACCTTGCCGGCCGGCACCCGGGCCTCGCCGAGGACGGCGAGCACCGCGGCGACCGGGCGTGTCTGCGTCCACGCCTCGATCGCCTCGTCGAGTTCTGCGACGCGGGCCACCCGGCCGGCGTTGTTGGCGAGTTCGGTGTCGGCGCCCAGGTCGTCGCGGCCGATCACCTGCATCAGTCGCTTGAAGATGCTGTCGCCGTTGCCCGCGATGAGCACATAGCCGTCGCTGCACCGGTAGGCGTTGGAGGGCGCGATGCCCGGCAGCGCACTGCCGGCCGCCTCGCGCACAGCACCGAAAGCGCTGTACTCGGGCAGCAGGCTCTCCATGACGTTGAACACTGCCTCGTGCAGCGCCACGTCGATCACCTGACCCTGGCCGCCGTTGACCTTGCGGTGATACAGCGCGGTGAGGATGCCGATGGTGCCGTGCAGCGCGGCCAGCGTGTCGCCGATCGAGATGCCGCAGCGCACCGGCACGCGGGCCGGTTCGCCGGTCAAGTGGCGAAGGCCGCCCATCGCCTCGCCGATGGCGCCGAAGCCCGGCAGGTCGCGGTAGGGGCCGGTCTGGCCGTAGCCCGAGATGCGCAGCATCACCAGGCCGGGGTTCTGCTTGGAGAGCACGTCGTAGCCCATGCCCCAGCCTTCGAGCGTGCCCGGGCGGAAGTTCTCGATCAGCACATCGGCCTCGGCGATCAGCTTGCGGGCGATCTCCTGTCCTTCGGCGCTGCGCAGGTCCAGCGCGATCGAGCGCTTGTTGCGCGACTGCACCTGCCACCACACCGATGTGCCTTCCTTGATGAGGCGCCAGTTGCGCAGCGGATCGCCCGTGCCCGGCGCCTCGATCTTGATCACGTCGGCGCCGAATTCGCCGAGCGTCTTGCCGGCGAAGGGGCCTGCGATCAGTTGGCCCATCTCGATGACGCGCAAGCCCTTCAGGGCGGCGGGCGTCAGGGGGCTGGATGCGGTTTCATCGTTCATGCTTGTCTCCAAGGGGTGCATGAATTCTGGAATCGCAGCCTCGCCAGGGGAACGACAAAGGCACTGAGCCAGCTTTCGTGGATCGCGAAAGCTGGCACGGGTTTCCCCGAAGGCGTGTCCCGTGGCGCGGCTAGTGCCCGGCGGGATCGCAGAGGTGGTCGATCAGCAGGCGCACGTGCCGGGGCACTGCGCTCGCGTCTCGCAGGCCGATCAGGAGTCGGCGCGCCGCCCACGAATCCTGCAACGCGATCTGCTTCAGGTTCATCGAGCGCAGGTGAGGCCGGACTGCATCTCGCGGCAGCACTGCAACGCCCAGGCCGGCTGCCACCATCTGGCACATCGCGTCGAAGCTGCGGACCTGCAGGCGCATCTTCAGGCTGCGGCCGAGCGCCTTGGTCTCGGCCTGCAGGCGCTTGGCCAGCGAGGTGCTCTTGGGCAGGCTGACGAAGTCGTAGTCGATGGCCTCCTCGAAGCGCACGGTACGGCGGCGCGCCAGTGGATGGCCCTGCGGCACCACGAGGACCAGGCGGTCTTCGCGGTAGTTCATCTGGTGCAGGCCCAGCGCGGGCGTGCGGTCGGCGAAGATGCCGATATCGGCGCGGCCGTCGAGCACTGCCAGCACCACTTCGCCGCTGTCCTCTTCCTCGAGTTCGATGCGTATGCCAGCGTTCGCACGGACGAAAGACGAAATGTCCGCCGGCAGGAACTGCGTCACCGCCGACGTATTGGCCCACAGCCGCACGACGCCCACCAGGCCGGTCGCATGGTCCGACAGGTCCGCGGCCAGTTGATCGACGTCACTGAGGATGCGTTGCGCATGCACCTGCAGCGCTTGGCCGGCCACGGTCAGGGTGATCCCGCGCGAATGGCGTTCCAGCAATGTGGCGCCCACGGCCGCCTCGAGATCGGTGATGCGCTTGCTGGCGGCGCCGACGGCCAGGTGCGCCAGTTCGGCGCCCTTGCTGATGCTGCCGCTGCGCGCGACCTGGCTGAACAGCGACAGCGAAAACAGATCGAGCCGATGAAGGTTCACGGCAATTCGAGCAGGCGCTTCAACGCCGCGAGGTCGCGGCGCACATGCGCCACGTCAGCGTCGAAGCTCTCCTGGCTGACGCCCGCCAATCGAAGGACGACGAAGGTCAGCAGGCTTCCATCGCCGCAGGGCGTGACCCGGAGCGCGTTGTGGACGCGGACTCCGTCCGGGAGCGTGACGTCGTGATCGAGCACACCGAACGGATTGACAGGCGCCATCTCCACCTTGACCTGCCCCATCGGCGAGTCCGCGAACCATGCCCCGTCCCGCTGCTGGATGCCCGCGGCCAGACCGGACGCCCACAGCGGCAGGTTCTCCATTTGCCGGCTGAAGTCATAGACGACCTTCGCCGGTACGCCGACTGTCTCGCTGACGACCAATGCCTCTTGAATTGCTGCGGTCACGCCTTGCCTTTCGCGTCTTGAATGGGCCGCATGCTGCCACAGCCCAGGGGCGGGAGTGCCCCTTGGTGCAATAGCCCCGCTCGAAGGCTGCGCAGCGATCGGATTCCGTTGGTGCGGGACGCGCCTGGGGCAAGAGCACGAGCTTCAGCGAGGCGGAGAACGTCATCAGCCGCGGAGTGGGCTTTCGCTACCAGATCGCGCGGCGCCTCGGCATGTGGGTCGGGCTCGACTATGCGAAGGGCCGGAGGGCGGAACCTGATACATCCAGGTGGGCAACGCCTGGCGCTAGCTGAAATCGTCGATCTCGAACAACGGCCGAATCTCGATCTCGGAGTGTCGGCCATTTCATCTGTCTCAAACTGACCACTGGGGGACCTTCCGGTGCCCGCCCCTCTACCGGCAGACGAACTGTTCCGAACTGACCTCACCGGACGTCATCGAGCCTGTAGCAAACGCCCGAAGAGAAGCGCCGTCGCGGCGCACAAACAGTTCCCCGCCCAGCACGGCGTCAAGCCCACTGGGCGGGCCAGCAGACTTGACCATGCGAACCGCACGAAACGCCCCGAGTGTCTTGCTCTCAGCAAGAACTCGATACGCCCACTCATCGTTCGACGCATTGGAGGCGCGAACCGTGATGCCGTCGCCGCTGCGCACAATTTCAATCTGCCGGGAGCCGAACAGCTTGCCGACCTCGCTGTTGCAAACGAGCGTTTGCGCAGAAGCCGAAGCGACCAGAGTGACGGCCAGAGAGGCGATGATCGGTTTCTTCATGTCGTCATTCTCGCCCGCGCAGCCAGACAACGACCACTGGCAGAATCCGCGCCAGTCGGCCACCTGAGGGCCGACACATCGAGGGTCACATGACGGATGCAGTTTGGAACGCCGGACGGGCCTGATGGCCGGGGCGCTAAAAAATGCATACCTCACCACGCCGGTCGTGGTCGATATTGGAAGCAGCCAGAACTCATACAAGGTGATCAATTCCCTCCGTAGGGATCAAGGTGCCGGGCGCACTTCTGACCAAGGGTCGGCCTGAGTTCGATTCAGGGCCGACCGCGAGTTCGACGGATGTTTGGTGGAAGTGTGGAACGGTCCCCACCGCATCAGCCCTCTCTCCCTGTGTAGTCCAGTAGTTGCCGAATCTCGATCTCGGAGTCGCCGTGCATGGGATTGGGACATCGCCTGACCCATTCGACGGCCTCATCCATGGACTTGACTTGCCACAGCCAGAACCCGGCGATGAGTTCCTTGGTCTCCGCGAAGGGGCCGTCGATCACGGCCCGCTCGTTGCCCGAGAAGCGCACCCGTTTGCCTCGCGCGCTCGGGTGCAGGCCTTCGCCAGCCAGCAGCACGCCCGCCCTGACGAGTTCCTCGTTGAACTTGCCCATGGCCGCCAGCAGGTCCGTGCCGGGCATTTCGCCGGCTTCCGATTCCCTGGTCGCCTTGACCATCACCATCACACGCATGGCATTTCTCCTCAGGACACGCAAACCACTCGCCAAGCCGGCACCTTGCGCTGGAACCCCTTGAGTTCCAGTTCACCGGCCTCCTGGATCGACCACGCGGCATCCGGCGTTCCATCCTGCAGTGCACCATGAACGCGCTGGGAGATCAGGATCTCGCCACCCGCCGCCTCCCCGCAAAGCCGGGCAGCCAGGTTGGTGACCGTGCCGATGGCGCCGTAGTCGATGCGCGCGTCGAAGCCGATGCCGCCTAGCGTCGCGAAGCCTTGCGCAATGCCGATGCCCATGTGCAGGTCGTAGCCGCGGCGGCGCCATTGTCCGCTGAGGGCGGCCATCTCCCCCTGCATCTGGACGGCCATGCGCAAGGCACGCGCCGGTGCGTCGGCCACGGGTTGCGGATCGTTGAAGAAGATCATCATGCCGTCGCCAGAGAAGCGCTCCAGCGTGCCCTCGTGGGCCAGCACCAGCCGCCCCATCGCAGCGTGGTATTGCGCCAGCACGGCCATCACTTCTTCAGGCTCCGCGGTCTCGGTGAAGGCGGTGAAGCCGCGCAGGTCGAGAAAGACGACGGTGATCTCGCGCCGATGGCTTCGCAGCGGATCGTCGGCGCCACCCGCAAGAATGGCCTCGGCCAGTTGGGGGGAGAAGAAGCGCTTGAGCTGGCCGATGCGTTCGAGCTGCTGCACGCTCTCCTGCACGCGTCGCTCCAGCGTGGCGTTCCACGCCTGCAGTTCGGCGCGCTGGCGCTGCACTTCGTCGTACAGCGTCTTCACCCGCAGCAATGAACGCACGCGCGCCATCAACTCGGCCTGGTTGATGGGCTTGCTCAGGAAGTCGTCGGCGCCTGCGTTCAGCCCCTTCACGCGCTCCTGCTCGGGGTCGAGCGCGGTCACCAGCACCACCGGAAGCACGGCGCAGGCCGGGTCGGCGCGGATGGCGCGGCACACGTCGTAGCCGTTCATGCCCGGCATCATCACGTCGAGCAGCACCAGGTCGGGCGGGTCGGCGGCGATGCTCGCCAGGGCCTCTTCGCCGGACGCGGCGGTGCTCGTCCGATAGCCGCGCGCACTCAGCAGGTCCGACAGCAGCCGGAGGTTTTGCGCAACGTCGTCGACGACCAGGATGTGCGCGCTCATTTCGAACGTCCCTCGCTCAGCAGGCGATCCACGACTTCGAGAAAGGGCTTGAGCGACACGGGCTTGGTCAGGAAGGCGTCGAAGCCCGAGCTGACGATGTTGTGCTGGGCGTCCGGCATGACCGAAGCCGAGATCGCGATGACCGGCGTGGCGTCCAGCTCGGGCTGCTCGCGAATCTGGCGCAGGGCGGCGATGCCGTCGATGCCTGGCAGCAGGATGTCCATCAGGATCAGGTCCGGCTGATGCAGCACCGCGAGCCGAACGCCCTGTTCCCCGGTCTTGGCCTCCAGCGTGACGTGGCCCTTGTGCTGGAGGATGTCGCGGGCGAGCTTCATGTTCTTCTCGTTGTCCTCGACGATCAGGATGGTGCTCATTGGGTAACCTCCGTGCTTCGCACTGCGGTGCGAGCTTGCTTGGAGCGGTCCGGCGCTGCGCTCATGCAAGGGTCTCCAGAGTCAGCAGCGGCAGAAGAAAAGTGAAGGTCGCGCCTTCGCCGAGGCGGCTTTCGACGCCCAGCGTTCCGCCATGCAACTCGACGAAGCGCTTGGCCAGTGACAGGCCGAGTCCGGTGCCCTCGGCCTTGCGCAGGTAGTCGCCGCCCGCCTGCCGGAATTCGTCGAACACCAGTGCCTGGTCTTCGGGCGCGATGCCCACGCCGGTGTCGGCCACGCTCACCTCGGCCATCGGCTTGCCGGCCTTCTCGACGCGCCGCGCGCTCAGTCGCACGCGGCCGCCGGCCGGCGTGAACTTCACCGCGTTGGACAGCAGGTTCACCACCACCTGCTTGACCTTGCGGGCATCCGCCACCCACTCGTTCAACCCTTCGCCCACCTCCAGCGACATCGACAAGCCGTTGCGCTGCGCCCGCTCGCGCACGAGGGTGAGCGCGTTGTCCAGCAACAGGCCGAGGTCGAAGCAACTCGAGTCCAGCTCCATCCGGCCCGCCTCGATCTTCGACAGGTCCAGCACGTCATTGATGAGCGTCAGCAGATGCTGGCCGGAGGAGTGGATGTCTTGCAGGTATTCCATCTGCTTGTCGTTGACCTCGCCGAACATCCGCTCGGTCAGCACCTCGGAGAAACCGATGATGGCGTTCAGGGGCGTGCGCAACTCGTGCGACATGTTCGCCAGGAACTCCGACTTGTGGTGGTTGGCGACTTCGAGCTGCCGGCTCTTGTCCTCGATCTCCTGGAAGAGCCGCGCGTTCTGGATCGCGATCACGGCCTGGTCCGCAAAGGTCTCGACGAGGCGGACTTCGGCGTTCGAGAAGGGTTGCACCTCCTTGCGAAGCACGGCGATGATGCCGACCGACGCGCCCTCGCGGACCATGGGCACGGCCAGCACGGTCCGGAATCCGAGGCGCGTCTGCGCCTCGCGCGAATCCGGGTACTTCGAATCGATCAGCTTCGCGATGTCCTCGACGTGGACCGTCCGGCGCTCGACGAAGGCGCGGCCGATCACCGTCGCGCTGCTCAGTGGCAGCTCGTCGCGGCCCAGTTCGGCGCCGGTCTCGATCTGGTAGCCGGTCATGGCCCGCAGGTGATCGCCTTCCGGCAGCCAGACACGGCTGCCATGCGCGCGGCACAGCCGCACCGAGCGTTCGGCCACCGCCTGCAGCACCGGTTGCAGATCGGTCGGCGAGCGGCTCAGCACGCGAAGGATCTCCGCCGTCGCGGTCTGGAATTCGAGCGCAGCGGTCAGCTCGGCGGTGCGCAGTTCCACCTTGCGTTCGAGCCCGCCGTACAACTCGCGAAGCTGCGCCGACATGCGGTTGAACTGGTGGGCCAGGCCTTCCAACTCGTCGCCCGTTTTGACGACGATCTCCTGCTTCAGATCGCCTTCGCCGATGCGCCGCGCACCCCGGGCGAGCGTGCGGATCGGCTGCACCATGCTGCGTGCCAACACCGACGCCGCCAGTGCCGAGATCAACAGGCCGGCCAGCAGCAGCACCGCGGCGCGCAGAAAGGATGCGTTGAGCTTTGCGTACACCTCGGCAATCGGCTGTTCGACGAAGACTTTCCAGCCCAGCGACTTGATCGGTGCCATCGAGGTCAGCACGGTGGCGCCATGCAGGTCGCGCGACACCATTGCCTGGTCCTCGACGGTGCCATCGGCTGCCGCGGCCTGCACATGCGGGAGCGATGCCACGCTGGTCTTGCGCAGGACCAGTCCGATGTCCGGGTCCGCCACCAGCAGCCCGTTGCTGTCGACGACGTAGGCCTTGCCCTTCTGGCCGATCTGGATGCGCGACACCACCTCCCAGATGAACTTGAGGTTGAGCTCGGCGATGGTGACGGGGCCCTTCTCGCCGCCCGAGCGGATCGCCACCGTCATATAGGGTTCGGTGTCGCGGTTGAAGTAGACCGGGCCGAACCACGCAGCATCGGGAACGGCGTTGCGGAAGGCTTCTTCAGCCGACCGATTCTTGCCGGACCCCATGACGTCCATGCCCAGCCGGGATACCGCGATCTGCTCTCGGCCCGTGCGGTCGAGCTGGGCGATGTCGGTCACCTCCGGGGCCTGGCGCAGCAGACGCCAGAATTCCGTCCGCCGCGATTCCAGGTCGGAGGCGTCCAACTGGGCGAGGGATGCATAGGTCAATTGCTGGGAGACCTGCTGGACGTACTGCTCGATGCGCAAGGCCGCACTGACCGCCTTCTCATGCTGGAAGCTGGCGAGCGACGTCTTGTTCTCCTGGTAGGAGAAGTAGAGCCCGATCGCGCTGGAGGCCAGCAGCACGCTCGTCACCAGCGAGAGGATGAGCAGCAGGTACTTGCGAAACAGGCGTCCACGGTGAACCTCCCGCGTCGCCTGCGACAGCACCGCGAAGCGTCGCCCACCGGCCGGCGGCGCGAGATCGCCCGAGAGCGAAGCGGGAGACGAATCCGGGGGCGTCATGAACCCTCCATTGGACATCGCCATTCGCATGATGGGAAGACCGGCCGCTTAGGCCTATTGGCCGACCCGATACCGCGCATGCACACCAGCGCTGGGCCGGAAGCAGCGCAAAATCGATCCCTGCGGCTGCCGGCAACAAGGAGGACTTCGATGCGCAGCAAGATCGTGGGGCTTCTCCTGGGCGCCGTGCTGATGGCCGGCTGCCCGGCGCTTGCCCAGCAGCCGAAGAAGATTCCGCACCTGGGCTACCTGGCGGCCGTCTCGGCCTCCGCAGACGCGCCGCGCCTGGAAGCGTTCAAGAAGGGCCTCCGCGATCTCGGCTATGTCGAAGGGCAGACCATCCGCATCGACTACCGTCACGAAAGCCAGGATCTGCAACGGCTCCCCATGCTGGCCGAGGAACTGGTGCGCATGGACATCGACGTGCTCGTCACGGTGACCACCAATGCCGCGCAGGCGGCCAAGAAGACAACTTCGACGGTGCCCATCGTCTTCATGGGAGTCACCGATCCGGTCACCACCGGGCTGGCCGAAAGCCTGGCGCGGCCCGGCGGGAACAGCACGGGCGTCACCAACGTGGCGGCCATCCTCACCGGGAAGCGGCTGGAACTCCTCAAGGAAACGGACCCCAAGGCCGTCCGCGTGGCGGTGCTGTGGGATCCGCATGCGCCTGGCTCCATCCCGCAGTGGGAGGCCAGCCAGGTGCCGGCGGAGAAGCTGGGGCTCCAGCTCTATTCGATGGAAGCCAGCAGCGCAGACAGGTATGCACAGGCGTTCAAGGATGCCGTCAAGGCGCGCGCCACGGCCGTGTGGGTGACGCTGAATCCGGTCGCGAATTCCAACCAGAAGCTGATTGCGGAACTGGCCATCGAAAACGGATTGCCGACCATCTGCGCCCGGGGCGACTACGCGGAAAACGGGTGCCTGATGGCCTATGGGCCCGGCTACGGCAACGAGGGCAAGGACGGCGCCCGCTATGTCGACCGGATCCTGAAAGGCGCCAAGCCCGCCGACCTTCCGATCGAACAGCCGACGAAGTTCGAGTTGCTGATCAACCTCAACACGGCCAAGCGACTCGGCTTCACGATTCCGCGTTCGGTGATGAACCGGGCGGACAAGGTGATTCAGTGATCGGGCTTTGAGCGGCCGATAGAATCACCGGATGTCCCGCGTTCGCGTGTTCCTGCTGTGGCTGGTGATGCTCGCCGTACCCTTCCAGGGGTATGCGGCGGCGTCGATGGCGCTCTGCGGAACACCGGAGCCCGCCATGAAGACGGCGATGGCGTCGCATGACCATGCGGCGCACCATCACGATGCCGCACCGCATGCCGATGACGACAGCCGCGCGAACACCTCCCACGCGCATGCCGACACCTCGCACAAGTGTTCCACCTGCGTCTCGTGCCATGCCGTCGCCTTGACGAGCGACACGCAGGTCGCGCCGGCCCACGTCTTGCCGCAAGCCGATCTGGCCGAGCCGGCCAGCGCGAAGGCGACGTTCGCGTCTCGCGTTCCCGACAAACCACCTCGCGCCTAGTCGCGTCACACCACCGGCCGCCCTGGCTGCCGGCGTGCCTTGACGCGCCATGTATCGCTCGCGCGTCCGCCCCCTGGAGGGTTGCTGACGTCGCTCCGTTCATGAACATCGCGAGGATTCCATGTCTTCTTCATTGCCAGCCCGCTGGCTGGGCGCATTGCCTGCATTGGCGGCGTGCGCCGCCGTGGCGCAGACGCCTTCGACGCCTGCTTCGACAGGAGCAGGCGCCGCGCCGCCTGCCTTGACATACCGCTCGGCGCTGGATGGCTATCGGCCGTTCGCCAACGACAAACCCATCCCCTGGAGAGAGGCGAACGACACCGTCCACGGCAGGGGCGGTTGGCGCGCCTATGCCAAGGAGGCGCAGGGTTCAGGAGACGTGGCAGCGCCGTCGAACGATGCCCATCCACAGGAGGGGCATGGGCATGCCATGCCGGCGCACAAGGAGCATCCGTGATGCGCGCCGTGACGCTGAGCGCAATGGCCGCCGCAGCGCTCCTGCTCACCGGCTGCGCCTCGGTCGGCATCGATGAGGTGCTCGAGGAGACGAACGCCAGCACATCGCAGTTCACCGATGGCAAGCTGGAACTCAGCCGCACCGACGAACAGCGCGAGGCCCGTGCGGCGCTGACAGACGATCTGCTGACGCGTCCGCTTTCCGAAAGCGATGCGGTCCGGGTCGCGCTCGCCAACAGTCCAGCCGTCCAGGCGCTGCTTGCGCAAAGCTGGGCCGACATGGCTGCAGCCAATCAGAGCGGAAGGCTCCCGAATCCGCTCTTCAAGTTCGAGCGTCTCCGGCTCGGCGATGAACTTGAACTGGGACGCCTGCTGTCCTTCGGCCTGGTGGATCTGATCCTGTTGCCTCAGCGCATGGCGCTCTCGAAGAGCCGGTCGGCGCAGGTCAAGGTGCAGCTTGCCTCCACGGTCGTCGACCAGGTGACGCAGGTGCGCCAGGCCTGGGTGCGCGCGGTCGCGGAGCAGCAATCGCTTCAGTACGCCGTGCAGGTGAACGAGGCCGCGCAAGCCAGCGCCGAACTGGCCCGGCGCATGCAGCAGGTCGGGAACTTCAGCAAGCTCCAGCGCGCGCGGCAACAGGTCTTTCACGCGGACGCGACGACGCGGCTGGCGTCCGCGCAGCACGCGACGGCGGCTGCGCGCGAGGATCTCGTTCGCATGCTCGGCCTGGACGACGCGCAGGCCGCGAAGCTGACGCTGCCGGACCGCTTGCCCGACCTGCCCAAGGCGCCGCGCGAAGCCGACGAAGTGGCAGGTGCGGCGAACGATCAGCGGCTCGATGTCCGACTCGCGCGCGCGCAACTCGACGTGGCTGGCAAGACCCAGGGACTGAACCTCCTGCCCACCTTCATCGACATCGAAGCCGGCGCGCGGCATGACACGGTCTTCGCGAGCGGAGGCAGAGTCAATCGCAACGGCTACGAGCTCGACGTCCGACTGCCGCTCTTCGACTGGGGCACTGCGCAGCGCGATGCGATGAATGCGCAGGCGCTCGCCGCCGCCTACCGCTACGACGCGACCGTGCGCGGCGCCAACTCGCAGCTGCGCGAAGGCTACTCCGCGTACCGCACCGCCTACGACATCGCGCGGCACTACCGGGACGAGATCGTGCCGCTGCGCCAGACCATGGCCGAGGAAAACATGCTTCGCTACAACGGCATGCTGATCGGCGTCTTCGAACTGCTCGCAGAGACGCGCGAGCAGATCACGAGCGTGATGGCCGCCATCGACGCTCAGCAACAGTTCTGGCTTGCCGATGCCGCGCTGGCCGCGTCGGTCATCGGAAAGCCCACTTCCCCTTGAAACCATGACGCACAGACGCAATTTCCTGAGCGCTGCCGGCGCCATCACCGGCGCGATCGCAGCCGCTTCGGTGTCCAGGGTGGCGATGGCCGCCTTGCCTGAGCCGGTGCTGCAGACCCGGCCCGATACCATGCCGCCGCTTTCGCCATCCAGCGGACGGCCCTACAACCCCGTCGTCACGCTCAACGGCTGGACGCTGCCCTGGCGAATGAACAGTGGCGTCAAGGAGTTCCATCTCGTCGCCGAGCCGGTGGTGCGCGAGATGGCGCCGGGGTTCAAGGCGCACTTGTGGGGCTACAACGGCCAGTCGCCCGGGCCGACCATCGAAGTGGTCGAAGGTGACCGCGTGCGCATCTTCGTCAGCAACAAGCTGCCCGAGCGCACCAGCATCCACTGGCACGGCCAACGCTTGCCCAACGGCATGGATGGTGTCTCGGGCTTCACGCAGCCGGCCATCGCGCCGGGGAAGACCTTCGTCTATGAATTCACGGCGCGCCGGCCGGGCACCTTCATGTACCACCCGCACGCGGATGAGATGGCGCAGATGGCCATGGGGATGATGGGTTTCTGGGTCACGCACCCGAAGGCGGCGCATCCGCTGATCGACGAGGTCGATCGCGATTTCGTCTTTCTGCTCAACGCCTACGACATCGAGCCCGGCAGCGCGACGCCGAAGATCATGACCATGCTGGACTTCAACCTGTGGTCCTGGAACAGCCGCATCTTCCCGGGCATCGAGTCGCTGAACGTGCGGCACAACGACAAGGTCCGCATCCGCTTCGGCAATCTCACGATGACGAACCATCCGATGCATCTGCACGGCCACGAGTTCGTTGTGACAGGCACCGACGGCGGCCCGAAGCCGAAGGGCGCGCGTTGGCCCGAGGTGACGACCGACGTCGGTGTCGGCCAGATGCGGCAGATCGAGTTCGTCGCGGACGAGGAGGGCGACTGGGCCTTCCATTGCCACAAGAGCCACCACACGATGAACGCGATGGGCCACGACGTGCCCACCATGATCGGCGTGGACCACAGCGATGTGGTCGGCAAGATCACCAAGCTCATCCCCGACTACATGGTGATGGGTGAACGCGGCATGGGCGACATGAGCGAGATGGCAATGCCCTTGCCCGACAACACGGCGCCGATGATGAGCGGCGAAGGCCCGTTCGGCTCGGTCGAGATGGGCGGCATGTTCAGCGTCGTCAAGGTCCGAAAGGGACAGAAGGCAGGCGACTATTCGAACCCCGGCTGGTTCAGGCAGCCGCCGGGCACGGTCGCTCGTGAGTTGACCGAACCGGTTGCCAAGGCGCCGCGTGCGCGCGGTGCGGGGCCATCGGTCATGCCGTCGCAGAACATGCCGGCCGCCAACGTCGAAGTGCAGGTCCGCAAGCCGCGCGGGCATGCAGGTCATTGACTCACCATACAAAGGAATCTCAGATGCTCGGTTTCAGAAATTCACTGCTGGCGGGCGTTGTCGTACTCGCCGGCCTGGCGCATGCGCAATCCGCCACCGACGAACTCAGCAACGGCGAGGTGCGCAAGGTCGACAAGGAGAACGCCAGGATCACGTTGAAGCACGGGCCCTTGAACAACCTCGAGATGCCCGGCATGACGATGGTGTTCAAGGTCAGCGACAACGCGCTGCTCGACACGGTGCAGACGGGCGACAAGGTCCGTTTCAGGGCCGAGATGGTGGACGGGAAGATCGTGGTGACCAAGCTGGAGGCAGCGCGGTGAGCGTGGGTTGTACGCCAATGAATTGAGCGTTCACGGCGGCAGGGTGGCCGATTTCTTTGGAGTCGGTACAGTGCGTGATCCACCCCCGCAATCGAAGGCCGTTTGCATGCGTCGTGTCGCGTCATTGATCACCATCGTCATCCTGATCGCTGCCTGTACCACGATCGCGACCCGCCGCTTCGACGACTTGTTCGGGCCAGCGGATCCCCAGCGCTTCGACCATCCCCTTGCGCCGCCGCCGGGGCAGTCGTATGCGCAGACCATCCAGCCCATCCTCGACCGTCGCTGCGTCGTATGCCACGCCTGTTACGACGGGCCTTGCCAACTCAAGACCACCAGTTGGGAAGGGCTGGCGCGAGGCGCGAACAAGACGCCCGTGTACGACGCGAGCCGGCTGCTGGCGGCGACGCCGTCGCGTCTGTTCGTCGACGCCGACAAGCCATCGGAGTGGCGCGAGCGCGACTTCTTTCCGGTGCTCAACGAGCATGCGCCCACGCCGGAGGCCAACCGGACCGCTGGCCTGATGCACCGCTTGCTCGTGCTTAAGCAGCAGCATCCGCATCCGACGGAAGGCGTCGTCGAGGGCGAACTGGATTTCTCCATCGACCGATCGGCGATGTGCCCTGCCGGCGCGGAGATCGACCGCTACGAACGCGCAACGCCCCAGGGCGGCATGCCCTTCGGCCTGCCGGGACTGAGTGCTGCGGAGCATGGCGTCCTCGCGCGATGGCTGGAGCAGGGTGCGCCTTACGAAGGCCCGGCCGCGCCGACGCCGCTGGCAACGCAGCGCATGGCCCAGTGGGAGCGCTTCTTCAATGGCGATTCCCTGAAGGAAAGGCTCTTCAGCCGCTACGCCTACGAGCACCTGTTCCTCGCGCACCTGTACTTCGACGACGATCCGCAGCGCCAGTACTTCAAGCTGGTGCGCTCGGCCACGCCGCCCGGCCAGCCGCTGCAGTTGATCGCGAGCCGCCGTCCGGTCGACGATCCCGGCGTGGAGCGCGTGTACTACCGGCTCGTGCCCGAGCGCGAGTCCATCGTCGCCAAGACACACATGCCCTATGCCCTGGGCGCACAACGGATGGCGCGCTGGCGGGCACTGTTCATCGATGCGCCCTATGCGGTGGAGCGTCTGCCCGGCTACAGCGCGGACACGGCCGCCAATCCTTTTTCGACCTTTGAAGCCTTGCCGGTCAGCGCGCGCTATCGCTTCATGCTCGACGAGGCCGAGTTCACGATCATGGGTTTCATCAAGGGGCCGGTGTGTCGCGGCCAGATGGCGCTCGATGTCATCGAGGACCACTTCTGGGTCGTGTTTCTCGCCCCGACCAACGATTTCGACGCGGCGCAATCGAAGCTGCTGGCGCGTGATGCCAACCTGCTGCGCCTGCCGACGGGCAGCAGTGACACCGAAGTCCTGATCCCCTGGCTCTACTACGCAAGGCTCGAGAACGAGTACCTGAAGGCCAAGTCGGATTTTCTCGCGCAGTCGCTGCAGAGTCGCGGCAGCCTGGACTTGCGCCTGATCTGGGATGGCGATGGGAGCAACCGCAATGCCGCCCTGACGGTCTTCCGGCACTTCGACAGCGCCAGCGTCGTGAAGGGCATGGTGGGCGAGTCGCCCAAGTCGGCGTGGGTCATCGGCTATCCGCTGCTGGAGCGCATTCACTACCTGCTGGTCGCGAACTACGACGTCTACGGCAACGTCGGACACCAGCTCAACTCGCGGCTCTACATGGACTTCCTGCGCATGGAGGGCGAGTTCAATTTCATTACGCTGCTTCCCAAGGCGCAGCGCGTGGCGACGCGGGACCAGTGGTATCGCGGCGATAGTCTTGCCACGCGCGAGCAGGTCTATGGCGGTCCGGCGACGACGCTGCCCGTGGAAAGCGGCATACGCTTCACGACGGCCGACCCGAAGCGGGAGCTGCTGGGCATGATGAAAACGAAGCTCGCGCCGGTGCTGGACACACGGTTCGACATCGATCGTCACGTGGCGCCGCCACTGAGAGCGCCACTGCATGACCTGGAAAGCGTGCGAGGCTCGGCCTTGCAATGGCTGCCTGAAAGCGCACTGCTGGTGGTCGACGCACCCAACGGCGACAAGCTCACCTTCAGCCTGCTGCGCAATACGGCGCACGCCAGTGTGTCGCACCTGCTTGGCGAACGTCGCGAACTGAGGCCTGATGAAGATTCGCTGACGGTTGTCCCTGGCGTGATCGGCAGCTATCCCAATGCCTTCTACCGAGCGACGGCAGCCGAGCTGCCCACGATGACCGCAGCCATCCGCCAGCTTTGCTCCGAAGCCGACTACGCGGCCTTCTCGAGGCGCTGGGCCGTGCGGCGCACCAATCCCGATTTCTGGGCCTTCAGCGACGCTCTGATCGACCGCTACCAAAAGGATCAATCCCTCGAAGCCGGCATCCTCGACTACAACCGCTTCGAAAACAAATAGAGGATCAGGCCCTGCGTGAGTTGCCGCGGAACCGGCTCCGCCGGGCCGCAGGCAGCGCCCCCTGCAAGGGGGTGGGCGGCTACGCGAAGCGAGCAAGCCTGGGGCTGAGCTTATTCCGCGAGTTCGTCCAGGATGGGGCAATCGGGGCGGTGGTCGCCGTGGCAGCACTGCGCCAGCCGCTCCAGTGTGCGCTTCATCGCGGTCATCTCTTCAATGCGTCGATGCAGGTCGTCGGCATGTGCGAGGGCGATGCGCTTCACGTCTGCGCTCGCTCGCCGCTTGTTCTGCCAGAGCTTCAGCAGTTCCGCGATCTCCGCCATGCTGAAGCCCAGGTCGCGCGCACGGCGGATGAAGCGCAGCGTGTGCACGTTGCTGTCGGTGTATTGGCGGTAGCCCGCATCGGTGCGGGCCACGTCCGGCAACAGGCCGAGGGATTCGTAGTGCCGCACCATCTTGGCGGAGACGCCCGACCGCGCCGCGGCCTCCCCGATGTTGAAAGGTTCCATGCCTGCTCCTGCCTCGCTCATTGCGCGTTTCCCTTCCAGCGCCGCAGCAGCAGCGCATTGCCGACCACGCTCACGCTGCTGAACGCCATCGCCGCACCGGCGATCACCGGGCTCAGCATGCCGAAGGCCGCAAGCGGGATGCCGACCACGTTGTAGGCAAAGGCCCAGAACAGGTTCTGACGGATCTTCGCGTAGGTGCGGCGCGAGATGTCGATGGCGTCGCTCACCAGCGCGGGGTCGCCGCGCATGAGCGTGATGCCGGCCGCGTGCATCGCGACGTCCGTGCCGGTGGACATCGCGATGCCGACGTCGGCCGCGGCCAATGCCGGTGCGTCGTTGATGCCGTCTCCCACCATCGCGACGCGTTCTCCGTCGGACTTCAGCTGCGCGATGATCGTCGCCTTGTCCTCGGGCAGCACCTCGGAGCGGACCGTATCGATCTTCAGGGCGCGTGCCACCGCCTCTGCGCTGCCGCGGTTGTCGCCGGACACGAGCGCCGTCCGGATGCCTTGCGCATGCAGCTGGCGGATGGCCGCCGCGGCGCTGGCCTTGGGCGTGTCGCCGAACGCCAGCAGGCCGATGAGGGTGGGGCGATCGGTCACGTCCGCCAGCCACGAGACGGTGCGGCCCTCCGACTGCAACTGCGTGGCGCGCGCATCGAGCTTGCCGAGCGGCACCGCGAGTTCGCGCATGAAGCGCGTGCTGCCCAGGCGCAGTTCGCGCCCATCGACGCTGGCCGACATGCCGCGCCCGGCCACGGCTCGCACGCCGCCCGCGCGCGGGATCTCGACGTTCGCCTTCTTCGCCGCCGCGAGGACGGCACGGGCCAGCGGATGCTCGCTGCCCGCCTGGATTGCCGCGCTGGCCCGCAGCAGCGCGGCGGTGTCGTCGTCCATCGCCTCGAACGCCACCAGCTCCGGGCGGCCTTCGGTCAGCGTGCCCGTCTTGTCGAAAGCGACGATCTTCACGCTGTGCGCGACCTCGAGTGCCTCCGCATCCTTGATCAGAACGCCATGGCGCGCGGCGACGCCGGTGCCGGCCATGATTGCGGTCGGCGTGGCGAGGCCCAGCGCGCAGGGGCACGCGATCACGAGCACGGCGACGGCATTCAGGATCGCCGTTTCCCAGTTGCCCGCGACGAGTCCCCAACCCAGGAAAGTCAGCAGTGCAATGCCGATGACCACCGGCACGAACACATTGCTCACGCGATCGACCAGGCGCTGGATCGGTGCCTTCTTTGCCTGCGCGGATTCAACCAGCCTCACGATGCGCGCCAGCGTCGATTCCGCGCCCACGGCAGTCGTGCGAACCACGAGCAGGCCCTGGCCGTTGACCGACCCGCCCGTTACCGCATCGGTTACCTGCTTGGCGACGGGGAGGCTCTCGCCGGTGATGAGCGATTCGTCGACTTCGCTGGCGCCCTCGACCACGGCGCCATCGACGGGCAGGCGTTCGCCGGGCCGGATGACGACGAGGTCGTCGATCCTGACCTGCGCCAGCGCCACGTCCTGGTCGATGCCGTTGCGGCGAACGCGCGCGCGCTCGGGCCGCAATGCATTCAATGCGCGGATGGCTTCGGTGGTCTGCCGCTTGGCCCGGGTTTCGAGCCACTTGCCCAGCAGCACCAGCGTGATGACCACCGCCGAGGCCTCGAAGTACAGGTGCGGCATGCCGCCGTGGCCGGCGTGCGTGAGGAGCAGGTAGACGCTGAGGCCGTAGGCGGCCGTCGTGCCGAGGGCCACGAGCAGGTCCATGTTGCCGGCACGGGCCTTCAGGGCCTTCCAGCCCGAGCGATAGAAGCGCGCGCCCAGCCAGAACTGCACGGGCGTGGCCAGTGCCAGTTGAAGCCAGCCGTCGATCATCCATTCCTTGCCGAAGAGAAGCCCGAGCATGGGCAGCACCAGCGGTGCCGAGAGAATCGCGGCCGCGATGACAGGCCATGCATCGTTCCGGCGGCGCGGTCGTGCGACCGGCGCTCCGGCCGATGACGCGGTCTGTTCTTCCGGAGCGTCTTCGCCCACGCTGTAGCCGGCCTTCTCGATGGCGGCGCGCAACGTGCCGAGCGAGACCGAGCCATCGGTCTGCACGCTGGCCGCCTCGGTGGCGAGGTTGACGCTGGCCTCCGTGACGCCGGGAATGCCGGCCAACGACCGTTCGACCCGCGCCACGCACGACGCGCAGGTCATGCCTTCGATCGGAAGCGACCATTCCTTCAGGTCGCGCGAACCGGGCGAGAGCGCCAGGCTGCTGTTCATTCGGTATCTCCTGTCCTTCAAGCCATATTTGCGGCGGATGCAGGAAGTATCAACCTTGACATCATGGGAGGGTCAAGCCGCTGCTTGATCTCTGCCTTTCGATCTATCTCGACGGAAACTAGTAATTTGGTGTTACCTCCGTTATGCTTTTCGCACAACTTCTCAAAGAACCATAGGAGGAACTATGGGCGCAAGCGAGATCGAGAGAATGGCGACCTTGACGCCGGACTGCCGCCTGTGGGTGGACGATCCGGCGGGCTTCACCACGCACAAGGTGGGCCGGCTTCACCACAACTATCACGAGCATCCGCTGTTCCAGCTGCCCGAACTCGAGGCCCTGGCCAAGGAACTCGCTCCGATGAAGCAGTGCCGCTTCGTCCGCCCCGGCATCACGCAGGCCTCGGGATTCGCGCACGATAGCCAGCACCCGGACGGGCGCAGCATTGAGGAGGTCTTCCGGCGCATCGAAGAACCCGGCTCCTGGCTTGCGCTCTACAACGTCGAGGCCATTCCGCGCTACCGGGAACTGCTCGAAAACATCCTGGACAACGTGCGCGGGACCATCGAGCGCGAGCAGCCGGACATCTTCATGGTGACGGGGTTCATCTTCATTTCCGCGCCGCCCTCGGTGACGCCGTTTCACATCGACCGCGAGAACAATTTCTGGCTGCAGTTGCGCGGACGCAAGGTGATGAATGTCTGGGACCACACCGACCGGGTGGTGGTGCCCGCCGACGCGGTAGAGGACTTCATCGTCACGCACTCGCTGCGCAAGGTGCGCCTGAAGGAAGCGTTCAAGGCGCGCAGCCATGAGTTCGAGACGCGTCCGGGCGACGGTGTGTACTTCCCGAGCACCTCGCCGCACATGACGCGGTCCGACCCCGACTGGACGGTGCCTGGGGATCGCGTGGCGATCTCGATCGGCGTGAACTTCTACACCTCCGTCACGCGCAGGGTGGCGCGCGTGTACCAACTCAACCGGGTGCTGCGCCGCTGCGGCCTGTCGCCGGCGGCTCCCGGTGAATCGCTCTCGGCGGACGCCTTCAAGGCGCCGGTCGGCGAGTTCATCGGCGCGGCGCGCTCTTCGCTGGCCCGGCTGATCGGGCCCTTGCGACGCATGCAGCGCGCAGGGACCGCACCTCCGGGTTCTTACTGAGTAAGGGGCTAGCGGCGCAGCATGTCGCGCGGCGTGACCGGCGGCGCATCGTTGCCCCAGGAGCCGCGGACATAGGTCAGCACGGCGGCGACATCGGTGTCGTCCAGCACGTAGCGGAAGGGCGGCATGCCATAGGGGCGGGGGTTGCCTCCGGTGGAAGGGAGGAAGCCGCCGTGCCGCACGATCTGGATCAGATTGACCGCCGAGTCCATGAGCACGGCGCGATTGCCCGCGAGCGGCGGGTAGGCACCCTCGGCCCCCTGGCCCTGGTCGCCGTGGCAATAGGCGCACCGCTGGTCGAAGATCTTCGCGCCGCGCTCCATCACGCGCACGTCACGGCGTGACGTCGTCGACGTGGCAGCCGGGGCTGCGGATGCAGTGTTGGGCAAGCTCTTCAGATAGACGCCCATCGCACGCAGGTCGGCCTCGTCCAGATGCTGCGTGCTGCCGAACACCACATCTGCCATCGGGCCCATGACCGCGCCGCGCGCCGAGCGGCCGTTCTTGAGCAGTTCCGCCACGTCCTTTGGATCCCAGTCGGCGACGCCGGCCTCGCGCTTGGAGGTCAACGAAGGCGCATACCAGTTCTCGACCGCAATGAGCCCGCCCGAAAGCCCCAGCTTTTCCTGCGTGGCACCGAGCACGTTGCGCGTACCGTGGCAGGCAATGCAGTGCCCGAGGCCGTCGATGAGGTAGGCGCCGCGGTTCCATTCGGCGGGCTTGGCCGGATCGGCGACGTAGGTGCCCGGCTTGAAAGAGAGCGCTCGCCAGACGGCCAGCGCCGGCTGGGTGTCGTAGGGGAAGCGCAGCTTGTGCGCGAGATTCGGCGTGGGCGCGGGCGGGATGCTCTGGAGGTAGGCAAAGATCGCGTCCGAATCCTCGCGCGTCACGCGCGTGAAGTTCGGGTACGGAAAGGCGGGGTAGAGCAGCCGCCCGTCCTTCGATCGCCCGTTGTGCATGGCGCGCCAGAAGTGCGCCGACGTCCAGCCGCCGATGCCGGCGTTCGGGTCGGGCGTGAGGTTGCTGGCGAAGATCGTGCCGAAGGGGGTCTCGATGCCCACACCGCCCGCATAGGGCGCACCACCGCGCGCCGTGTGGCAGCCCGCGCAATTGCCGGCGAGCGCGAGGTAGCGGCCGCGTTCGATCTGGGCCGGCGTGGGGTTGAACGCAACGGGCGGGTCCGGCAGTTTGTCTTCGCCGCGCATATTGAGCGCGACGATCGCCAGGCCCGCCAGCACCGCCAGGGAGGCAAGAAAAGTCAGCAGATAGAGCAGGCGTCGCATGGCGGGATCAGGGGGTGTTCAGCGCGCTGCACGCCATCGGCACCGGGCTGGGGGCGTGGGCCGCGGGCTTGGGATTCGCGGGCACGGGCTGCAGCACCAGCCAGCTCGTCACGGCATTGATGTCGGCCGTCGTGAGCTTGCGGCCCACCTGCGCCATGCAGTCGGGTTCGAGCGCATGGCGGTCATTGGTGACCCAGGCGCCGAGTTGCGACGACAGATAGAGGCGCGGCAGGCCGAGCAGCCCCGGAATGCCGGGCAACACGCCGGTCAGCGCCTGTCCGTGGCATTGTGCGCAGGACGGAATGCCGCGCGCCGGGTCGCCGTCGAACACCAGTGCCTTGCCACGCGCGAGCATCTGAGGCGTTGCATCGGTGGTGGTGGGCGGGCGCGGATAGGGCAGGTCGATGCCGCCGAAGTAGTCCGCGATTTCGCGCAGGTACGCGTCTGACAGGTGCTGCACCATGTGGGTCATGTCGGAGTTGAAGCGGCGGCCATCGCGATAGCTCAGCAACTGGTTGAAGAGATAGGCCGCAGGCTTGCCCGACAACCGCGGAAAGTAGGCCGCCTCCGTGCTCGAGCCTTCGCGGCCGTGACACGCGATGCAGGCGGCCACGCGCTGCTCGATGGTGTCTGGAACTCGCCCTGGTGGTGGCGCGGCATGGCTGGGCTGCCACATGCAGGCGGCGAGCGCGGTGGCGCCCAGGACGCTATGCAGAAGGGACTGCAACTGGCGTGGGATGTTCATGCGAGGCTCATTGGTTTTCGTGACTGTCTACCATTGCTCTGCAAAAGAACAGTCTCAGTGTCGCGCCAATCGACAGGATCAGTTGTAGGCGGCAGACGCTACAGTGCCGCATGCACAAGCAATTCGTCATGATGTCCGGATGGCAGCGGCTCCTTTGCGCTGCCATCGTCGGCATCCTGGCGGGCCTCGGCCTGAGTCTGACGGGCCTCGCTCCGGCGCCTTGCGGGCTTCTCGGTTGGTGCACCGGGGCAGCGGTGTACCTGGTACCCGCATGGTGGCTGGCCGAGACCTCGGACGCCGACCGCACTCGATCGCGAGCCCAGTCGATGGATCCGCCCAGGGCGTGGCTACTCGTCGTCATGCTGGTCGCGGTCTCCGTGAGCATGGCGGTGATCCTGACATTGCTGAGGAAGGTGCCGACCTTGCACGGAATGGAGCGCATCGGCCTCATCACGCTCGGACTGGCCGCGCTGGCGAGCTCGTGGCTGATGATTCACACGATCTACGCCTTTCACTATGCGCACCGCTACTACCAAGCGGAAATCGATCCGGGGGAGCACGGCCCCGGCCTGGACTTTCCGGGCAAGCTGGACCCGGACTACTTCGACTTCCTGTACTACTCCTTCGTGGTCGGCATGACCTCGCAGGTGTCGGACGTACAGGTCACCTCGCGCGACATGCGGCGCATCACGCTCGTGCACGGCGTGGTGTCTTTCGCCTTCAACATGCTGGTGTTGGCGCTGTCGATCAACGTGGTCGCCACGCTGATCCAGAATTCGGCGAACGAGGACTCCGTTTCCTCAACTGCCGCGGCGACCCAGCTTGACAAGCCCGGTCGATAGCGCGACACCGCAGACGATCACCACCGCGCAGATCAGCATCCATTGCGTGATCTCCTCGCCGAGAAACACGGCGCCGTAGAACAGCGCGAACACCGGCACCAGGAAGGTGACCGTCAGCGCGCGCGCCGGCCCCGCGGCCTCGATCAGCCGGAAGAACAGGATGTAGGCCAGCCCCGTGCAGGCCGTGCCCACGGCGATGAGCGCGAGCCACGCGTGCAGGCTCGGCATCTGCGCCGGCCAGAGCCAGAAGGCCGGCACGGCGAGGGCGAGGGTGGCGCCGATCTGGCTGCCCGTCGCGGTTGCCAATGCGGGAACGCCGACAAGATGCTTGCGCGTCAGGCTGGCCGAAAACGCATAGCAGATGCACGCGGCGAGACAGGAGGCGATGGCCCAGCGCGCCGCGCCTTCGTCCGCGCCCGAATGAAAGCCCGCGCTGCGCCCCGCGAGCATCGCCACGCCGGCAAAGCCGATCACCAGACCGAGGATGCGCGAGCGATCAGGACGGTCGCCGAACCACGCCCATGCGACCAGTGCGCCGAACATCGGCACCGTGGCATTGATCACCGCCGCAAGACCGCTGTTGATGGTCAGCAGTGCGAACGCGAAGAAAGCAAAGGGCAGGCCGGAGTTGAGCACGCCGATGCCGAGCGCAGGTTTCCAGTGCTGCTTGAAGCTGGACCATTGTCCGCGCACGAGAAGCAGGGGAAACAGGAACAGCATCGCGATCCCCACGCGCACGGCCGCTGTCGGGAGTGCGCCGAACTCCGCGGCGCCGATCCGCATGAACAGGAAGGACGCGCCCCATAGCGCGCCAAGCAGCACGAGGTCTACCAGCCATCGGCGGCTCGCGGGCTGGGCGGTCTTTGCCTTCGGCATCGGCCCCGCCGGCTTGGGCGCGCTGACGCTCACCGTGCATTCGCCTTCGCTCACAGTGCGCCTTCCAGTTCGAGCAGTGCGGTCTTGCGATCGAGCCCGCCCGCATAGCCGGTGAGCGAACCGTCGGAGCCCAGCACGCGGTGGCAAGGCACGATCACGCTGATCGGGTTGCGGCCCACGGCCGCACCCACGGCGCGCACGGCTGCCGGGTTGCCGACACCCGCGCTGAGTGCGCCATAGCTGGTCGTCCGGCCCGCCGGGATGGCGAGCAGCGCCTGCCATACCGATTGCTGGAAGGCCGTGCCGTGGGAGAGGTCCAGGGTCAGGTCGAAGTGCTTGCGGCGACCGGCGAAGTAGTCAACGAGCTGCGAGGCCGCTTCCAGAAGCACCGGATGGCTGGCATCCGCCTGCCAGCCGGTCATGTCGGGCCAGTGGCGTTGCTGGTCGAACCACGCGCCGGCCAAGCCCTTGTCGGTCGCGGCCAGAG
Organism: Variovorax sp. J22R115; assembly: GCF_030317005.1. Taxonomy (NCBI): domain Bacteria; kingdom Pseudomonadati; phylum Pseudomonadota; class Betaproteobacteria; order Burkholderiales; family Comamonadaceae; genus Variovorax; species Variovorax sp. J22R115. The sequence goes on along the minus strand of NZ_JASZYM010000015.1, from coordinate 61,691 downwards.
TAATGCCGCCGAGCGAGGTCTCGATGTGGGTGCTGTAGATGATGGCGTTCTTGAATTTCATGGCAGTCAGGCTGTGACGCTGGAAGATGTCGTCGGTGAAGCGGTCGCTGCGTCGACCGTGTGGGTGTTCAGTGGTGCGGGGCTGTGCCAGGCGCGCAGCACGGCATAGCCGCGCCATGGCCGCCAGGCGAGCGAGGCCTCCGCCGCCGCCCGGGCCGTCGTGACGCCGAGTGCCTTTTGCAGCGCCACGTCGCCGGCCGGAAAGGCATCGGGCCATCGGAGGGCGCGCATTGCGATGTATTGCGCCGTCCAATCGCCGATCCCGGGCAGCGCCTGCAGCGCGGCGAGGGTGGCGGGCACATCCGCGCCGGCGTGCAGCGCCAGGCGGCCGTCGATCACTTCGCGTGCCACCGCGAGCAGGGCCGCCTGCCGCTGGCGCACGATGCCGAGCTGGCCGAGCGCATCGCCGCTCGCGCCGGCGATGGCGGCGGGCGTCGGGAACAAGCGGTCGAGTCCCTCGATTGGCGTGGCAATCGGCTCGCCGAAAGCCTGCACCAACCGGGTGCCCAGCGTGCGGGCTGCCGCGACGGTGATCTGCTGGCCGAGCACGGCACGCACCGCGAGTTCGAAGCCGTCGACCGTGCCCGGCACGCGCAAGCCATCGCCGAACGGAAAGCTCGCATGCAGTGCGCTGTTGATGGCCATCGGCTCGGCGTCGAGATCGAGCATGGCGCGCACCCGGCTGATCACGGTCGGCAGCACGGCGGCGAGCGAATCGCCGACGCGCAGCAGGACCTGCTCGCGCTGCGGATCGAAGCGCAGCTGCAGCCAGCCTTCGAGCGTGCGCCCGCCTTGCGTCACGCGAAGCGTGCGGGCGAACTGCCGTGCGCCGCCCGGACGGTCGCTGTCGCTCAGCGCCTCGACGCCGCGAAGCCCCCGCCGCGCAAAGAAGTCCAGCATGGCATCGCTGTCGTAGGGCGGGCGGAAACCCAGCCGCACGGTGACCGACGCATCTTCGCGCTCACCGGCCGTCGCGCCTGCACGGCGCAGTGCACTGGGGTTGAGGCCGTAGTGCGAGAGGAAGGCGGCGTTGAAACGCCGGACGCTCGCAAACCCGCTGGCCAGCGCCACCTGAGTCATCGGCAGCCGCGTGTCGGCGATCAGTTGCTTGGCCGCCAGCAGGCGGCGCGTCTGCAGGTATTGCAGGGGCGACACGCCGAACTGAGTCTCGAAGATGCGGCGCAGATGTCGGTCACTGACGCCCAGCCGGGCGGCGATGCGGGCCGCACCGGGACCGTCTTCCGCCCAGGCATCGGGTTCGTCGATCAGGCGCGCGGCTTGCAAGGCAAGAATGCGTGATGCGTCTTCGGTCGACCAACTGGCGGCGCGGGGCGCCAGTTCGGGGCGGCAGCGCAGGCAAGGGCGGAATCCGGCCGCCTCGGCCTGTGCAGCGTGGCGGAAAAAGCAGCAGTTCTCGCGCCGCGGCAGCTTGACGCGGCAGACCGGACGGCAGTAGACGCCCGTCGAGGTCACGCCGGTGAAGAACGAGCCGTCGAAACGTGCGTCATGGGCTTTCATGGCCAGGTAGCAGGCGTCGCTCTCGAGTCCGGCGGTAGAGGCTGGGGTGGGGGACATGAAAGGATGATACGGCTGGCTACGGGCAGGAGTAGCCATTTCCGGACATCTGGCCCAGGAGGGCCATGCCTACAATGGTCCTCATTTTCTTGAACTTTCAGGGGTAGATTTCATGCAACTCAGCGCATCGATCTTCAAGGCCTACGATATCCGCGGCGTGGTGCCCACCACGCTGGACGCGGAAGTCGCCGAGGCACTCGGCAAGGCCTTCGGCAGCGCCGCGCGCGCGGCCGGGGAGAAGTCGGTGGCAGTGGGGCGCGATGGGCGGCTTTCGGGCCCGGCGCTGGTCGAGGCGCTGATCAAGGGACTGGTCGCCACCGGGATCGACGTGATCGACGTCGGTGCGGTCACGACGCCGATGCTCTATTTCGCGGCCCACACGCTGGCCACGAGCGGCATCCAGGTCACCGGCAGCCACAACCCGAAGGACTACAACGGCTTCAAGATGGTGCTGGCCGGCCGCGCGATCTACGGCGAAGAGATCCAGGGCCTGCGCAAGGTGATTGAAGCCGACAGCGCCAAGCTGGCCCCCGGTGGCAGCGTTCGCAAGGTCGACGTGACTGAGGCCTACACGCAGCGCATCGTCGGCGACATCAAGCTCGCGCGCCCGCTCAGGATCGTGGTCGATTCGGGCAACGGCATTGCCGGCGCATCGGCTCCGGCCATCCTGCGCGCGATCGGCTGCGAAGTCACTGAACTCTTCAGCGAGGTGGATGGCAACTTTCCCAATCACCACCCCGATCCGAGCAAGCCCGAGAACCTCAAGGATCTGATCGCCGCATTGCAGGCGGGTGACGCCGAACTCGGTCTCGCCTTCGACGGCGACGGCGACCGGCTGGGCATCGTCACCAAGAATGGCAACAACATCTACCCGGACCGCCAGATGATGCTGTTCGCGCAGGACGTGCTGTCGCGCGTGCCGGGCGGCACCATCGTCTACGACGTGAAGTGCTCGCAACGTCTGGGCCCGGCCATCGAGGCGGCCGGCGGCAAGCCGCTGATCTTCAAGACGGGTCACTCGCTGATCAAGGCCAAGATGAAGGAGATCGATTCACCCCTCGGCGGCGAGATGAGCGGCCACATCTTCTTCAAGGAACGCTGGTTCGGGTTCGACGACGGCACTTATGCCGGGTGCCGCCTGCTCGAGATCCTGAGCAAGAGCCCGAATGCCAGCGATGTGCTCAATGCGTTGCCGACCAGCTTCTCGACCCCCGAACTCAACGTCAAGTGCGCCGAGGGCGAGCCGCACACGGTCGTCGACCAGCTCGTCAGCACCGCGAAGTTCGATGCGCCGGCCAAGGTGTCGACCATCGACGGCGTGCGGGTCGACTGGCCCGATGGCTTCGGGCTGATCCGTGCATCGAACACCACGCCGGTGCTGGTGCTGCGCTTCGAAGGCCAGACCGAGGCCGCGCTTCATCGCATCGAAGGCGAGATGCTTGCGCTGCTCAGGAGCGCCAAGCCGGACGCCACCCTCGCCGAAGCCGCCCACTGATTCCCTGAGCGTGCGTTCGTTGCTGCTGCGCCTCTACGGCGCTTTCACCACCCTGGCCCAGCCGCTGGTCCGCCGCAAGCTCAGGCGGCGCGCAGTGGCCGAACCCGGCTATGCGCATGCGGTCGAGGAGCGCTTCGGCCACTACGACGATGCGGTCAACGGTACCGGCTGGTGCTGGATCCACGCCGTTTCGCTCGGCGAGGCGCGTGCTGCCGGCATCCTGATCGAAGAGTTGCGCCGCCAGTACCCCGATATCCCGATCCTGCTCACCAACGGCACGGCCACGGGTCGCGAAGAGGGCGCCAAACTGCTCCAGCCCGGCGATCTGCAGGTGTGGCAGCCGTGGGACGCGCCCGAACCCGTGGCGCGCTTTCTCGATCGCTTTCGTCCCCGCATCGGCGTGTTGATGGAAACCGAGGTCTGGCCCGAGATGACGGCCGCCTGCGCCGAACGCGGCATTCCGCTGGTGCTGGCCAATGCTCGGCTGAACGAGAACTCGTTGGCCGGCGCCGAGCGCCTCGGCTGGCTCGCGCGACCTGCGTACTCGTCGCTCGCGGCCGTGTGGGCGCAGACCGAGGCCGATTCGCACCGGCTGGTCTCGCTCGGCGCCAAGGTCGCCGGTGTCTTCGGCAATCTCAAATTCGATGCCACGCCGGATGCGCGCCAGCTGGCGACAGCGGCCAGGCTCCGCGGCCAGCTGCCGCGCCCGGTCGTCGTCTTCGCAAGCTCGCGCGACGGCGAGGAGCAGCAATTGCTCGACGTGCTGAAGCGTTTCGGCGCGCTGGCTCCGGTGCCGCCCACGCAGGAGGCGATCCAGTCGATTGCGAAGCGCGTGCACGACGTGCAATGGATGATCGTCCCTCGCCATCCCCAGCGCTTCGACGAGGTCGCCGCGCTGGTCGAGGCCAACGGCTTCGCCGTCGCGCGCCGCAGCGCCGCCGGCGCACCGACCGAAGCCGAGATCTGGCTCGGCGATTCGCTCGGCGAGATGGCCCTCTACTACGGCCTGGCCGATGCCGCGCTTCTGGGCGGCAGCTTCGAACCCCTCGGTGGCCAGAACCTGATCGAGGCGGCTGCCTGCGGCTGCCCGGTGATCATGGGCCCTTCCACCTTCAACTTCGCCGAAGCCGCAGAACTCTCGCTGGCCGCCGGTGCCTCGCTGCGCGTCCCCGACATGGAGCACGCGGTTACCGCAGCCCTCAAGCTCGTCGAGAAAACCGAGCGCCGCGAAGCCATGGCCCAGGCCGCACTCGCTTTCGCATCCATGAACCGCGGCGCCGCCGAGCGCACTGCTGCGGCCCTGCTGGCGATCGCGGAACACGCCTCCCCAGCGGCCGAGGAACGCCCCGAACCCCACCTCGAATAGGGCGAAGTTCCAAGGCCGGCGCAGCCAGGCCCATGCCAGAAACACCGCGGATCCGGCTTTGCCGGTCCGCCGGTGTTGCCCCCGGCAGGGGGTAGGCGTAGCGACACGAAGTGCGCGAAGCCTGGGGGCGAGCACCGCTCACCAAGCGTATTTCATGCCCCCCCGAACTGTCCACGCCTGGTAGGACTGATTGCCCCATTGCCACCCCAGGTCGCCCCAGCCCGCCCAGCCCGGTCTGATGTCGACGCTGACGCCGGCCTTCAACTCATAGCGATTGCCCGGGTACAGGTCGCGCACCGAATACGGGTTGACCACGATTTCCGCGCCAGCGTTGTCGTACCACCAGTTGAATGCGGCATACGGGCGAACGCGCCAGCCCGAATCCTGGGTCCAGACACTGCGCAGCCTCACACCCAGCCTCGACGCGAACGCGCCGTGGGCACCTTCGACGCTGGTTCCGGCGGGATCGACGGCCGTGTACGGACTGGACGAACGGTTGCGGAAATAGATGATCTGGCCCTGCGGCTCGACCACCCAGTTGCTGGTCTCGCCCAGTCGCATGGCATAGCCGGTTTCGGCCGACAGCATGCCGACCTGCGAGTCGTAACTCGCGCCGTTCGGCAAGCCTGGCTGGATCTGGTTGTTGAACTTGGAGTACTGCCCCCACACGTCCGCATACCAGCCGAGCCGGGTGCGATCGTTCTGGTACCAGGTGCCGTACATGCCGACCCCGCTGCCCGACGTGTCGCCGCGAGCCAGGAACGGCGTGCCGAGGGCTTGGGCATCCGTGCGCGCGCCGGCATAGCCGGCCATGGCGCCCAGATGAAGACGGTCGGTGCCACCGAACAGCGAAAACTTCGCGACGTCCCCGCCGCCCTGCATCATCCATGCGTTGCTGCTCGTATCGAGGCCGCCGCCACGAAACCAGACAGTGCGCGGGTTGTCCGGCGAGGAATCTCCCAAACGATCCTGAAGGCTGTGCACGAACAGAAGGCTGGACAGGCGTTGATCGCCCAGGTACGCGCCGGCTTGCGGCCCGGAGATGGCGCCGAAGCTGGCGCCGGCGGGGCAGAGGCCCGTTGCGCCGACCGCCGCCGGCGTGCATTGCGCGTAAACGCCGAAATGGACCACGAAGAGGGCGGCAACGGCCGCCAATTGCGCGCCCGTTCGGACAAGACACCCGTGCGGCCTGTCGGCACGCCGGTGAAGCGAAGTGCCCGTGCCGGGCACTTGAGGAGACGCACATCGCATGGCCGAACCCTCCTTCGGACAAGCCCGGCGCTCAGGGAAGCCGGGCAACCCGAGGCCATTGTGCGCGGGTCTGCGGCAGTCGTCACTTACCGAAAGGCGGATTGCAGCGATTCGTGAATTGGTTCATGGTTCCACGATGTTGAACATGGGATCGAACTCGTCCAGCATCGAAAGCAAGGCGTGCACTTGTGACACGTCGCCGCCCACGGCCACGTCGCGCGCCTCGATGCCGCTCGCAATGGCCGCGGCAATGCCGTCCTCGTGCGCCAGCAGGCTCGCCAAGCGGTCGCGGCTCACTGCGATCGTCGCGTCGGCTGTGGCGTTCAGGCTCGATGGGCGATAGGTCAGGGCTGCATTGCCGAGCGTCAGGGTCCAGTGCTCGCCGGCGTCGACGATGTGCCAGGCGATGCTCAGGGCGTGCCCGCTGGCGCGCCCGGCCACCAGTCGGATCGCCAGGCAGTCGAGGAACATCTCCATCGGCACTGCCTTCAGCAGGTCGTAGCTCATGCTGCGGCGCTTGGCCGCGGGGACGCCCTGGCGCAACTCCCGCGCCGCCAACAGATACGCGTTGCGCCAGGTGGCTGATTCGGCGGCGAAGCCGAGTTGTTCCAGCGCCGCGGCGCACAGCACGCGCGCCGCCTGGTTGCGGGGCTGCGCGAACACGAGGTGGCTCGTGACTTCAGCCACCCAGCGATGCTCGCCGCGTTCGAAATCGGCCTGTGCCTTCTCAAGCATGGCCTCGGCACCGCCCATGTAGGCCACGTAGCGCGTGCCGGCCTCGACCGGTGGCAGCGTATGCAGCCGCGACGGGTTGCCGTCGTACCAGCCGAGGTAGTGCTGCACCACGGCCTTGACGTTGTGCACGAGCGTCCCGTAGTAGCCCTGGGCATGCGTGATGTCGACCAGCTCGGGCGGCAGGCGCAGTTCCTCCGCGATCTCCACGGCCGTCTGGCCCTTGTTCATGAGGCGCACGGTCTGGTCGTGCACGTACTTGTAGAGGTCGCGTTGCTGTGCGATGAAGCGCGTGAGCGTCTCCTGGCCCCAGGTGGGCCAGTTGTGCTGGGCGAACACGACGTCCGAATGTGGCGCGAATTCGTGCAGGGCCTCGTCGAGGTAGCGCGACCAGAGCCGCGCATCGCGCACTTGGGCGCCGCGCAGCGGACACAGGTTGTGCATGGTGTGCTGGCCCAGCTCCGCGAGATTCAGCGCGCGCAACTGCGGGAAGAAGAAGAACATCTCCGACGGCGCTTCGCTTTCCGGCGCCAGCGCGAAGACGATCTCGACACCGTCGATCACGTGGTTCTCGCGCTCCTTCTCGATGGTGCGCGTCGGCGGAATCAGGGTCACGGTGCCGTGCGGAAGGTTCTTGCCCAGGCCGCAATCGACCTGCGCACACACCCCGCGCTTGAGCGTCTGGCCGAACTGGAACTGCGAGCGGCGCGACATGGCATTGCCCGCGATCATGTTCTCGGCCACCGTGTGCCAGAGAAAACCCGCCGGCGCGATGATCGGCACGCCCTGGCGGATCGCCTCCTGCTCGTCGATCACGCCGCGCACGCCGCCGAAGTGGTCGACGTGGCTGTGGCTGTAGATCACGGCGGTGACCGGTCGGTCGCCGCGCTGCTCGCGATACAGCTTGAGCGCCGCCGCGGCGGTTTCCGCGCAGGTCAGCGGGTCGATGATGATCACGCCGCGCTCGCCCTCTACCAGCGTCATGTTCGCGAGGTCGAAGCCACGCACCTGGTAGATGCGCTCCGTTACCTCGAACAGGCCATGCGTCATGTTGCGCCGTGCCTGCGCCCACAGGCCGGGGTGGACGGTCGGCGCGGGTCGCTCGTCTTCCAGGAATTCGTAGCCCGCCATGGTCCAGACCACGCGGCCGGTCTCGTCACGGATCTCGGCGTTCGGCCACGTGGCGATGAAGCCGCGGGTCGTGGGATCGTCGTTCTCGACTTCGAAGTCGGATGTCATCAGTGTGTTGCGCATCGTCATGGGTCAGTCCAGCTTGGCTCCGGAAACTTTCACCAGCTTTTCCCAGACGGGCCAGTCGGCGTTGTAGTTCTGGCGGAATTGATCGGCGGTGGTCCCCATCGGCACCATGCCCAGCACCTCGAATCGCTTGACGAGTTCTGGCGATGCGACGGCTTGCTGCGTCGCTTGCTGAAGCCGTGCGACGACGGCCTTCGGCGTGCCCTGCGGCACCGCCAGCGCAAGCCAGCCGGACATCCTGTATTCGGGATCGGCAAAGCCGGCTTCGGCGAAGGTCGGCACGTTGGGCAGGAGCGGCATGCGCTGCTCGCCCGTGATGGCGATGGCGCGCAGCTTGCCGCCATCGAGGTAGGCCTTGGCGGACACGACGCTGCCGAAGGTGAAGCTCAGCTGCCCGCCGACGAGATCCTGCAGCATCGGTGCCTCTCCCTTGTACGCAACGTGCGTGATGCTGGCCTTCCACGACTGCGCCATGTGCGCGCAGGCAAGGTGCGGATACGAGCCCGCACCCCACGAGCCGCAGTTGCCGCCGGCGCCCGAGGCACGCATCTCGCGCTGCAGGTCGGCCACGTTCTGGACGCGCGACGTGGCGGGCACGAGCAGCATCAGCGGCGCGGTCGCGATCTGCGTGACCAGGCCCAGCTCCTTGCGCGGGTCGTAGGGGAGCTTTTCGTAGAGGAACTGGTTGGTCAGCAGCGACTGCGTGAGCCCGACCATCACCGTGTAGCCGTCCGGCGCGGCCTTGGCGACCGCGTTCGTGCCGAGGATGCCGCCGGCGCCGGGTCTGTTGTCGACGATCACAGGCTGGCCGAGCTGGCGCGTCATCTGCTCCGCCAGGGAGCGCGCGACCACGTCGGTGCCGCCGCCGGCCGCGTAGGGCACCACGAGCGTCACGGCCTTGCGCGGAAAGTCGTCCGCTTGTGCAGGTCCTTGCAAAGCCAGGCCCGCCAGCAGAGCGCCGGCCAGCTGCCACGTGATTGCCGTCTTCATCGGCTGTCTCCTTCGTTGGTTGAATGCCTTTGATTCTGGGTAACACTCAAACTAATAGCCAATGCAAAATACAGCGTTAATTTTTAACTCGGGTGCAAAATTCAACTCCGCCAGCTTCGCCATCTGATCGCGCTGTCCGAGCAGGGCAGCTTCGGCCGGGCCGCCGAAGCGGTACACCTCTCGCAACCAGCCCTGTCGCGCAGCATCGAGAACCTGGAAGGGGACCTGAAGGCGCGTCTCGTCGACCGGGCCTATGGCCAGGTTCGCTTCACCGCCGCGGGCGAACTGGTGCTGGCGCGGGCACGCGAACTCATCGCCGATGCGGAGCAGGTGCAACGCGATGTGTTGCTGCTCCAGGGTCTTTCCACCGGCAGCCTTCAGGTCGGGCTCGGACCTTTCGCTGCGGGCATGCTGGGTCGGCCGGCTCTGTCGTTGATGACGCAGCGCTACCCGCAACTGGCGGTTCGCATCGAGGTGGCGGACCCGAACACCTTGAGCGAAAAGCTGCATCGACGGCAGCTCGATCTGTTTGTTGCCGACACGCGAGACCTGAAGAAGCAGCCGGGGCTGCAATTCAAGCGCCTGCCCAACGTGTCGGTGTCCTTCTTCGTGTGCGCCGATCACCCTCTGCTGAACTTGGGGGAGGTGACGCTGGACCAGGCCATGGATTACCCGGTCGCCAGCCCGAACCTGCCGCTCGGCGTGGCCGCGCATTTCGAGAAGCAGGTGAAGCGGACGGACCGCCCCGTCTTCAACGTCGTGTGCGACGACCTGGGAACGCTGCGGCATCTGGCGCTGACCGCCAATGCGGTGATCCTCGCGCCCGATTCGGTGGGCCTGAACCACGGGACCGAATCGCTGCTGCGCCTGCCGATCAAGCGGCTGATGCGCATGCAGACGCACTACAGCATCGTGATGCTCGCGAACCGGACCATGTCGCCGGCCGCATTGGCCTTTTCAGGCCTGGTCCACGAGATGATGGATCCGGCTAGCGCGAAGGCGGCACGACGATCACCGGCGGCGGCGGCGGCACGGGCATCGTCGGCGGCTGCGGATTGAAGGGCGGTGTCGTCACGGGCGGAACCACGAAGACCGGATTGGCGGGCACCGGCACCGGGCTTTGCGTGGCCGCCGAAGGCTGAGTGGGCGAAGCCGCGCTGTCGACGCTCGCACGGCCGTTGGTGGCCAGCGTGTTGTTGATGTTGGTGAGGTCGTCCGCAGTCAGCGTGCCGTTGGCCTGGCGCAGCTTGAGGTTGCCCACCAGCACGTTGTAGCGTGCCACCGCGAGGTCGCGCTTGGTCTGGAAGAGCTGGCTCTGCGAGTTGAGCACGTCGATGTTGATGCGCACGCCGACCTGGTAGCCCAGCCGGTTGGCGTCCAATGCGCTCTGACTGGAGGCCTCGGCGGCTTCGAGCGCCTTGACCTGTCCTGCGCCCGAGATGAGCCCCAGGTAGGCCGTGCGCGTGGCCTGGGAGACGCTGCGGCGCGTCGATTCGAGGATCTGGCGCTGCTGCTCCTCGAGTGCCAGCGTTTCCTTGACGCGGTTCTCGGTCGCGAAGCCCGCGAACAGCGGCAGGTTGAACACCACGCCGATGCTTGCGGCCCGCACGTTCACACGGCCGGTGCTGGTGCTGGTGCTGGTGCCCTGGGGGTTGTTCGTGGCGTTGTAGCCGAGCTGCGCGTCGAGCGTGGGCTTGTGGCCGGCCTGGGCCTTGTCCACTTCGAGCTTGGCCACCTCGAGGCCGAGCTTCGCCTGCGTGAGGGCGGGGTGTACGTCTTCGGCCTGTTGCACCCAGGCGTTCATGTCGGCCGGCACCGTGGGCAGCACCACGGGCGCGGCCAAGGGCGTCGGATTCGCGCCGGGGCGGCCGACCAATTGGTCGAGCGCGATCTTCCGGACCTGCAGGTCGTTCTCGGCCGTGATCTCCTGGGCGATCACGAGGTCGTAGCGCGCCTGCGCTTCGCGCGAATCGGTGATGGTCGTCGTGCCGACCTCGAAATTGCGCTTGGCCGAGGCGAGCTGTTCGGCCACCGCGATCTTCTGCGCACGCACCAGCGCGAGGCTGTCCTGCGCCGAGAGCACGTCGAAGTAGGCCTGGCTCACGCGCACGACCAGGTCCTGCTCGGCGATGGTGAGCGTGGCCTGGGCAATATCGACCTGGCGCTTGCTCTGCTCGTAGACCGCCCAGTTCGCAGGCCTGTACAGGGGCTGCGTCGCATTGATGCCGGCGGACTGGTTCGGAAAGCCACGATTGACGGTCAGGTTGTCGGTCGACAGTTCCTGCTGGGTGGCTGCAGCGTTGGCCGACAGCCCCACCGACGGCAGGATGCCCGCCTTGGCCTGCGCCGCGCGAGCCAGGCTCGCGTCGTACTGCGCGCGTGCGCCCTGGTAGGTGGCGTCGTAGCCGCGCGCCGAGTCATACAGTTCGATCAGGCTCTGGCCGTGAGCCGGCAGTGCAATCGCCGCTGCGAACACGGTCGCGAGCGCTGCCGAAAGGGGAAGAGGCCTGGGAACGGGCATGAAACGTCCTTGAAGAAAGCAGTAGCTAGGTCAGAAGGCTTCGCCTACAAGACAGCGAAATCCAGAAACACCGCGGATCTGGCTCCGCCAGGCCGCCGGTGTTGCCCCCGGCAGGGGGTGGGCGGCCACGCGAAGTGGGCAAGCCTGGGGGCGAGCATCAGTATCTGGGGACGGAAGGGTCGTGCTGGGCGGACCAGGCATCGATGCCGCCCGCGATGTTCGCCACCTCGTCGAACCCGTTCTGGGCAAGGAAGGCGGCCACGCGCTGGCTGCGTGCACCGTGATGGCAGAGGCAGGCGATGCGCTGATGGGTGTCGAGTTCGGCGACACGGGCCGGAATCTCGTTCATCGGGATGGTCGCCAGCGTGAAGCCCTGGGGCACCACGCACGCGGTCTGCAGTTCCCAGGGCTCGCGCACATCGAGGACCACCGGCGTTGCGCCCGGGTTCCGGGAGAACCAGTCGGCCAACTCGGCCGGGCGGATTTGATCGATCATGAAATGGTACGGATCAGAAGTTGAAGCGCGAAGGCGCTGGGAAGTTGAGCAAGCGCGGTGCCACGATGTCCCAGGGCTGCACCGTGTCCCACTTGCCTTCGCTGCTGCGGGTGACGAAGTGGGCGCGCATCATCGGTTCGTCGCCGACGATGGCCGCCAGACGGCCGCCCAGCTTGAGCGAGCCCAGCAGACCCTGGGGAATGCGTGCGACCGAGCCGCTCAGAACGATGACGTCGAAGGTCGGCCCGCTGGGCAGCGGCTGGGATCCATCGGCGTTGCGCACTTCGACGTTCATCACGCCATTGCGGCGAAGGGTCTCGGCGGCGCTCGCGGCCAACGCCGGGTCGATTTCGAGCGTCAGCACCTGCGCTGCGCGGTGCGCGAGCAGTGCGGCCATGAAGCCGGAGCCGGTGCCGATCTCGAGCACCGATTCGTGCTTCTGGACGTGCAGGTCCTGCAGCATCCGCGCTTCCACCTTGGGCGAAAGCATGCATTGGCCGGGTTCCTTCGGGGTGGCCGCGCCTTCCAGCGGAATCTCCATGTCGAAGAAGGCCAGCGCGCGGTGGGCCGGGGGCACGTAGTCCTCACGGCGAATGTTGTTGAGGAGGTCGAGGATCTCGAGGTCGAGCACATCCCAGGGGCGGATCTGCTGTTCGATCATGTTGAAGCGCAGGCGCTCCAGGGTGGGAGTGGGGTTCATGTGATTCTTCCTAGTGGGACTCAGGACAAACCTTCAATTTTAGGCGCCGGTTCCGTGGGCTCTGCGGTGGCGGCCGATGCCGGCGCGCGGTTCCAGCGGCGTCGGGCCCAGTTCGCCAGGTCGTCCATGTAGCAATAAACGACCGGCACCACCACCAGCGTCAGCAGCGACGAGGTGATCACGCCGCCGATCACGGCTTGGCCCATGGGCGCGCGCTGCTCAGACCCTTCGGTGATCGCGAAGGCCAGCGGCACCATGCCGAAGATCATCGCCAGCGTCGTCATGAGGATGGGCCGCAGCCGCACGCGCGCTGCGAGCAGGAGCGCCTCGGCGCGCGGCAGGCCCGGCACCACGCTGCCGTCGGCCGCCACGCCCGGCTCGCGCGAACGGATCGCGAAATCCACCAGCAGGATGGCGTTCTTGGTGACAAGCCCCATCAGCATGACCACGCCGATGATCGAGAACATCGACAGCGTCGAGCCGAACACCAGCAGCGCCAGCACCACGCCGATCAACGTCAACGGCAGCGCCGTCATGAGCGCCAGCGGCTGCAGAAAGCTCTTGAACTGGCTGGCCAGAATCATGTAGATGAAGATGATCGCCAGCGCCAATGCGGACACCGCATAGCCGAAGGATTCCTGCATGTTCTTGGTCGAGCCGCTGAACTGCCAGCCATAGCCCGGCGGGAACGCGATGCCCGCCAGCGCCTTGCGGATGTCGGCCGAGACTTCGCCCGCCGAGCGGCCATCGACGTTGGCGTTGATGCTGACCTCGCGTGCAAGTGCACGGCGGTTGATCTGGTTGGGCCCGGTGGATTCGCGCACTTCGGCCACCTGCGACAGCCGCACGATGCGGCTCGATCCGTCCGCATTGGCACCTACCGCCGTGCTGACGAAGGGCAGGCGAGCCAGGTCGGCCGGCGAGTTGCGCACTTCGGGCGAGAGCCGCACGTTGACGTCGTAGGTCTGATCGTCGGGCGCGCGCCAGTTGCCGACCGTGGTGCCGGCCACCAGCGTGCGCAGGGCCGTCGCGATGGGCGTCACGCCCAGGCCGAGATCCGATGCCGCATCACGCCGAACGACGATGCTCACCGTGGGTTTGTTCGGCTTCTGGCTCGAATCGAGATCGACGAGACCGGGGATCGGGCGGATCGCCTCCATCACCTTCGCCGTGAGCCGCTCGAGCTCCTTCAGGTCGGGGCCTTGCAGAGAGAACTCGATGGGCTTGTTGCCGCCCACGGAGTCGCGCAGGCCGACGTGCGTGACGGTAATGCCCGGCACTGAACGCAGCCGCTCGCGCAGCACCGTCGACATCTGGTCGACGCTGCGGCTGCGCGCCTTGCGGTCGACCAGCCGCACGTAGATGCTCGCGTAGATCTTGCCCTGCGCATCGCCGGTGTTGATGGTGGTGAGCGTGTAGCGCACCTCCGGCATCTCGCGCAGCACGGTCTCGACCTGCCGGGCCTTGGCTTCGGTGACCTCGAGCGAGGAGCCCACCGGCGTGTAGAAGCTGATGGCCGTTTCGGAATAATCCGCCTTGGGCACGAACTCCGTACCGAGCAGCGGCACCATGAAGACGCTCGCGATGAAGATGCCCAGTGCCGCCGCCAGGGTTGCCAGCTTGTGCACCAGCGCCCAGCGCAGGATGGACTGGTAACCCTCGGCCAGACGCTCGGTCGCATCGTCGAACCAGCCGGTCACGCGCCCGATGGTCTTGTCGTAGAAGGTAACGGGCGCCTCGCGCTTGCCGTGCTTGTCGATGGCTGGGTCGTGCCAGATGCTGGAGAGCATCGGGTCGAGCGTGAAACTCACGAACATCGAGATCAGCACGGCGGCCACGATCGTGATGCCGAACTCGTGGAAGAACTTGCCGATGATGCCTTCCATGAAACCGATCGGCAGGAACACCGCGACGATCGACAGCGTGGTCGCGAGCACCGCGAGCCCGATCTCCTGCGTGCCGTCGAGCGACGCCTGGTAGGGGCCCTTGCCCATCTGCACGTGGCGGACGATGTTCTCGCGCACCACGATCGCGTCGTCGATCAACAGGCCCACGCACAGCGACAGCGCCATCAGCGTGATCATGTTGATCGTGAAGCCGAACATCGCCATGAACCAGAAGGTGCCGATCAGCGCGATCGGCAACGTGAGGCCGGTGATGACGGTGGAGCGCCACGAGTTCAGGAACAGGAAGACGATCAGCACCGTGAGCAGCGCGCCTTCGATCAGCGTGCGGCGCACGTTCTCGACCGCCACGCGGATCGGCCGCGAGGCGTCGGCGATGGGTTCGAGGCGCACGCCGGGCGGCAGTTGCGGCTTGATCTCGGCGATCGCCTTCGTGAGGCCGTCGACCACCTGGATGGTGTTCTCGTCCTGCGCCTTCTGCACCGACAGCAGCAGCGTGCGCTGGCCGTTGTAGAGGGCGAGGCTGTCGAGTTCCTGGGCACCGTCGCTCACCGTCGCGACCTGGTCGACGCGAATCGGCGCTCCGCCCTTGCGCGTGACGATGATCCGGCCGAAGTCCTCGGGCCGTTCCATGCGCGCGTCGATCTGCACCACGCGGTCCTGTTCGAGCGAGCGCACCGAGCCGACCGGCAGCGCCTGGTTTTCGCTGCGCACCGCCTCGACCACCTGGCTCGCGCTCACGCCGAAGGCCTCCATGGCCTGCGGGTTCAGGTAGATGTTGATCTCGCGCTTTGTGCCACCCACCAGCGTGACGGAGCCGACGCCGCGCACGTTTTCGAGCCGCTTCTTCAGCACTTGGTCGGCCCAGTTGGTGAGTTCGACGGCACTCGGCTGCCTGTCCTTGTCGCCCTCCGGCAGCACGGCAACCGACCAGACCGCACGCGAAGCCGGGTCGAAGCGCAGCACGCGCGGCTCCTTGACTTCGTCGCGAAACAGCGGCCGCACGGCAGCGACCTTCTCGCGCACGTCGTCGGCGGCCTTGCGGCCGTCCACGTAGAGCTGGAATTCGATGATGACGACCGACTGGCCCTCGTAGCTGCGCGAGGTGAGGGCGTTGATGCCGGCGATCGAGTTGACGCCTTCCTCGATCTTCTTGGTCACCTCGCTCTCGACGATCTCGGGCGAGGCGCCGGGGTATTCGGTGATGACCACCACGACCGGGAAGTCGATGTTCGGAAACTGGTCGACCTGCAGCCGCTGGTACGAGAACATGCCGAGCACGACCAGCGCGAGCATCAGCATCGTCGCGAAGACGGGATTCTTGAGACTGACGCGGGTGAACCACATGGCGATGCGTCGCTCAGGGCGCGGTGCGAGCGGCAGGCGCTGCGACCGGCGCCAGGCGCACGACCGTGCCGTCGCGCAGCGGACCGACGGTGCCGGTCACGGCGACCGCGCCTTCATCGAGGCCGCGGACCGCGATCATCGTCTGGCCGTCGACCTGGCCGCGCAGGCCGGTCTCGACCTGGCGGTGGGCGATGCGTCCCTCGATCACCAACTGGACGTAGGGCACGGGCTTGTCGGTGCGCACTGCCGACAAGGGCAGGGCGAGCGTCTCGGTACGGCCCACGTCGATGCTGCCCTGCGCGAACAGGCCTTGGCGGAAGCCCGTGCTGCGGTCCAGCTTCAGATAGACCAGCACGCTGCGGCTGCCCGCCTGGGCGCTCGGATTGACGCGAACCACGGTGGCGCCGACGCTGCGTTCGCCACTCTTCGGGTCGACCGCGTTGCTGCCTTCGATCTGCAAGGTCGCCCGCTGGCCCACGCGCACCGCCACCGAGTCGGCGGCGGCAACGGTGGCCTCGACCTCTATGCGGCTCAGATCCACGACTTCGATCACCTTGGTATCGATGCCGACGCGCTCGCCCGATTGCGCGAACCGCTGCGACACCTGCCCGGTGATGGGGCTCCTGAGCACCGTGTCGTCGAGCGACTTGCGCGCCATCTCGACCGCGGCCAGTGCGGCGCGGTGGGTCGACAGGGCCGAGTTGAGATTCGACTGCGAGGTCTCCAGCGCGGTCCTGGAGATGAAGCCCTGGTCGACCAGCGCTTTGTTGTTGTCGAATGTGCGTTGGGCCACCTCGGCCTGCGCGCGGGCGGAATCGGCCTGCTCCTGCGCCTGGCGCACGCGCGACTGGTATTCGATTGGATCGATGCGCGCGATGACCTGTCCGGCGGTGACGTTGTCGCCCTCGCGCACCGTGAGGCCGATCAGTTCGCCCGCGACACGGGCCTTGACCTGCGCCGAGTCCACCGCCTTGAGCGTGCCGGACACCGACAGCGTCTCGGCCAACTCGCGCCGCTTGACTCGCACCACGTCGGCGGATGAAAGCTCCACCACTGTCTCCGCGACCGTGCCGCCGGCCGCGACGGCGGCCTGATGCGCCTTGCGCGCACCCACGGCGCGGAGCACCCCGCCGATGACGAGGATCAGGACCAGGGCCGCGATGACCCACTTCAATGTTCTTTTCATTCAGACGCTCTCGGCGGCACGCAGAGTCCGTGAAGCACGGTCTCCGTCTGGATCGCCAGGTATTTCTCGGGGTCGATTTCCGTTTCGCCATCGACGCAGATGGCTGCCGCATGCTTGATGAGCATTAGGAAGATCATCGGCGCGATGACGGTGTAGATCGCGTGGTCGACGTCGATCGGCGCGAACTCGCCGCGATCGACACCGCGTTGCAGGATGCGCCGCAGCAGTTCATGCCCCGGCCGCACCACCTCGCGCCGATAGAACTCGGCCAGCTCGGGGAAGTTCCGCCCCTCGCTCATCATCAGCTTGGTCAAGCCGGATGCCTTGGTGGAACCGACTCTCTCCCACCACACGCGCATGCAATAGCGCAGCATGTCGGAGGTGCTGCCTTCGTACTCGTCGAATTCCTTGTTCCACTCGGTGAAGCGACCGGCGAGGTTCTCGTTGACCACGGCCTTGAACAGTTCTTCCTTGCTCGGGAAATAGAGGAAGAGGGTGCCCTTGGAGACACCGGCCCGGGCGGCCACTTCTTCGGAGCGGGTCGCGGCGAAGCCCTTTTCGACGAAGAGATCCAGCGCCGCTTCCAGCAACTCGCCCGGACGGGCTTCCTTGCGACGCTCCCGCTTGGTTCGCACGGAGCAAAGCTTGTCGCTGAGGAATCGGGGGGCGGGCATGGCGGTTAATGACTGGCGGGTTAGTAATGTAGTGAGCGGCCGGGATCGCGTCAAGCCGTGACAATGCAAGGTTCGCCCATTTCAATGACGGAGTTCACATGTCGACGCCATCACCGCAAACCGAAACCATCGTGCTGGGCGGCGGCTGCTTCTGGTGCACCGAGGCGGTGTTCGACCGGGTGCAGGGTGTGGTGGATGTCGAATCCGGCTACAGCAACGGACAGGTGATGAATCCGAGCTACGAGCAGGTCTGCACCGGGCGCACGGGGCATGCGGAAGTCGTCAAGGTGGAATTCGACCCGACACAGATCACGCTGCGCGAGATCCTGGAGATCTTCTTCGTCGTGCACGACCCGACCACGCTCAACCGCCAGGGCAACGACGTCGGCACGCAGTACCGCAGCGGCATCTACTACGGCAACGACGAGCAGAAGCGCGTGGTGGAAGAGGTCATCCGCGAGATCGGCGACAGCAAGACCTACCGGTCGCCGATCGTCACGGAGGTCAAGCCGCTCGACAACTACTCGACGGCAGAGGCCTACCACCAGGACTACTTCCTGAACAACCCCAACCAGGGCTATTGCGCCTTCGTGGTCGGGCCCAAGGTCGAGAAGTTCCAGAAGACTTTTGCGGCACGCGTCAAATCCTGAGGGGCCCGAGGCCCGGTATCCTTCCCGCCCATGCGTTTCGCCACAAGCCGTCACAGAACCCGCGCCATCGTGTGCGTGCTGGCGTTCGCCTTGTGGCTCGCGACGACACTCGGCTTCATGCACCGCACGGTGCATGGCCCCCTGACCCCGAGCGCACCTGCTGCGTCCGCGCACGCCGGCGATTCGGTGAAGCCTGCGGGCACGAGCCATTCGCAAAGCGGTCTCCTTGAGTTGTTCGGCGCTCACACCGACGCCGATTGCCGCCTGTACGACCAGCTTTCCCACGGCTCGGCCGCACTCTGCGTGCCGCCGGTCATCCTGCCGGGCATGCTGCCGGCGGTTACCTTCGCCTGGCGCGAGGGCGAGGCACTCGCCCGATGGGTCGCGCTCTTCGACGCGCGCGGCCCGCCTTCCACTCGCTGAATCCCCTTTGCCTGCCGGCTGCTGCATCCGCCTTGCGGATGGCGGCCGGTCGTCCATCGATTCAACGAGTGTTCCCAGATGCCATTCTTTTTCCGTCGCAGCGCCGTGGGCGTTGCCGTGCTTTCCCTTGTCTCCTGCGCCGCCTGGGCTCAATCCGACGCGGATGCTTCCGCTGCGACGCTGCGTGAGGTCACCGTCACCGGCAATCCGCTCGGCGCCACAGACACGATTTCGCCGACCACTTCGCTGTCCAGGGACGCGTTGCTCCTCAAGTCCCAGTCCACCCTCGGCGAAACGCTGAACGGCGTGCCGGGCGTGAGCAGCACCTACTTCGGTCCGAATGCCAGCCGGCCCACCATCCGCGGCCAGGACGGCGACCGCATTCGCATCCTGCAGAACGGCGGCTCCGCACCCGACGCTTCGGCGCTGAGCTACGACCATGCGGTGCCTGTGGACGTGCTCGTCACCGATCGTCTCGAAGTGCTGCGGGGGCCGTCGGCGCTCCAGTACGGCGGCAGCGCGGTCGGCGGCGTGGTCAACGTGATCGACAACCGCATTCCGACTGAGCCGATCGAAGGCTTCGGCGGCCGGGCCGACGTGGGCTTCGCGACCGGCAATCGCGAAAAGGCTGGCGGCGTGGTGCTCGAAGGCGGCAACAACCGCTATGCCCTGCACGTGGACGCATTCAGCCGCAACTCGGACGACGTCAGGGTGCCGCTCGCCATCCCCTGTGCCAATCCGCAGCGGCCCGGCATCGCCTACAAGCTGTGCAATTCGGCCAACCAGGCGGACGGGGGCGCGCTCGGCGGCACGATGTTCTTCGACAAGGGCTGGCTCGGTGCCTCGGTGAGCACCTACCGCAGCGACTACGGCACCGTGGCCGAAGACGACGTCACCATCCGCATGAACTCCGACCGCTATGCGCTGGAGGGCGAATGGCAGCCGGGTGGTTTCTTCACCAATGTCCACGCCAAGCTGAGCCGCACCGAATACCGCCACACCGAGTACGAAGGGCCGCTGCCCGGAACGGTGTTCACCAACGACAGCAACGCCTTCCGCCTCGAAGCGCGTCACCAGCGCATCGGCAATCTCGATGGCCTCATCGGCTTCACGAGCGACAACGGCCGCTTCTCGGCATCGGGAGAGGAGGCGTTCGCGCCGAACAGCCGGACGCGGTCGAACGCGCTGTTCCTCAACGAAGACCTGGGCACCTCATGGGGCCGCCTGAACTTCGGCGCGCGGACCGAGCAGGTCAAGGTTCAGTCGTTCGGCGATCCCGAGAACCCGGAGCTCACACGATTCTTCGTCGGCGAGCGCAACTTCACGCCGAGCAGTGCGGCCTTCGGCGCGCTGGTCGACCTGACGCCGCAATGGCAGCTCACTTCGAACCTGGCCTACACCGAGCGGGCGCCCAAGGACTACGAGCTGTTCGCCAACGGCCCGCACGTCGCGACGGCCGCGTGGGAAATCGGCGACCCGGACCTGAAGAAGGAAAAATCGACCGGCTTCGAACTGGGCGCCCAATGGAAGGACGGACCCAATACCGCCCGGGTCAATGCCTACGTGACGCGCTTCAGCAACTACATCGGCCTCACGGCAACGGGCCGCGAGCGCAGTGCGGATGGCGAAGTCAATCCGCCTCCCGTCGACACACCCGAAGGATTGCTGTTCCCCGAGACCTTCGCCGAATACGTGTATCGGGGCGTGCCCGCACGCTTCACCGGCATCGAGGCCAACGGCAACCTGCGGCTGCTCGGCACCGGCGGCTTCTCGCGTCTGGACGACGCGGCCACGCTGGACCTCGAGTGGCGAGGCGACTTGGTGCGGGCCACCAACACCAACACCAACCTGCCGCTGCCGCGCATCGCGCCGGCACGAGTGGGTGCCACCCTGGCCTACGGCGACGGCCCTTGGACGGCACGCGTGGGCTTCGACCACTACGCGGCGCAGGACCGGGTGCCGCCCTTCGGCGATATCCCGACCGATGCCTACACGATGTGGAACGCAGCGCTCACCTACAAGATGCGCGTGCAGCGTGCCAACCTCACCTGGTATGCGCGCATCGACAACATCACCGACCAGCTCGCCTACAGCGCGACTTCGATCCTGACGACGACCGTGTACCCCAACGCGCCGTTGCCGGGGAGGTCGCTGAAGCTGGGGTTGCGGGCGACCTTTTAGCCGCAAACGTTAAGTATTCCGTCTCCAGAGGGAAAGTACTCTTTTCGCAGGGGATCCAGGGGCGCGACGATGAAGGCAACTTGAATCCGGCGAAACGCAAGGCGTGGAACTGATGGAGATGGCTCATGCGCACTGAGCAGCATATTGATTCGGTGGAGAGCCGGCTCGCGAGGATCCGCGGGATCGTGCAAGGCGTCGGCTTCCGGGAAGCCTGTATTGGTCAGGCGCGTGCACTGGGGGTCACGGGCTGGGTTCGCAACCGCACGGACGGCTCGGTCGAATTGATGGTGCAGGGCTCGCCCGAGCAACTTGCGCAGATGTGCGCCTGGCTGCGCAACGGCGTGCCATCGGCGGTGGTCGACACCCTCGAAGTGAACGCGCTGCGGTCCCCGGTCGATCGCCTCGACCAGTTCGAACGCCTGCCCACGGTGTAGCCAGGGCGCGGCGCGGTCGAGGTGCACGCCCATGTATCCTCGCCGCGGTGAATGCGTCCGTCCTTTCCTCGCTCCTGCCCGTTGTTCTTCTCATCGCCGCGGGCTACCTTGCGGGGCGTCGCGGGTGGGTCGGCGGCAAGGCGGTGAGGGACCTGTCGAACCTGATCTTCCTGCTGCTCGCGCCTGCGCTCCTGTTCCGGGCGATGAGCACGGTGCGCGTCGAGCAACTGAGCCTGCGGCCTGTCGCCGCCTACTTCATCGCGGCGGGCATCATCTTCGCGGGCACGCTGGTTTTGCGGGGCTTCAACCGGACGGCGGCTGTGCTCGCGCTGGCCAACACTTACAGCAACACCGTGATGATCGGCATCGCGCTGATCGGCCTGGCCTACGGGCCCGAAGGCATGGTCGTGCTACTCACGCTGATCTCGCTGCATTCGCTGGTGCTGCTGACCAGTGCGACGGTGGTCCTCGAATTGGCCGTGGCGCACGAGCACGCGTCGACGAGCGGGGAGGAGCGCCGCTCGATGATTCGCACCGTGGGCCGGGCGCTCTACAACGCGATCATTCACCCGGTGCCGCTGCCGATCATCGCGGGCCTTCTGTTTGCACAGACGGGCATCCAGATGCCCGAGGCCATCGACAAGCCGATCGCGCTGCTCGGCGGCGCCTTCAGCCCGGTGGCGCTGGTCATGGTCGGCATCACGCTCGCGTTGACGCGGGTCGGCGGGCACTGGCAAGGCGCACTGGTGCAGGCGCTGATCAAGAACCTCGTGCATCCGCTGCTGACGGTCGGTATCGGCCTGGCGCTGGGTCTGCGTGGCTTGCCGCTCACGGTCATGGTCGTGGCTGCCGCACTGCCCATGGGCGCGAATGTGTTCCTGTTCTCGCAGCGCTACCGCACGGCGGAAGAACTCGTGACTGCAAGCGTGGTGGTGTCCACCGGGATGGCACTCATCACGCTGTCGGGCGTGATGGCGCTCGCGAATCGATTCCTGTAGATCCCTGCAGTCAAGGCGCGAGGCGCTCGCGAACCCATGCGCCATCTTCCTGGCGATAGCGAAGGCGGTCGTGCAACCGGCTCTTGCGCCCCTGCCAGAACTCCCAACGGTCGGGCATCAGGCGGAAGCCGCCCCAATGCGGTGGACGCGGCGGTGAGAGCAGATATCTTGCCGCCTGCACAGCGGCGTTCTTCACCAGCACGTCGCGACCGCTGATCACTTCGCTCTGCGGACTGGCCCAGGCGCCGATGCGCGAGTCGAGCGGGCGGCTCGCGAAGTAGGCATCGCTCTCGGCATCGCTGACTCTTTCGACGCGGCCTTCGATGCGCACCACGCGCTCCAGCTCGACCCAGTGGAACTGGAGCGCGGCCCAGGGATTGCCTGCCAGATCCTGGCCCTTGCGGCTCTGGTAGTTGGTGTACCAGACGATGCCGCGCGCGTCGTAGCCCTTGATCAGCACGATGCGGGTGGAGGGACGCAGGTCGCCGCCGACGGTGGCCAACGTCATTGCGTTGGGTTCGGGCAGTTGCGCGTCGATCGCCTCGGCGAGCCAGCGCTCGAATTGCTGCACCGGGTCGCCCGCGCTGCTGGTTTCGTCAAGCTCGGCGCGCTCGTAGCTCTTGCGGAGGGCGGCCAGCGACTCGTTGGGGGAACTCATCATGGCGCCATTGTTGCGCATGCGAAGCAGGGATACTGCGCGCCATGAGCACTGCGTCCATGTCTTCATCGCCCATCGTCATCGTGCTCGCCTCGGGTCGCGGCGAGCGTTTCACGGCCGCGGGGGGCGTGGGCTACAAGCTGCATGCGCCGCTGGCGGGCTCCACGGTGCTGGAGCACACGCTCGCCGCCGTTCGCGCAAGCGGGCTGCCATGGCATCTGGAGGATGTGGGCCATCCGGGGATGGGTGACTCCATCGCCGCCGCCGTGCGCGCCACGGCCGACGCGGCGGCGTGGCTGATTCTTCCGGCGGACCTGCCCCTGGTGCTGCCGGCCACCTTGCAAGCCGTTGCGCGGGCGCTGTCGGGTCCGGCTCGCGCGGCCCAGCCGCACTACCGCGGCGGACGCGGCCATCCCGTCGGCTTTGCGGCGATCTGCGGGCCGCAGCTGGCAGCGCTGTCCGGCAATCTGGGCGCGGCGCCCATCCTTCGGGCGCTGAGGGATGCGCAGCAAGTGGCCGAGGTCGAAGTCGACGACGTCGGCATCGTGACCGACATCGACACCCCTGAAGAGCTCGCGCGCGCCGAAGCGCTTCTGCTGGATCGCCTCAGCCGCGCGTGATCACCGCGCAAGCGATGCGCGGGCCGGAGTTGCCGGCGGGCTGCGAGGTGAAGTCGTCGCGGTCGCGGTGCACCACCAGCGCGCGGCCGACGACGTTGTTATTGGCGCCTTCGGTCAGCGAGATGGAATGCACGTCGACACTGAAGCGCGCGACGCCGCTCGAATCGGCGACCAGGCTGGGAAGCTCGCCCGCATGGCTGCCCGGCGCGGCGAACTTGCCGTGCGTGCCGCCGCCAGGATTGAAGTGACCGCCCGAGGCATTGCCGTTGTCACCGCAGTCGCCTTTTTCGTGGATGTGGAAGCCGTGTTCGGTACCCGGCGCGAAGCCGCGTACCTCGCCTTCGACGCGCACGCCATGTTCCAGCGGCTTGAAAGTCACCTTGCCCATGGTCGGATTCGGCGACATCGCGCCGGTCGGCGCCAGGTTGGCCATGGCGCCCGCGCCGGTCCCCATGGTGCCGCACGCGGCGAGAACACTGGCCGCGAAAAGGACTGCAACAGGGGCGATGAAGCGACGGGACATGGCTACTCCTCGGAGGTTGATTCGGGTTTGGAAGGGGACGGGGAAGGGTACACCGGAGCATGGAGCGCTGCGCTGTCGGCCTGCGCCGACAACCGCGCTTCCGCGAGCTTCACGAGCCGCGACAGCGCGGCGTCGTGAATGGAGTGACGGCGGAGCTCCAGCAAGGTTTGCTGCGCGTAGTCCAGTGAGGTGCCGTAACGGCCCACCGCGCTCTCGAAAATCCGGCGATAGCGCTCATCGCTCAATTCGCCGGTGAAGTTCGGGCTTCGCCGCGACAGCGTGAAGGCGAGCGCACGCACGGTGGAATGCGGCGTCACGCATTCGAGCCACTTGGGGTCGTAGACGCCGGTGGGCATCTCCCGCAGCCAGAGCCGGCCGAGGGTTTCGAGACCGTCCGCCGCGGGCACGCGGAAGACCATGCCCCGGCAGCTGCCACCCGACAGCAGCCCGAACACGAGCCCCGGATTCTCGACCGTGCCACGATTGACACGGCTCCACATCTTGAGTGCGCGATGCCAGCCATGGACGCGTGCGGGATGCCGCTCGACAAATCCGAAGTCCGGCCGCCAGATCAGGGAGCCGTAGCCGAAAAGCCAGAGATCCTCGTGCCCACCCCATTCCTCGATCACGCGGTCGAGCATCGGCTTGGGGTCGCGCAGGGGTTGGGGCAGAGGGTCCAGGCCAGGCGGGCCGGGGTCGCCGGAGCGCGAAAGGTCGGCGCCTACAATTTGGCGGTCATGGTTCACCGCACCATTATTTACCGACCACTTGACTACGGAGATCGCCCCATGTCCGCCACCGTTGATGACGAGAGCCAGCAGAACTTCATCCTCGCCTTCCTCCTCGGCCTGATCGCTCTCGTGATCTTCTTCGTGATCGGCATCGTGCTGTATCACAAGAACCACGTGGCGGGCGTGCCAGCCCAACCGGTGGCCGCTGTAGCGGCGCCGACCACCACCATCGCCGTCGTGACGGAAACCGTCACGGTCGTGATTCCCGACGGCGCGAGCATTCGTGTCGTGGGCGGCATCGTGAATTTCTACTTCGCTACCGCGAGCGCCGACTTGGCACCCGGTGCCGCCGAGGCGCTGGCCGCGGTGATCAAGGGCGTCGAGAGCGGCCGCAAGGCGGTGGTATCGGGCTACCACGACACAACCGGCGATGCAGCAGTCAACGAAGAACTCGCCAAGAAGCGCGCCGAAACGGTGCGCGACGTGTTGAACGGACTCGGCGTTCCGGCTGACAAGATCGAATTGCAGAAGCCAGCAGTTGCCACCGGTTCGGGCACCAACGCCGAAGCGCGCCGGGTCGAGGTCAAGCTGGTGGATTGAGCTCGCCCCCAGGCTGCGCGCACTTCGTGTCGCTTCGCCCACCCCCTGCCGGGGGCATTACCAGTGCCCGGCAAAGCCGGTTCCACGGTATTCCTGCAGCGAGAGGCTCGACAAGCCCGAGGGTGAACGCAAAGCCCTCGGGCTTTTTCATTCCGGCTTGATACCATGCACTTCCGAGCCGTTGCCACATGGCGGCTTTCCGGCTGAGCGACCCATCCCATGACTACAAATCCCACAGTCCGCGATGTCACCGAACGCATCCGCGAGCGCAGCCGCTCGTTGCGCAGCGCCTACCTTCAGCGCCTGGCCGAAACCCGCAACCGCGACCGCGGCTCCGACCGCATGGGCTGCGCCAACGTGGCGCACGCGGTGGCGGGCATTCCCGCCAACGACAAATTCAGGGTGGTGAGCGAGCGCGCGCCCAATATCGGCGTCGTCACTGCCTACAACGACATGCTCTCGGCCCACGCGCCGTACCAGGGCTATCCGGACATCGTCAAGCACGAGGCGCGCCGCCTCGGCGCCACCGCTCAAGTGGCCGGCGGCGTCCCGGCCATGTGCGACGGTGTCACGCAGGGCACGCCCGGCATGGAACTGAGCCTCTTCAGCCGCGACGTGATCGCGATGAGCACCGCGGTGGCGCTCACGCACGACATGTTCGACGCCGCCTTGCTGCTTGGCGTGTGCGACAAGATCGTGCCGGGGCTGCTCATTGGCGCGTTGCACTTCGGTCACTTGCCGACCGTCTTCGTGCCCGCCGGGCCGATGCCTTCGGGCCTGTCCAACAGCGCCAAGTCCAAGGTGCGCGAGCAGGCAGCCCAGGGCCTAGTGGGCCGGCAGGGCCTGCTCGATGCCGAGATGCAGGCCTATCACGGGCAGGGCACCTGCACCTTCTATGGAACGGCGAACAGCAACCAGATGCTGCTCGAAGCCATGGGCCTGCATGTGCCGGGCACGGCCTTCATCCAGCCCGGCGATTCGATGCGCGAGGCGCTCACGCGCGAGGCGGTGCGCACCGTGCTGGGCCGTGCCGGCGAAGCTTCCTTTGCGGTGCCGCCGATCGGCGAAATGGTCGACGAGCGCGTCATCGTCAACGCCATGGCCGCGCTGCTCGCGACGGGCGGCTCGACCAATCACCTCATCCACTGGGTCGCCGTGGCGCGCGCCGCGGGCATCCTCATCGACTGGAACGATTTCTCGGAGTTGTCAGAGGTCGTGCCTCTGCTGACGCGGGTCTATCCCAACGGCAGCGCCGACGTCAACGAATTCCAGGCCGCGGGCGGACCGGGTTTCGTGATCGGTGAACTGCTCGACGCCGGCCTGATGCACGCTGACGTACTTAGCGTGCGCGCGGGCGGCATTCGCGAATTCGCGAACATCCCGACCCTGCAGGGTGCACCGTCCGATGAACACGTACTCAAGTGGCACGCAGCCGCGCCGTCGAAGAACGATGCCGTGGCGCGCCCCGTGTCGACGCCTTTCAGCGCCACCGGGGGGCTGAAGCTGCTCAACGGCAATCTCGGCCGCAGCGTGATCAAGGTGTCTTCTGTGCCCGACGACCGGCACGTGATCGAGGCTCCGGCCCGGGTGTTCGAATCGCAGGCTGCTCTGCAGCAGGCCTTCAACGCCGGCGAGCTGGAACGCGACGTCGTCTGCGTGGTGCGCTGGCAGGGGCCGCAGGCCAACGGCATGCCCGAACTGCACAAGCTCACGCCGCCGCTGTCGGTGCTGCAGGGCAAGGGCTTTCGAGTGGCGCTGGTCACCGACGGCCGCATGAGCGGTGCCTCGGGCAAGGTTCCGGCCGCGATCCACGTCTCGCCCGAAGCCGCGGCAGGAGGGCCGTTGGCGAAGGTGCGCGACGGCGACCTGATCCGTCTCGATTCGATCGCCGGCACACTCACCGTGCTGCTGCCGGACGACGAGTGGGCTGCGCGCGAGACCGCGACGCTGCCCGAAGAACTGCGCACCGCCAACGGTCACGGCCTCGGCCGCGACCTGTTTGCCGGCATGCGCCGCAATGCATTGACTGCCGAAGAAGGAGCCTGCACATGGCTGTGAAAGATTCAATCTCCGCGCTCGACGTGATGCGCGACGCCCCGGTCATCCCGGTCATCGTGCTGCACGACGTGAAGGACGCGGTGCCGCTCGCACGCGCTTTGGTCGCCGGTGGCATCCGCATGCTCGAGGTCACGCTGCGCACGCGCGAGGCGCTCGAATGCATCGAAGCCATCGCCAAGGAAGTGCCCGAAGCCGTGGCCGGCGCCGGCACGATCCGCAGCGCTGCCGATGCGCAGGCCTCGGCGCTGGCCGGCGCGAAGTTCGGCGTCAGTCCGGGCTACACGCGCGCCGTCGGCAAGGCATGCCATGACCTCGGCTTGCCGCTGCTGCCGGGCGTCGCGACGGGCAGCGAAATCATGATGGCCCAGGAAGACGGCCTGACCGAACTCAAGTTCTTTCCGGCCGTGCAGGCGGGCGGGCTCGCGATGCTCAAGGCCTGGCAAGGGCCGTTCGGCGACGTGAAGTTCTGCCCTACGGGGGGCATCCATGCGGGCAACGCGCACGAGTTCCTGGCGCTGTCCAACGTCGCCTGTGTGGGCGGCTCGTGGATCGTGCCGACCGATGCCATCGCCGCCGGCGACTGGGCACGCATCGAGGCGCTCGCGCGAGAGGCGAGCCAGCTCGCGCGATGAGCGAGGTGCTTGACGGCAGCGACCTCAAGGTCATTGCCTTCGACGTCTTCGGCACGGTGGTCGACTGGTATTCCGGCATCGCCGCCGAGGCCGAACGCATCCTGCCCGGCATCGAGGGCGGCGCCTTCGCGCTGGCCTGGCGTGCGGGCTACCAACCCGCGATGAGGAGCGTGATGGAGCGCCTGGCGGCGGGCGAGGGCGGCTTCACGCTGCTCGATGAACTGCACATGGGCATCCTCGAAGGCGTGCTGCTCGACTTCGGCGTGAGTGACCTGGATTCGGTGCGCAAGCGCGAGCTCAACAAGGCGTGGCACCGTTTGCCGGCCTGGCCCGATGCGGTCGCGGGACTGGCGCGGCTCAAGAGCAGGTACATCATCTGCACGCTGTCGAACGGCAACATCGGCTTGCTGACCGAGATGGCGAAGCGGGCCGGCTTGCCGTGGGATTGCGTGCTCTCGGCAGAAGTGTTCAAGGCCTACAAGCCCGATCCGCGCACCTACCTCGGCGTCGCCGCGGTGTTCGACGTGACGCCGAATCAGGTGATGCTCGCGGCGGCCCATCATGACGACCTTGCGGCGGCGCGCACGTGCGGCCTGCGCACCGGGTACATCGAGCGTCCGAACGAGTTCGGTCCGGCGCGGCCGAAGGATGTTTCGCCGCATTCCGACAACACGCTGCATGCGCGCGACATCCGCGCGCTGGCGGATTTGCTGGGTTGTTGAGCCGGCGCTCGTTCAGCGCAGTCCGCCGCCAGCTGCCCCTTCGGCACGCTGAATCAATTCGATCTTGTACCCATCCGGATCCGTCACGAAGGCGATCACGGTGGTGCCGCCCTTTACCGGCCCGGGCTCGCGCGAGACGTTGCCGCCCGCCGCCTTGATCTTCTCGCAGGCCGCATAGGCATCGGGCACGCCCAGCGCGATGTGGCCGTAGGCCGTGCCCATCTCGTAACTCTCTGTGCCCCAGTTGTAGGTCAGCTCGATCTCTGCCTGCGCCGGGTTGCCTTCGTAGCCGACGAAGGCCAGGCTGTACTTGTATTCGGGGTTTTCGGAGGTGCGCAGCAGTTGCATGCCCAGCACCTGGGTGTAGAAGTCGATCGAGCGCTGGAGATTGCCAACGCGCAGCATGGTGTGAAGAAGTCGCATCTCGTGGGTCGCGAAGAGTGGTCGTTCACCTATTGTCGCGCGTCGGGCGTACGCTCGACGCCCAGCGCATGAGGCGTCCGTTGTGCATGACGCCGATCTGGTCGGCCATGGTGTGCGCTTCGGCTTCATTGTGGGTGACCAGCACCGCGGTCTGCCCGGCGGTCTTGAGGATGTCGCGCACTTCGGCCGTCAGCCGTTCGCGCGTGGCCGCGTCCAGATTCGAAAAGGGTTCGTCGAGCAATAGCAGCGCGGGTTCGGGTGCGAGCGCGCGAGCCAGTGCGACGCGCTGCTGCTGGCCGCCCGAGAGTTCGTGCGGATGGCGCTCGCCGGCGTCGGCCAGTCCGACGAGCGCGAGCATGGCTGCGACGCGCGCCCTTTGTGCCTCGCGTGCCCATCGCTTCAGGCCGAAGGCAACGTTCTGTGCCGCGGTGAGATGCGGGAACAGGGCGTATTCCTGGAACATCATCCCGACCCGGCGCCGCTCGGGCTGCACGTGCGTCGCGACCGAGGACAGCACGCTGTCGCCGAGCCGGATCGTGCCGGCGCGAACCGGCTCGAATCCGGCGATGGCGCGCAGCACGGTGGTCTTGCCGCAGCCGGAAGGGCCGAGCAGGCAGCCGATCGCACCGGCGTCGAGCGACAGCGAGAAGCTGTCGACGACCGTGAGGTCACCTCGCGTGCCTTCGTAGGCCAGGCGCACGTCGTCGAGTTGAAGGGTGGCGCTCATCGGGCGGCCTCCGCCTGCACGCTCAGTCCATTGCGTGCGAGCAGCATGACCGGCAACAGTCCGACAACGACGATTGCGAGCGCGGCCATCGCGCCTTCTTCGTACGTGCCGCGCGCGGCTTCCGCGTAGAGCAAGGTTGCGAGCGTGTCGAAATTCGCGGGTCGCAGGAGCAGAGTCGCGGGCAGTTCCTTCATTGCGTCGACGAAGACGAGCAATGAAGCCGCGGCGATGGCCGGCCGCAGCAGCGGCAGGTGCACGCGCCGCAGGGTGCCGCTTGCGGTCTCGCCCAGCAGGCGCGAGGCTTGTTCGAGGGCTGGCGGAATGCGCGCCAGGCCCGCTTCGATGCCACCGACGGGCATGGCCAGAAAGCGGATCGCGCAGGCCACGACGAGCACGATGCCCGCGCTCATCAACGGCAGGCCCGGGTGGCCGATCAGCGACCCCAGTGCGCCATCGAAGGCGAGTGCCGGCGTCAGAAGACCGATCGCTAGCACGGTGCCCGGCAGGGCGTAACCCAGCACTGCGGCACGCGCCTGCCAGCGAGCGCCGTTGCCCATCGAGCCCTGGTTGCGGACCGCCCAGGCCACCACGAGGCCGGCAGCGACCGTGACCGCTGTCACGCCTGCTGCCAGCCCGATCGTGTTGCCCAGGCTCGCGACCAATCCCGAAGAGATACCGGTGCCCAAGCGCAGCCGCTTGATCGTTTCCCAGACCAGGTAGAGCGCGGGCGCGACGAATCCCAGTAGGACAGGAAGCGCGGCCGCAAAGGTGGCCAGCCACGCTGCCGCGCCGTGCAGGCGACGCGGCCGGATCGCGCGCATGCGCTGCGCCGAACCGAAGCGCTGGTGTCGCCGGCCATTGCGTTCGAGCAGCACCAGCGCCACGACCACGAACAGCATCGCGCAGGCGATCTGTGCCGCGCCGGCCAGATCGGAGCGCGTGATCCACGTCGTGTAGACCGCGACGGTGAGCGTCTGGATGCCGAGGAATTCGGAGGCGCCGATGTCGTTGAGCGTCTCGAGCAACGCGAGGCTTAGACCCACGGCCAGCGCGGGCCGCGCCAATGGCAACGCGACGCGGAAGAAGGCGGCGGCGCGGGTCGCGCCGAGCGTGCGGGCCGCTTCCATCAGGTGGGCCGGTTGGGTCATGAACATGGCGCGCGCCGTCATGTAGACGTACGGATAGAGGACGAAACCGAGCACGAAGATCGCACCAGGCATCGAGCGCAAGTCGGGCAGGCGGAACTGGCGAGGGCTGTCGAAGCCCAGCGCCCAGCGGATTGCGCCCT
Organism: Variovorax sp. J22R115; assembly: GCF_030317005.1. Lineage (NCBI taxonomy): Bacteria > Pseudomonadati > Pseudomonadota > Betaproteobacteria > Burkholderiales > Comamonadaceae > Variovorax > Variovorax sp. J22R115. The sequence goes on along the minus strand of NZ_JASZYM010000015.1, from coordinate 30,469 downwards.
GGACCGGGCCGATCGGGTGCAGCAGATCGAGGTAGGCGAAGGCGACGATGTACGTCGGCATCGCCAGCGGAAGCAGCAAGGCCCAGTGCAGCACCTTGCGACCCGGAAAGTCACAGGCCGTGACCAGCCAGGCGCAGCCGGTGCCGATGATGAGAACCAGCGCGCCGACGCCGGCCAGCAACAACGCCGTGTTGAGCGCGGCCTGCGGAAGCACGTGACGGGCGAGATGCGACCAATGCGCCAGGCCCGAACCGACGGCAAGCCATGCGAGGCTCAGCACCGGCGCGAGGACGCCCAGCGCAATGGCAACCGACGCGATCCGCCAGGCGGCGCCGACAGATCGCAGATGCGTCACTGGTCGAACGCGACCTTGTCCACCAGCGCGCTGGCCTGCTTGCGGTATTTGGCGATCTCGGCCACCGGCAGCGGATCGACCTTCAGTTCACCGATGCTGGACGAGATGATCGAATCCAGCGCTACACCTTTGCGAACGGGGTATTCGTAGTTGATCTCGGCATACAGCGCCTGGGCCGGCTCCGACACCAGGAACTCGAGCAGCTTGACCGCATTGGCCCGCTGCGGCGCGTTCTTCGCGACCGCGGCGCCACTGATGTTGACGTGCGTACCGCCGCTTTTCGCGTTGGCGAAAGTCGGCTTGATCACCTTGATCGCGTCGCCCCACTTGCGCGCGTCGGAGCCTTCCTTGGAGCCCTTCATCTGGCCCACGTAGTAGGAATTCGCGAGGCCGACGTCGCAGATGCCACCGAGGATGTCGCGCGCCACGTCGCGGTCGCCGCCCGTGGCCTTGCGGGCCAGATTGGCCTTCACGCCACGCAGCCATTGCTCGGTCTTGGCTTCGCCGTCGTGCGCGATCATCGCGGAGACCAGCGCCGTGTTGTAGGGGTGCTGGCCTGCGCGGATGCAGACCTTGCCTTTGTACTTGGGATTCGCGAGGTCTTCGTAGCGGAACGAGGTCAACGGCATGTTCTTGTCGGCATACAGCACGCGTGCGCGCATCGACAGCGCGTACCACTGGCCGTCGGCGCCGCGCAGGTTGGACGGAACGGCCGCGTCCAGCGCCGCCGATTTCACGGGCTGCGTGACGCCGCCGTCGACGAGGTCCATCAGATTGCCGATGTCGACCGTCATCAGCACGTCGGCGGGCGAACGGGCGCCCTCGGCCTTGACTCTTTCGAGCAGGCCGTCCTTTACGAACACGGTGTTGACCTTGATTCCGCTCTGCGCGCTGAACGCCGAGATCAGCGGTTGGATCAGGCCTGGTTCGCGGGTGGTGTACAGGGTGAGTTCATCAGCCGCGTGAGCGGGCGTGGCCGTAGCCAGCAAGGCGGCGGCAATGCAGCTCAGCGCGCTGACCGCAAGGGCAGGCGCGCGAAGGCGTTGGGTCATGAGATGTCTCCCGGGACAGTGAGATGAGAAGCATCGGCGCGGACTGCTGCCGATGCGAATAATTATCACTGTCGCAGGCGTCGGCCCGCCTTATGCACCTACAGGGCAGGGGGGCCATTGGTCGCGTGTCAGCCTCAGCGGCTCGGCATCTCGAACACCAGACACGTCGTCGTGGCGTGGGCGTACAACGTGCCGTCCGCGCCAACCAGCCGTGCCTCGGCGGTGGCCAGTTGCCGTCCGCAATGGATGACCTTGCCTTCGGCGCGCACGCGCTGGACCTTGGGCGTGAGGCCCTTCACCAGATTCACGCCCAGCTCGGCCGTGGTGTAGGCGCGGCCGACCGGCATCATGGTGTGGACGGCGCAGCCGAGCGCGGAATCGAGCAGGGTGGCGAACCAGCCACCGTGGATGCCGCCCATTGGATTCAGGTGCTCGGCGCGCGGCGTGCCCTGGAACACCGCCTTTCCGAGGCCGACTTCGATCAGCTGGAAGTGCAGCGTCTTGGCGATGGCCGCATAAGGAATCTCCGCGCGCAGCATCGCCTGCATCATTTCCAGGCCGGTCTTGCCGGCGATCTGTTCGGGGCGGGCGACGCCAGGGCCGGGCCCTGCGTTGAGGCGCTCGTTGATGGCGTCTTCTTCAGCGATCCAGGAGGCCAGTTGATCCGTCGATGTCATTCAATTCCCATAAGAAGTTGCATATGCAATGATTGTAGCTACAATCATCGGCATGGACGCTATCGCAAGGCCGCAAGGCTGTACCAATTTCCGGCTGCGGCGCCTGATGCGCCAGCTTGCCCGCCACTACGACGCGGAGGTCGCCAAGAGCGGGCTCAAGACCACGCAGTACTCGCTGCTGTCGCACGTCCTTCATCTGGGGCCGCTGCGGCCGGTGGATCTGGCGCAGGCCATGGGGATCGAGGCCTCGACGCTGACACGCAACCTCAAGCCCATGGTTGCCGCGGGCTGGCTCACGCAGAGCGACGGCCCCGATGCGCGAAGCCGCCTGATCGCCATCACGGACGAGGGCCGGAAGAAGCGCACGGAGGCGCAGCGCCACTGGCGCACCGCGCAGGAAAAACTCAATGAAATGCTCGGCGTCGAGCGCGTCATCGCATTGCACACGCTCGTCGACGAGAGCATGGAGTTGCTGCAGGCGACGGGTGATGCCACCGGATATGGAGAGTTCGATGAATGACAAGACATCTGCGGGCACGACGCCCCTTGCGCGTTATGCCGTGTGGCTGGTGCTGCTGGCTGCGGCCGGCACCTTCGCGCTGACCATGGGCGTGCGGCAGACGATGGGGCTGTTCCTTTCGTCGCTCAACACGTCGACCGGGCTCGGCATCGGCAGCATCAGCCTGGCATTCGCGTTCGGCCAGTTGTGGTGGGGGCTGACGCAACCCTTCGCCGGTGCGGTGGCTGATCGCATCGGCACGGGCCGCGTGATCTTCATCGGTGTGCTGCTGGTGGCGCTCGGCACCTTCATCACGCCCTTGATGACGTCGACCGCGGGGCTGATCTTCGCCATTGGCGTGCTGGCAGCGGGCGGCGCAGGCATGGCAGGCCCCTCTGTCCTGATGGCCGCGACCACACGCCTCGTGCCGGCAAACAAGCGCGGCCTGGCCACCGGCGTCGTGAACGCGGGTGGCTCCTTCGGCCAGTTCGCCATGGCGCCGATCGCGATCGGCCTGATGGCGTCCGTCGGCTGGGCGAGCGCGATGCAGTGGCTGGCCGTGCTGATCTTGCTGGCACTGCCGGCGGTGTTCGTGCTGAAGGGCAATTCGAACCAGCTGGCGGCGCAGTCCGCGGCGGCCAGCGGCGCGAAGCCGCTCACGGCGCGCCAGGCGATCAGCCAGGCCATCGGCACTCCGAGCTATCGCTACCTGAGCCTCGGATTCCTCGTGTGCGGCTTTCACGTCGCCTTCCTCGCAACCCACCTTCCCGGCGTGGTTGCGGCCTGCGGACTGCCCCCGGAGATCGGTGGCTGGGCGCTGGGGATGATCGGCCTCTTCAACATCGTCGGCAGCCTGCTCATGGGCTGGGCGGTCGGCCGCTGGCGCATGAAGTCGCTGCTGGCGCTGGTGTATGCGACGCGCGGCATCGCGGTGCTGATCTTCCTGCTCGCACCGAAGACGCCGGCCGTCATGTTGATCTTCGCGGCAGTGATGGGTGTGACCTTCCTTTCGACCGTGCCCCCGACGGCGGGCCTGGTCGCCAAGATGTTCGGCCCCGCCAACATGGCCATGCTGTTCGGCATCGTGATGCTGGCGCACCAGATCGGCGGCTTCCTCGGCGCCTTCCTCGGCGGCTATGTGTTCCAGGCGACGGGCAGCTACGACATCGTCTGGTACATCGATATCGCGCTGGCCGCTGGTGCCGCCTTGATCAATCTGCCGATTCGCGAAGCGCGGCCGGCCCTGATGGCCAAGGTGGCGGCGTGAGCGGCGGCGTGGACCCGCGCACGCGGCGCCTGCTCGAAGCGCCGATCGTTCCAACGCTGCTGCGCCTTGCGGCACCCAACGTGCTGGTGATGGTGGCTCAGGCTTCGGTCGGCCTGATCGAAACCTACTTCGTCGGCAAGCTGGGCACCGATGCGCTGGCAGGCATGGCGCTGGTGTTCCCGATCGTCATGCTGATGCAGATGACGTCAGCGGGCGCAATGGGCGGCGGCATCGCATCGTCGATCGCCCGCGCGCTCGGTGCACGCCGCCGCGACGATGCGGACTCGCTGGTGTTCCATGCGATCGCCATCGCCATCGGGTTCGGGCTGCTCTTCATGTTTGCGCTGCTGGTCGGCGGGCGCTGGCTCTATGCGCTCATGGGCGGAACCGGCGCGTCGCTGAATGCCGCGTTGACTTACTCGCACGTGGTGTTTGCGGGCGCTGTGCTGGTGTGGATCTTCAACTCGCTGGCCGCGGTCATTCGAGGCACCGGCAACATGGCCGTGCCGGCGAACGTGACCGTGGCGGGGGTGGTCGTCCTTATTCCGCTGTCTCCACTGCTGATCTTCGGCTGGGGACCGATTCCGGGCCTCGGGATCGCGGGCGGTGCCGTTGCGCTGTTGGTCTACTACCTGGGCGGATCGATCGCGCTGTGGATCTACCTTCGGTCCGAGCGCAGCCTGCTGAAGCCGTCCTGGGCCAAGGCGCGCTTTCGCTGGCCGCTGTTCAGCGACATCCTGCGCATCGGCCTCGTCGGCTCCGTGTCTACGGTGGCGACCAATCTGTCGATCGGCATTGCGACGGCCTTGTCGGGCCACTTCGGCCCGGGCGCGATCGCGGGCTACGGCACGGCGTCGCGGCTCGAATACCTGCTCGTCCCGCTAGTGTTCGGCTTGGGCGCGCCCCTGGTCGCGATGGTCGGCACCTGCATCGGCGCGGGGCAGCGGGAGCGCGCCTTGCGTGCGACGTGGGCCGGTGCCGCCATCGCCTTCGCGCTCTCGGGGACGATCGGTCTCGTGGCGGCGCTGTTTCCGCGACCCTGGCTGATGTTGTTCGGCAGCGATCCGGCGATGCTCGAAGCGGGTTCGCAGTATCTGCGGGCGGTGGGGCCGTTCTATGGCTTCTTCGGGCTCGGACTGGTGCTGTATTTCGCGTCGCAGGGCGCAGGCCGACTGCTGTGGCCGGTGATGGGCAACATCGCCCGCCTGATCGTCGCCGGGGTCGGCGGCTGGCTCGCCTTGCGTTGGGGTGGCGAGCTCGTGCATGTGTTCTTTGCGCAAGGTGTGGCGCTGGTGGTGTATGGCGTCGTCATCGCTTCGGCCATCGCTGGCGGCGCGTGGTTCGGACGAGTGGGCTGGCCGCGCACGACGGCCAGCTTGCTGCGTCGTTTTCAACCCTCCTGATTCTCCAGACATCCGAAAGGTCACCATGAAAGTCAAAGACTCCGTCGTATTCATCACCGGTGCCAACCGTGGCTTGGGCCTCGCCTTTGCAAAGGCCGCGGTCGCGGCCGGCGCAAGGAAGGTCTACGCGGCAGCGCGCGATCCGAAGAGCATCACGCTGGCCGGGGTGCATCCCATTGCGCTGGACGTGACGCAGCCCGAACAGGCGGAGGCAGCAGCCCGCGAGTGTGGCGACGTGACGCTGTTGATCAACAACGCGGGCATCTCGCGTGGCGTGAATCTGCTCGACACGCCGGATGCCTTCGATCTGGCGCGGGCGGAGTTGGAAACCAACTTCTTCGGGCCGTGGGCCGTCAGCCGGGCCTTTGCGCCTGTGTTGAAGGCGAACGGCGGCGGCGCGATCGTGAATGTGCTGTCGATCCTGAGCTGGCTCAGTCTGCCGGGCGCTGCAAGCTACAGCGCATCGAAATCGGCGGCATGGTCGTTGAGCAACGGCTTGCGCAATGCGTTGCGCGAACAGGGCACGCAGGTCCTCAGCTTGCACGTTGCGTTCATGGACACCGACATGACGAGCAAGGTGCCCGGTCCCAAGGCCTCGCCGGATGACGTGGTGGCCCAGACGCTTGCGGCGCTGGAAGCAGGGCAGTTCGAAGTGTTGGCCGATGCATTGACGCGGCAGGTGAAACAGGGACTTTCGGCTGACACGCCGCCTTACGCGGCCAACTAAAGCGCATGGTTGTGAGCCTTTTCGGGGGTTTCCACGGAGAGGGCCTGCGTCGAGCTTGTTTACAAATCGGAACACTTTTTCCGGGCGTTCTCTGCGTCCTCTCTCGAAAGGTTCCTGATGAAAAACGTGCGCTTGCTCTGCGCTGCTGGTTTGTTGGCGTTCGGCGCGGTCAATGCGGCCGCACAGATCCTGATCGGCCAGACCGCTGGCATGACCGGCTCGGTCGCTGCTAGCGTGAACGAGACCATTGGCGGCGCCAAGCTGGTGATCGATGCCGTCAATGCCCAAGGCGGTGTCCATGGCGAGAAGATCGAGATCCTGCGCATGGATGACGCCTTCGACGTCAAGCGCGCGAGCGAGAACGCACGGGTGCTGATCGAGGAGAAGAAGGTGGTCGCGCTCTTCATGAGCCGCGGCACGCCGCATTCGCAGGCCATCATTCCCTGGCTCGACAAGTACGACGTGGCGCTCATCGGCCCTTCGACGGGCGCGATGGTGCTGCACAAGCCGGTGCAGAAGAACGTGTTCAACGTGCGGTCCACCTACCAGCGCGAGGCAGAGAAGGCGGTGCAGCACCTGCTCACCATCGGCATGACGCGGATCGGCGTGGTGTACGTGACCGACTCCTTCGGCCAGGATGCCCTGGAAGGCGCAATGGCCGGCTTCAAGAAGGCAGGCGCCACGCCGGCAGCGCTGGCACCGGCCGATCGCGAGAAGCCCGACTACGCCTCGATCGTGCCGAAGCTCACCGCCGCCAAGGCGCAGGCGGTGGTGTGGATCGGCTCGGGCCTTGCGGTGGTCGACGGCGTGAAGGCGCTGCGCGCGGCCGGTTCCGCAGCGCAGGTCGTCACCTTGTCGAACAACGCCTCGTCCGGCTTCATCAAGCAACTGGGCGAGGCGAGCAGCAGCGTGATCGTGACGCAGGTGTTCCCGAACGAACGCTCCATCGGTCAGCCGATGGTCAAGGAGGCACTGAGCCTGGCGCGCGCCAAGGGCCAGAACGAACTCTCGCCCGCTGCGCTCGAAGGCTTCGCCTCGGCCAAGGTGCTGGTCGAGGCGCTTCGCCGCGCGGGGCCGAAGCCGACCCGGGCCCGAGTCGTGGCGGCCCTGGACACCATCCGCAACTACGATCTTGGCGGGCTCGAGGTCAGCTATTCGCCCACCGACCATTCGGGCATCGACTTCGCCGATCTCTCGATCATCAGCGACGGCAAGTTCAAGCGCTGAGGCCTCCGCGCCCCGGCGCGGCCTGGCGTCTAGCGTCTCGCCGGCGAAGGCAGCAAGCGGCGCAGCGCTTCGAAGAACAGATCGGACTGCTCCCGCTCTCCCTGTATCTGCGCCGCCACGTGCGCGGCAAGCGCCGCATCGACCGGCACCAGCGGTCGCCCGGTCGATTGCGCGATCACCTGGTGAAGACACGCGCGCTCGAGGTAGTAGAGATCGTCGTACGCGTGCGCGATGCGCCCACCCGCCACGATCACGCCATGGTTCGCCAGGAAGGCCACGTCCTTGCCCGCCATGGCGTTCGCGATGCGCTCGCCCTCCCGGTCATCGAGGGCCAGGCCGTTGTAGCTGGCGTCGATCGCGATGCGGTTCATGTAGCGCATCGCGTTCTGGCTCAGCGTCGGGTCGAGCGCGCGGTCGGCGGTCAGCGTGAGCGCCGTGGCATAGGGCATGTGGCAATGCAGCACGACGGCGTGGCCGGTGATGCGATGCACCGCGCCATGGATGAAGAGGGCGGTGGGTTCGACCCGATGCCGCCCCGCGAGCACTTCGCCGTGCACGTCGATCAGCACGATGTCGTCGGGGCCGATCTCGCTCCAGTGCAGGCCGCGCGGATTGATCAGGTAGCGGTCCTGCGCGCCCGGCAAGGCCACGCTGAAATGGTTGCACACGCCTTCGGACAAGCCGTGATGCGCGGCTGCACGCAGCGCGAGCGCAAGGTCCTGGCGCAAGGTGCGGACGGCGGGGCTGGCGTAGTCGGAGTCAGCAGGCATGGCGTGTCGATGAAAGGGGTTGGGTGGACGAAGGCCGCGATCAGGCGCGCGGCGTGCCGGCGAAGGCCGCGACGAAACGCAGCGCGTCTTCTCGCACGGCGGCTGCGGTCTTTCCGGGCTTGTACAGCGCCGATCCGATGCCGAATCCCGTGGAACCGGCTGCGCGCCATTCGTCCATGTTGTCGGGCGTGATGCCGCCGACCGGCATCAGCTGGGTGCCCTTGGGCAGCACGGCCAGCAGCGCCTTCACGACGGCGGGCGAAGCCAACTCCGCCGGAAAGAGCTTGAGCCCCGTGGCGCCCGCGGCCAATGCGCCGAAGGCCTCGGTCGGCGTCATGACGCCCGGCAAGGTCACGAGGCCGAGGCGGGCTGCTTCCGCGATCACCTCGGCGTTGAAGTTCGGCGCGACGATGAGTTCGCCGCCCGCGGCATGCACCTCGCGGACCTGCTGGGCGCTCAGCACCGTCCCCGCGCCGACGAGCGCATCCGGAAAGCGATGGCGCATCAGCGCGATGCTGTCGAGCGGTTGCGGCGAGTTGAGGGGCACTTCGAGCAGGCGGAAGCCTGCTTCGACGATCGCATCGCCTATCGCGGGTGCCTCGGCCGGCGTCAGTCCGCGCAGGATCGCAACGAGCGGCAACTGGCGCATTGCGCCGGAGAATTTGTCGACAGGCGTGGTCATTGTTTTCTGTGGCCCAGTGAGTGGAGTGCGTGCAGGCCGGCCCAGGTGGCTTCGGCGCCGAGCGATCTGGCCGTGGTGCCCGAGGCCTGCAGGGCCAGCACGTAGCGCTGGGTGAGTGCAGACGTGCCGATCAGCACGACCTCGGCGGCGGCGTGGACCGACTGCGTGCGCAGTTCCTCGCCGATCAGGATGCCGGAGAGATAGCTCGACAACTCGCGTGCCGGCATGCGGTCGAACAACGAGAGCGTTCGCGCACCGAAGGCGTTGTGCAGAAGGCCCTGTCCGTTGTCGGCCTGCGTGACGCCTTGCAAAAAGGCGGCTTCGTCCAGAGGTGCAGAGGTGTCGATGGTGCGCGAGAGGATCGAGTGCTGGCTCAGCACCGCGTAGAACTCGCCGGTCATGAAGGTGCGGAAACCCGTCACCATCCCTTTCTTCACGCGGGCCCATTTGTTGTGCGTGCCGGGCAACACGAACAGTCCATCGTGGATGCCGGTGAGTGCCATCGCGCCGAAGATCTGGACCTCCTCGCCACGCATCACGTCGGGCACGCCGTCGTGCGTGTCGCTCAGGCCCGGCACGATCGAGATTCGGCCCGGCTCGATCTCGAGGATCTTGTTGCGCACTTCGACCAGTCCCGCGGGGCACGCGCAGTAGGGCGCCTCGACCCAGCCCTGCTTGCTGCCGGCCATGCCCGAGATCAGGCAACGCATGCCTTGAGCGTGCATCCATTCGCCGAAGTGCGTTTCGAACACTTCGGTGAAGCCGCCGTGCTTCACGGTGAGGATGCCGCGCGAATGGCTCTGTTCTTCCAGCACCCGCCCATCGGGGTCGAGCAGCGCACCGCGCAGCGAACTCGTGCCCCAATCGACGGCAACCAGGCGGGTGTGGCTCATGTCAGTTGGCTCTCGGCTTGTACGCGGTCACGTCGATCTCAACCTTGGCGTCGATCATCAGCCGCGATTCGACGGTCGAGCGTGCGGGCCGGTGGTCGCCCAGGCACTCCATGTAGACGCGGTTGAAGCTGCCGAAATCGCGTGCGTCATTGAGCCACACGCTGACTTTCGCGATGTCGGCCAGCGTGCAGTCGGCCAGTGCCAGAGCCTGCTCTATGCGCTTGAACACCTGGCGCGTCTGCGCCTCGATGCCGCCGACGATGACCTGGCCCTGATCGTCGGTCGGGACTTGGCCGGAGACGAAAACGAAATCGCCCGCGCGGGTGGCGGGCGAGAGGGGGCGTGCCTGCCGATCGGAGGCAATCGGTGACTGGCCGAGCATTTCAACTTTGGACATGGTGATGAATTTGTAATGAAATTACATTTAATGGAAGGGTAAACCCCTGTTTGACGTGGCAAATCGCTAGAAATACGATCGGCGATGTAATGTTATTACTCATGGAGCCGCGATGCAAACAACCGCCATCACTGTACCGACATCTGGTTTTTCTCAACTGAACCCGGTGCGCGCATCGCGATGGCGAACCGTCGCCGGTGCGCTCGCCGCAACCGTCGCATTCGGCTTGCTGCCTGCCGCTGCATTCGCCGAACCTGCCAAGGGCGGCGCCGCCAACCTGGCGATGGTCGGCGAGCCGCAGGGTCTGGACCCGATGATCAGCACCGCAGACCTCGTGGGCACGATCATGCAGCACGTCTACGAACCGCTCTATACCTTCGATGCCAACTGGAACGTGGCACCGATGCTGGCGGAGGGCATGCCGGTGGTCTCCAAGGACGGCCTGACCTACACCATCGCGATCCGCAAGGGCGTGAAGCTCCACAACGGCCGCGACCTGAATGCCGATGACGTCGTGGCTTCGCTGCAGCGCTGGATGGAACTCTCGCCGCGCGGCAAGTCCGTGGGCAAGGAAGTCGCGTCGCTCACGGCCAAGGGGCCGCTCAGCGTCGAGCTCAAGCTCAAGAGCCCGTATGCGCCGCTGCTCGCCCAACTCGCGCTGCCCAGCGGCATGGCCGCGATCCTGGCCAAGGAAAGCATCGCGCCGCAGCTGAAGGAATTCATCGGCACCGGCCCCTACAAGTTCAAGGAACGCCGCCCCGACCAGTTCACCGTGCTCGTGCGCCATGACGGCTACACGGCACGCAAGGAAGCGCCGAGCGGCTATGCCGGCCGTCGCGAAGCCCTGCTCGACGAGCTGCGCTTCGTGCCCGTGCCCAATGCGAACACGCGCGTCGAAGGCTCGCTCTCGGGCCAGTTCCAGTATGCGGACCTGCTCCCGGTCGAGGCCGTGGGCCGCATCGAGAAGGGCGCGCCGGCCGTGGTGCCGATCGTGACGAAGAACTTCGGCTTCCCCTACATCGTGTTCAACACCAAGGAAGGCGTGCTGGCCTCGCAGCCGTTGCGCCGCGCGGTGCAGACCGCGGTCGGGCAGGGTGAGCTGATGGCCGCCGGCTTCGGCGACAACCGCTTCTTCGTGGTCGAGCCCAACTTCTTCCCGAGGGGCACGCCCTACTACTCGGCCGCGGGCACCAACGCCTACAACACGCGCAACCCGCAAACGGCCAAGGACCTCGCCGCCAAGGCGGGCTACAACGGCCAGCCGGTGCGCATCATGGCGAGCCGGCAGTACGAGTTCCACTACAACATGGCGCTCGTGATGTCCGAGCAGCTCAAGAAGGCCGGCTTCAAGACCGATCTGCAGGTGGTCGACTGGGCCACGCTGGTGCAGCGCCGCAACGATGCCAAGCTGTGGGACGTGTACTTCACGCACTCGGGGCTCTTCCCCGAGCCGATGCTCTCGCCGCCGCAACTGGGCGACGGCGCGCCGGGCTGGTGGGAAACGCCGGCCAAGAAGGCCACGCTGACCGCCTTCAACCAGGAAACCGACAACGCCAAGCGCGGCGCGCTGTGGGGCCAGGTGCAGCAGACGGTGTATGACGAAGTGCCCTTCATCGAAGTCGGCAAGTTCAACAGCCTGTCCGCGCGCTCGGCCAAGCTGGAGGGCTACACACCCGCGATCTGGCCGTTCTTCTGGAACACCGGCCTCGCCAAGTAAGCCCGGCGAACCCTACCCATGTTGCGCTTCTTGCTTACCCGCCTGGCGGGGGCGGTGGTGGTGCTCGCCATCGTCGCGGTGCTGGTCTTTGCGCTGACGCGCCTCGCTTCTGGCGACCCGGTCGCGCTGCTGCTCGGCGACCAGGCGACCACCGAGGACATCGCCCAGGCCCGCATCCAGTACGGTCTTGACAAGCCCTTGCCGACGCAGTTCGTGCTGTGGGTGGGCGAGCTGCTGCAGGGCAACCTGGGGCAATCGCTGTTTCTCCAGCGTCCGGTGGCGCAGGCGCTGATGGAGCGCGCCGAGCCGACGATGTTCCTCGCGCTGTTCGCCGTCAGCATCGCCGCGCTCATCGGCATCCCCGCCGGCATGGCGGCGGCCATCTGGCGCGGCAGCGCGGCGGACCAGGCCGTGAGCGGCGTGGCCATGCTCGGCGCCAGCATTCCGAGCTTCTGGCTCGGGCTGATCCTGATCCAGTTCTTCGCGGTCAAGCTCGGGTGGTTTCCGACCTCGGGCTATGGCGACCCCAGCGCTTCGCTGCATGAGCGGCTGCACCACCTGCTGCTGCCCGCGCTGGTGCTGGGCCTGTTGAACTCGGCGCTGATCATCCGCTTCACGCGCGCCTCCATGCTCGACATCCTTGGCGAGGATTACGTGCGCACCGCACGCGCCAAGGGCCTGCCGGAGCGCGTGATCATGGTCAAGCACGTCTTGCGCAATGCGCTGGTGCCGATCGTGACAGTGCTAGGCCTCACGCTCGCGCTGATGATCGGCGGCACGGTGGTGACGGAAACCGTGTTCAACCTGCCCGGCGTCGGCAATCTGGTGGTGCGCGCGGTGCTGCGGCGCGACTACCCGGTGATTCAGGGCACGCTGCTGGTCATCGCCGCGATCTACGTGTTCATCAATCTCGGCGTCGACTTCATCTACACGCTGGTCGATCCGCGCATCCGGCTGGAGTCGAAATGAAAGCGGCCGTCTTCTCCTTTTTCGGTGGCGCGATGCCGATCGCGCGCCGCCTGTTCTCGCGCAAGGTCGTGCTGGCCGCGGCGCTGGTGCTGCTGCTGGTGGTGGGCGTCGCGGTGATCTACCCGTGGATCTCGGATGCCGACCCGGGCGCCATCGAGATCAGCAACCGCCTGCATGCGCCCTCGTGGACGCACTGGGCCGGCACCGACGAACTCGGCCGTGACGTGATGCTGCGCATCGTGCACGGCGCACGCTACTCGTTGATGATCGGCTTCGTCACCGCGGCGGGCGCCGTGCTCTTCGGCACGCTGATGGGCATGCTGGCCGGCTTCTTCCGCAAGCTGGACGCCCCGCTGATGCGCGTGGTCGACGCGATGATGTCCTTCCCCGACATCCTGCTCGGCATCGCGCTGGTGTCGATCCTCGGCGTGTCGCTGTGGAACGTGATGCTGGCGCTGGTCATCGTCTACACACCGCGCGTGGCACGCGTGGTGCGCGCCACCACGCTCGTCCTGCGCGAGCTGCTCTTCGTCGATGCGGCACGCGCGCTCGGCGTGCGCACGCCGCGCATCCTGCGCAAGCACATCCTGCCGAACCTGATGTCGCCGATCCTCGTGCAGGTGACCTTCATCTTCGCGTACGCGATCCTGGCCGAAGCCGGTCTTTCATTCCTCGGCGTCGGCGTGCCGCCGGACATTCCGACCTGGGGCACCATGATCGCCGGCAGCCTCGAATATGCCGACAAGGCTTTCTGGACGATCTTCTGTCCGGGCCTCGCCATCGTGCTGACCGCGCTCTCGCTGCAGATGCTGGGCGATGGCGTTCGCGACCTGCTCGATCCCAAACTGAGGAAGGCCGCATGAACATCCACTCTGCAACGATCCCGCGTCTGGAGGTGCAAGGGTTGTCCACTTCCTTCGCCACCGAGACTGGCCGAATCCAGAGCGTGGCCGATGTGTCGTTCGCGATCCGGCCCGGAGAAACGCTCGCACTCGTGGGCGAATCGGGTTCGGGCAAGTCCGTCACCAGCCTGACGCTGATGGGCCTGCACGCGAAGACATCGCACGCACAGGTGCAGGGCGAGGCGTGGTTCGTGCGCCGTGACGGTCGCAGGGTGAACCTGCTCGAGATGCCCGAGGCCGAGAAGCGCGCACTGCGTGGAAACGAGCTGGGCATGATCTTCCAGGAGCCCATGACCAGCCTCAACCCGGTGCTGACCATCGGCGAGCAGATCGCGGAGTCGGTGCGGCTGCACCTCAAGATGGATCGCAAAGCTGGCTTCGCCCACGCGCAGCGCATGCTGGAACTGGTGGAGATCCCGGCCGCGGCGCAGCGGGTCCATGAGTATCCGCACCAGTTGTCCGGCGGCATGCGCCAGCGCGTGATGATCGCGCTCGCCATGGCCTGCAATCCGACATTGCTGATCGCCGACGAGCCGACCACCGCGCTCGATGTCACCATCCAGGCGCAGATCCTCGCGCTGATGGGCCGGCTGCAAAAGGAAACCGGCATGAGCATGCTGTTCGTCACGCACAACCTCGGTGTGGTGGCGCAGTACGCGGATGCGGTCGCCGTGATGTATGCGGGCCGCATCGTTGAATCAGCGCCCGTGCACGATCTCTTTGCGCGGCCGGAGCATCCCTATACGCGTGGTCTGCTGGCCTGCCTGCCGGGCGTCGCGCGACGTCGTGGTGCACCCCCCGCGATGGCCGGCAAGCGGCCGCAACTGGTAGCGATTCCAGGCCAGGTTTCGAGCCCGCTCGCGCCGCCTCCGGGCTGCGCCTTCGCGCCACGTTGCACATTCCGCCGCGGGCCCTGCGACGCTCAGATGCCTTTGCTCGAATCGGCAGGAGGCCAGCGCATGGTGCGCTGCATCGGTTTCATCGAGGAGAAGGCCGCATGACGACTTCGACGTTGGCGAGCGACAACCTGCTCGAGATCCGCAACCTGCGCAAGTACTTCGGCAAGGGCAGCCACCCGGTGCGCGCGGTGGACGACGTGAGCTTCACCATCCGCAAGGGCGAGACCCTCGGCCTGGTCGGCGAATCGGGCTCGGGCAAGAGCACCATCGGGCGCCTGCTCACGCGGCTGGTCGATCCGACCGACGGCCAGATGCTGTACCAGCCCGAGGGGTCGGATGCAGCGCCTCAGGATCTGGCGGGGTTGTCGCAGTCGCAGTTCCGGCCGCTGCGTTCCAAGGTGCAGATCATTTTTCAGGATCCCTACGCCAGCCTGAATCCGCGCATGCGGATTCGCGACGTGCTGGCGGAGGCGCTCGACACCCATGGCCTCGCCAAGGGCGCGGCGCGCAAGCCGCGCATCCAGCAGTTGCTGCAGCAGGTCGGCCTGCGTCCCGAACATGCCGATCGCTTTCCGCACGAATTCTCTGGCGGGCAGCGCCAGCGCATCGGCATCGCCCGCGCGCTGGCGGTGGAGCCGCAGTTCATCGTGGCCGACGAGCCCCTGTCGGCACTGGACGTGTCGATTCAGGCGCAGGTGGTCAACCTGCTGGGCGAGCTGAAGGAACAACTGGGCCTGACGCTGCTCTTCATCTCGCACGATCTCGACGTGGTGGAGTACCTGTGCGATCGCGTCGTGGTGCTGTACCTCGGCCGCGTGATGGAGATCGCGCCGACCCACTCGCTCTACACGCAACCGCAGCATCCGTACACTCGCGCGCTGCTGGCCGCGGCACCCATCCCCGATCCCGCACAGAGGCGCGTGGTGCCGCTGCTGCAGGGCGACCTGCCCAGCCCGGCGAACCCGCCTTCTGGCTGCGTCTTTCGCACCCGCTGCCCGCTCGCGGAGGAGCGCTGCGCCAGCGCCGACATGCAACTTCGCGAAGTGCAGCCCGGGCACTGGCATGCCTGCTGGCGAAACGACCTTTGATCTTTGCGCGACCGTGGCCCATCATCAAGAACATCCAACCGAGGGATACACATGACAGAAGAGTTCATCCTGGACCACCGCAGCAAGAGCTATCCGCTCGAGGCCGCACCATGCCGCGCGGCTGACATTGGCCAGAAGGGATGGAACGTGCTGGCGGACGACCTGTCGTATCCGCTGGCCGTCATTCGCCGCTCGGCGCTCGCTCACAACATCGCGTGGATGCAGGACTACGCGCGGCGAAAGGGCGTGACGCTGGCGCCGCACGGCAAGACCACCATGTCGCCCGAACTATTTGCGCAGCAGCTGGCCGGCGGCGCTTGGGGCCTGACCTTCGCGACCATCTACCAGCTCGCGGTGGGCGTGGAGGCAGGCACCCGTCGCGCCATCATCGCCAATCAGGTGATGTGCGATGCCGACCTCGACGGGCTGGACATGCTGCTGGCCGGGCACAACGACCTGCGCGTGTGGTTCCTGGTCGATTCGCTGGCGCAACTGGCGCTGGTCGAAGACTGGGCGCAGCGCCGGCAGTGCAAACGCTGCTTCGACGTGCTGATCGAGATCGGCATACCCGGCCAGCGAACCGGCTGTCGCACGCTGGAAGAAGCGCTCACGCTGGCCGCCGCCGTCTCGCGCTCGAAGGTGGTCCAACTTGGCGGCATCGAATGCTACGAAGGCGGTCTGGCGCGTTG
Source organism: Variovorax sp. J22R115 (assembly GCF_030317005.1). Taxonomy (NCBI): domain Bacteria; kingdom Pseudomonadati; phylum Pseudomonadota; class Betaproteobacteria; order Burkholderiales; family Comamonadaceae; genus Variovorax; species Variovorax sp. J22R115. The sequence continues at coordinate 14,256 of NZ_JASZYM010000015.1, read as the reverse complement.
CGACAGTGAGCATGACGCGCGCGAGGTCACTGCGCTGGTCAACCGTGTGCTCGAGGTCGCACGCGCCTGCGATGCCGAGAACCTCTTCTGTGACGACACCGTGATGCTGACGGCCGGCGGGTCGGCGGTGTTCGACCTCGTCGTGCCGCTGCTTCGCGCGCAAGGCCTCTCGCGGCCGGTGCGGGGTGTGCTGCGGTCGGGCTGCTACGTCACGCACGACAACGGCAACTACGCGCGCTTCCTGAAGCAGGTCGAGCAGCGCGAAGGGCTGGACGAGTCCCTGCGCGCAGCGCTGGAAGTCTGGGCGATGGTGCAGTCGGTACCGGAGCCGGGCTTGGCGCTGTTGACGTGCGGCCGCCGGGACATCTCCTACGACCTCGAAATGCCGATCCCGGTGCGCCACGCGCCGCGGGGCGAACGCACGGCCGCCGCTGTGCCTGCGGGCTGGACGATCAGTGCCCTCAACGACCAACATGCCTATCTGCGCTTCGACCCCGCCGGCCCGGTGCCGCAGGTCGGCGACCGCGTCGCGCTGGGCATCTCGCACCCTTGCACCACTTTCGACAAGTGGCGCTGGCTCGCGCTGGTCGAGGACGACGGGGCCGTGACCGGCGCCATCAGCACGCGCTTCTGAGGCTTTCGATGAACGACTCCGCAGCCCATCTCCTGCAGCGCTTGCGCGAGCGCATGGCCGAATTGCCGGCCGCGCAGCGCAGCGTCGTGCAATGCGTGCTCGAAGACCCGCGCGCCGCCGTCGCCGCCACCGTGGAGCAACTTGCGCAGCAAGCCGGTGTCTCGATGCCGACCATCGTTCGGACCTGCCGCAGCTTCGGCTTCGAGTCGGTGCGCGAATTCATGCTGGCGCTGGCACAGGATCTCGCGGTCACTGGCTCGTACCTGCACCGCAGCGTCCTCGCGGAAGACAGCGCGGGCGACGTCGCCAGCAAGATCATCCATGCGGCCGTGTCGTCGCTGACCGAACTGGGCCGTCGCATCGACGTCGCCGTGGTCGACGAAGTCGCGACACGGTTGGCCGCCGCGCGGCGCATCGATTGCTATTCGGTGGGGGCGGCGTCGACCTTCATGGCGAGCGAACTGCAGAGCCGCCTGTTCAGGCTCGGGTGCACGTCCAACGCCATCTTCGATGCGCACCAGCAACTGGTCTCGGCCAGCACGCTGGGACCCGACGGCGTGGCCTTCGTCATCTCGCACGTGGGGCGGATGCCCTACACGCTGGAGGCGGCGCGCTTCGCCCGCTCGCAAGGTGCCACGGTGGTGGCCCTCACGCAACCCGATACGCAGTTGGCCGAAATCGCGGACCTCGTGCTGGCCGTGTCGGTCCCGCAGGATGCGGTGATGCGCGTCGGCACCGAGGCCTACCTCGCGCACCTCGTGGTGATCGAGATCCTGATGGTGCGGCTTGCGCAGAAGCTCGGGCCGGTCGCAACGCGTGGGCTGCAGCAGTTCAAGCAACTGCTGCACAAGCACGGCTTCGACAGCGCCGAGTATTCGGGGGCCACGGAGACCAACGACGAGAGGCCATGACCATGCAAGACACTCAGCCCACGCTGCTCAAGGGCGGCCAGATCGTCGACGGCAGCGACAGCCCGGGCTGGCTCGGTGACGTACTGCTGGTCGGCGAGCGCATTGCGTCCGTTGCGGCGCCCGGCGCAACGCCGCCCGAATTGCTGGCGAGCCTTCGCGAACGCGGCACCGTGCAGGAGATCGATTGCACAGGTTTGGTCATCGCGCCCGGCTTCATCGACGTGCACACGCACGACGACGCCGCTGCCATCGAGAAGGCCGACATGCTGCCCAAGCTGTCCCAGGGCGTGACCACGGTGATCGTCGGCAACTGCGGCATCTCGCTCGCGCCGGTCGTGACGGATGCACCGCCGGCGCCGCTCTCGCTGCTGGGGCGTGGTCAGTTTCGCCACGCCACCATGCGCGCCTATGCCGATGCGGTGAATGCGGCGCGGCCCGGCGTCAACGTCGCGGCACTGCTCGGGCACACAGCGCTGCGCATGCGTCACATGCCCGTGTTGAACCGCGCTGCCAACGAGGCCGAGCGCGCTGCGATGGCCGCCGACATGCAGGAGGCCATGGATGCGGGCGCGCTGGGCTTGTCTTCGGGCGTGTTCTACGAGGAGGCCTATGCGGCTGACGTCGATGAACTCGTCGCAGTGGCCAGCGTGGCCGCGCGAAATGGCGGCGTGTATGCCACGCACATTCGAGACGAACTGGCCGGCATTCTTCCGGCCCTGCAGGAAGCCGCGCTGACTGCTCGCCAGTCCGGCCTCCCGCTCGTCATCTCGCACCACAAGTGCGCTGGCCCGGACAACTGGGGCCGCACGCGCGAGACCCTGCCGCTCATCGAAGAACTGGCGCGCAGCCAGGAGATCGGCATGGACGTGTACCCGTACACCGCCGGCTCCACCGTGCTGCGCGAGGATCTTGTCGACGGCATCATCGACATCCTCATCACCGGCAGCCAGCCCCATCCCGAGGTAGGCGGGCGTTACCTCGCAGACATCGCGGCGGAGTGGGGCATATCGCAAAAGGAAGCCGCGGTGCGCCTGAAGCCCGGCAACGCCTGTTACTTCCAGATGCGTGAAGACGACGTGCAGCGCGTGATGACGCACCCGCTCTCGATGATCGGCTCGGATGGCCTGCCGCACGACGAGAGGCCGCATCCGCGGCTGTGGGGCGCCTTTCCACGTGTGCTTGCGAGCTATTGGCGCGAAAAGGGATTGCTGCGGCTCGAACAGGCGATCCACAAGATGACGGGCATGTCGGCCGCGCGCTTTCGCATTGGCGAACGAGGGCTGATCAAGGCCGGCTACATGGCCGACGTGGTGCTGTTCGATCCGCTGCGCGTCAAGGATGGCGCGACCTTCGAGCAGCCGCGGCAGTTGAGCGAAGGGATCGAACGCGTATGGGTCAACGGTGTGTTGAGCTACACCGCCGAGGGCCGCGAGACAGGGGCACGCGCGGGTCGCTTCGTGGTGCGTGCGAAGGTGCCGGCGCTGCAGGGCTGATTGCGCAGCGCGCGAAAGCCCCCTGTTTTGCTGCGCCCTGACCATCAGGGTTTGTCCTGCCGGGCATCGAATTCAATCATCATATGATTTGAATTGGCAGCGCTGCAGACTGGCGTTGTTGAGTGGAGATTCAACCTCGAAGCCGGTTTAGCAGGAGACATTCCATGCCCCATTCGATGAACGCGAGGCGCCGGCGCATGCTGCAGGGCCTGGGTGCCGCGTCAATGCTGCCAGTGGCTTTCTCGGTGAGAGCCAATGACTTCCCGATCAAGCCCGTGGAGCTCGTGGTGCCTGCATCGGCCGGTGGCGGCACGGATGCACTGGCACGCGCGTTCTCGGAAGCCGCCAAGAAGCACTTTCCGCAGCCCATGGTCGTGAACGACAAGCCGGGCGCCAGCGGCGTGGTCGGCATGAGTGATGTGCTCAACGGCAAGCCAGACGGCTACAAGGTGAGCGTGGTGATCGCGGAACTCGTGATCCTTCCGCACCTCGGTCTTTCGAAGTTCACCTACGCGGACTTCCAGCCGGTTGCGCGCCTCAACGCCGACCCGTCAGCCATCACCGTGCGCACCGAGGCGCCATGGAACACCATCGAGGAATTCCTGGCCGCGGCCAAGGCCAAGCCCGGCGAGATGAAGGTCGGCAACTCCGGCAATGGTTCGATCTGGCACCTTGCTGCCGCGGGCCTGGAAGACAAGACCGGGGTCAAGTTCAACCATGTGCCCTACCAGGGCGCGGCGCCCGGTGTGGTGGCACTGCTCGGCGGCCACATCGATGCGGTCGCGGTGAGCCCCGGTGAGGTGGCGGCGCATGTGCAAGGCGGCAAGTTGAAGATGCTCGCCGTCATGTCCGACCAGCGACTGAAGGCCTTCGACAAGGTGCCGACCTTGAAGGAACGCAACATCGACCTGTCGATCGGCACGTGGCGCGGCCTTGCCGTGCACAAGGCCACGCCGCCCGACATCGTGACGACGCTGCGCACGGCCGCACGCAAGGCGGCCGAAGAGCCCATGCTTCGCGAACAGCTCGAGAAGCTCAACCTCGGCTTCGCGTACCTCGATGCCGAGGCCTTCGGGCAGGCCATGCAGCGCGACCACGAATACTTCAAGCAACTCGTGCAGAAGCTGGGGATCAAGGCATGAGCCAAACCAACACCGCCGAGCGGCCCGAGCTCCTGGTCGTCGCGCCACTGATGCCCTTTCTCATGGAAGCGCTGTGCCGCGAATACACCATTCATGACCGCATCCATGTGAGCGATCCTGCTGCGTTTGGCGGCGTCGCGCCGCGCATCCGCGGCGTGGTCGCCAACGGCGAGGCCAAGGTGCCTCGCGAGTTGATCGCGCAATTGCCGGCGCTCGAAGTGATCTCGGTGTTCGGCGTGGGCTACGACGGCGTCGATGTCGCCGCTGCGCACGAGCGCGGTGTTCCTGTGACGAACACGCCCGAAGTGCTGAACGACGACGTGGCGGACCTCGCCATCGGACTCATGATTGCGGTGGCACGGCGTATTCCGCAGGCCGATCGCTTCGTGCGTGCGAACGAGTGGCCAAACGGCCCGATCGCGCTGAGCCGCAAGGTCACGGGTGGTCGGCTCGGCGTGGTCGGCATGGGCCGTATCGGCCAGGCGATCGCGCATCGCGCTGCGGCCTTCAACATGGAGATTGCCTATACGGCACGCTCCCCGCGCCCGAACCTCAACTACACCTACTACCCCGATGCGGCCTCACTGGCGGCAGTCGTCGACTTCCTGATCGTGATCACGCCTGGCGGCGCGGGTACGCGCGGAATGATCGACGCTCGCGTGCTCAAGGCCCTCGGGCCCGACGGCTACCTCATCAACGTGGCGCGCGGCAGCGTCGTCGATCAACCGGCGCTGATCGATGCGTTGCGCAACGGCGTCATCGCCGGTGCCGGACTCGACGTCTTCGTGAACGAGCCCAACGTCCCCGAGGAACTGCGCGCCATGCTCAACGTGGTGCTGACCCCGCACATCGGAAGCGGAACGAAGCAGACGCGCGAAGCCATGGGCCAATTGACCTTCGATAATTTGCGCGCGCACTTTTCGGGCAAGCCCCTGCTCACGCCTGTGGACGCCTGAAGGCGCTGCATGACGAAGAACATCCACGGCCGAACGCTCGACCTGCTGGGGGAGGCGATCGTGTCGCACCGCTATGCCATCGGCATGCCGATGCCGGCAGAGCCCCTGCTGTGCGAGGAGTTCGGTGTCAGCCGGACGGTCGTGCGCGAGGCGGTGAAGTCGCTGGTCGCCAAGGGGTTGATCATCACGGGTCCCAAGGTCGGCACCCGTGTGCTGCCGGATGACCGGTGGAACTGGTTCGACCCCGACGTCATCACCTGGCAGGCCCGCGCCGGCCTCACGCCCGAGTTCCTTCGAGACCTGCAGGACTTGCGTCGTGCGGTCGAGCCCGCCGCCGTCAGGCTCGCCGCAGAGCGCGCGACCGCGGAGGACATCGAGGAGATCGAGGCGGCCTACGCCGGCATGAAGCACGCCGTGGAGTTTGGCGGCGACTACGTGACCTTCGACCTGCGCTTTCATCATGGCTTGTTGCGCGCCGCGCGCAACCGCATGCTCGCGCAGATGAGCAAGGCGCTGCACGCCTTGCTGCGAACCAGCTTCGAGATTTCCACCGTCAAGAAGGACGGCCCCGCGCAGTCGCTGCCCATGCACCGCGCTGTGCTCGACGCGGTGATCGCGCACAACCCGGCGCGGGCCGAGCGGGCCATCATCAAGCTCATCGATGGTGCGCGAGAGGACATCGAGGAGGTGATCGGTTCGCGCCGTCGCCTGCCGCGACTCAGCCGTCCACCGCCGCGTCTCAAGGCCGCGGCCTGACCGCGCCTGGCTATCCCGTTCCCAACCCTCCGCTCGGTCACCGAGCAATCCCGTCGCAAAAAAAAGGAGACAGAAGCATGAAACTCAAAGCACTCGTGATACCGACGTTGATGGCCCTCGGCCTCGCCGTCGCCGGCCAGGCTTCGGCACAGGAGAAGCTCACCGTCTGGTGGGTCAAGGGCTTCTACAAGGCGGAGGACGAAGCCTTGTTCGCGGCCATCAAGAAGTTCGAGGAGAAGCACAAGGGCGTCAAGGTCGAACTGTCGCAGTATCCAGTGCAGGACATGATCCCCAAGACCGTCTCGGCGCTCGATTCGGGCAGTCCGCCCGACGTGGCCTATGCCGACGTCTACGACTTCCAGGTCACGGGCAAGTGGGCCTTCGACGGCAAGCTGGAGGACATCAGCAGCGTGATCGGGCCGATGGCGTCGCGCTTCGCGCCCAACACGGTCGAGACCACGTTCCTCTACAACGACCAGACGAAATCGAAGGCCTACTACGCCTTCCCGATCAAGCAGCAGACGATGCACATCAACTACTGGATGGACATGCTGGCCGAGGCGGGATTCAAGGAGTCGGACATTCCGACCACGTGGAAGGAATACTGGTCGTTCTGGTGCGAGAAGGTGCAACCGGCCAGCCGTCAGAAGAGCGGCAAGCGCACCTTCGGCATGGGCATGCCGATGGGCGTGGATTCGAGCGACTCGTTCTATTCGTTCCTGACCTTCGCAGATGCGTACAACGTCAAGATGGTCAGCGATAGCGGCAAGCTGCTGGTCGACGACCCCGGCGTTCGTGCAGGCCTGATCGGCGCCATGACCGACTACGTCACGCCCTACCAGAAGGGCTGCACGCCGCCGTCGTCCACGAGCTGGAAGGATCCGGACAACAACGTCGCCTTTCATAACAAGACGACCGTGATGACGCATAACGCGACCATCTCGCTGCCGGCCAAGTGGCTCGACGATTCGAACAACGCCTCGCTCACGCCCGAGCAGCGCGAGGAAGCCAAGAAGAACTACTTCGAACGCATCCGAACGGCGGGCTTCCCGTCCAAGCCTGACGGCAGCAAGATGGTTTACCGCACGGCCGTGAAAACGGGCGTGGTGTTCAAGGACGGCAAGAACAAGCAGCGCGCGAAGGAGTTCGTGACTTTCCTGATGCAGGAGGAAAACCTCACGCCTTACGTCGAGGGTTCGCTGGGCCGCTGGTTCCCGGTGACCAAGGCGGGGCAGGCGAGCCCGTTCTGGCAGGCCGATTCACATCGCAAGTCGGTGTTCAACCAGTACGCGGCCGGCACGGTGACCTTCGAATTCACGAAGAACTACCGCTTCACCATCCTCAACAACGAAAACGTGTGGGCCAAGGCGATGAACCGCGTCGTGAGCGACAAGGTGCCAGTGGACAAGGCGGTCGACGAGATGATCGAGCGCATCAAGACGGTCGCACGTTGACCTGACGCGGCAGCCGACCATGAGTTCCACCGCAAGCGCCGTGACCGCGGCCGGCGCCGCCCCGACACCCGCCATCAAGCTCGGACGCTGGCAGTTCTGGGGACGACTGATGGTCGTTCCCTATCTGCTGGTGTTCGTGATCTTCGTGCTCTACCCGGTGTGCTACGGCCTCTGGCTGGCACGCCATCCGCAAAGCTACGTGCACCTGGTGGCCGATCCGATCTTCTTCAGGTCGGTCATCAACACGATCATCTTTCTCGTCGTCGCCATCAATGTGAAGATGCTGGTGGCGCTGGTGCTCTCGGGCTTCTTCGTGCAGTCGCGCTGGTGGATCAAGATCCTCGCGGGGATCTTCATCTTGCCGTGGGCGGTGCCGTCGATCCCGACCATCCTGTCGGTGCGCTTCATGCTCAACCCCGAGTGGGGCGTGATCAACAGCACCATCTTTCACCTGACCGGGCTCGATGGTCCGAACTGGCTCAACGACCCGACGCTGGCGCTGAGCTTCGCGATGCTGATGCACATCTGGAAGTCGCTGCCGTTCTGGACGCTGATCCTGGTGGCCGGCCGGCTGTCTATCCCGACCGAGCAGTACGAGGCCGCGTCCGTCGATGGGGCGAGCTCGTGGCAGAAGTTCAAGTTCATCAGCTGGCCGGCGCTGCGCACGCTGTACGTCACGTCGCTGATCCTGTCGATGATCTGGACGCTCGGTGACTTCAACAGCGTCTATCTGTTGACCGGTGGTGGCCCGGCCGACCTGACGCACGTGCTCGCGACGCTGGGCATCCGGTACTTGCGGCTCGACCAGGTCGATCTGTCGATGGCGTCGATCGTGGTGGCGTTGCCACTCATCTTGCCCCTCGTGTACTTCATGATGAAGAGGCTCTCGAAATGAAGCGCTGGACCTTGAAGTCCGTCGGCAACGAGGCCAAGCTCCTGCTGATCGGCATCCCCGTGCTGCTGTGGACGATCATCCCCGTCTATCACATGGTGTTGTTCGCGATCTCGCCGCGCGGCGAAGCGACGAGCGGGCGCCTGTGGCCCAAGTCGCCGACGCTGGACAATTTCAGCACCGTCTTCCATCAGAGGCACTTCTATCTCGACCACTTCTGGGTGCAGCTTGGCAACTCGGTGCTGATCGCCGTCGCGGTCGGGGCGATCACTTTGTTCGTCGCGACCACGGCAGCTTTCGCGATCAGCCGCCTGCGCCTGCGGGGAGGCCGCACCGTGATGAACATGGCGCTCTTCACCTACTTCATCCCCGCGGCCTTCCTCGCGGTGCCGATGTACAAGACCATGGGCAACTATGGACTGCTCAACAGCCAGTGGTCGCTGATCCTCGCGATGGTGACCATCGCGTCTCCGTACTGCATCTGGGTGCTCAAGCAGGCTTCGGACAAGCTCCCGTATGAACTCGACGAAGCTGCGCGCATGGATGGCGCGTCGCCGCTGCAACTGTTCCGCCTGGTGTACCTGCCGCTGATGGTGCCCTCGCTGGTCGCGGTCGGCACCTATGCGCTGCTGCTGGCGTGGAACGAATACCTCTATGCCTTCCTGCTGCTGTCGAATGACCGCAGCGTGACGCTCGCGGTGGCGCTCGGCAATTTCCTCGCGGCAGACGATTCGCCATGGGAACTGCTCATGGCCACGGGCCTGATCTATGCGCTGCCGCCCGCGGCGATCTACTACACCTTCAAGCGCTACATGGTCGGTGGCATCACCGCCGGCGCGGTCAAGAGCTAAGGGAGAAAGAACAAAATGGCTTCAGTCACTTTTCAGAACGTCCAGAAGTCCTACGGCAAGACGCAGATCATCGAGCGGCTCGGCTTCGAGATCGAGGACGGCGAATTCGTCGTGCTGGTCGGGCCCTCGGGCTGCGGCAAGTCCACGTTGCTGCGCATGCTCGCGGGCCTGGAGGACATCACCGGCGGCGAGATCATGATCGACGGCCGTGTGGTCAACGAACTCGAATCGAAGGACCGCGACATCGCGATGGTGTTCCAGAGCTACGCGCTCTATCCGCACATGACGGTGGGCGAGAACATGGGCTTCAGCCTCCGCCTGCGCAATGCCGACAAAGGCGTGACGGAGAAGCGAGTGGCGGACGCGGCGAAGATCCTCAATCTCGACAAGCTGCTCGGACGCTATCCGCGCGAACTCTCCGGCGGGCAGCGTCAGCGTGTCGCGATGGGGCGGGCCATCGTGCGTGACCCCAAGGTGTTCCTCTTCGACGAGCCCCTTTCGAATCTGGATGCGAAGTTGCGTGTCGCAATGCGCGCGGAGATCAAGGCGCTGCACCAACGCCTGAAGACCACCACGGTGTACGTCACGCACGACCAGATCGAGGCCATGACCATGGCCGACCGTATCGTGGTCATGCACGACGGCGCGGTCGAGCAGATCGGCACGCCGCTGGAACTCTATGACCGGCCGGACAACCTGTTCGTTGCCCAATTCATCGGCTCACCGTCGATGAACGTGATCGAGGGATCGGTGAAGCGGAGCAACGGAAGCTGCGCCGTCGAGGCCCAGGGCGCACTGTGGCCTGTGCCGGCCGGCACGGCCGTGGCGGAGGGGAAGGCAGTGCACTACGGTGTTCGACCGGGCGACATCACGTTGTCGGATGCCGCCAATGGCGTACCGGCCAAGGTCATCGTGGTCGAGCCGACGGGCGCGGAGACGGAACTGCTGGTCGAGGTCGGGGAAGCCCAGATCACGCTCGCGGTGCACGGGCGGGTGGACGCGCAGCCCGACCAGATGGTCGGGCTCGTGATTGCCAGTGAGAGCGTGCATTTGTTCGACCGACAAAGTGGCCAGCGGTTGAGCTGATCGAAAAAGAAAAAAGGGCGCCGAAGCACCCTTTGTTTGCCGGATGGTCGTGTTCTCAGCGACCGAACGAGCGGCCACCGCCGCCACCGTAGCCGCCACCGCCGCCACCGTAGCCGCCGCCGGAGCGACCGCCACCCGAACGGCCACCACCGCCACCGCCGGAACGGTTACCGCCGTAGCCACCGCCGCCGCCACTGCGACGACCGCGACCGCTGCCGAGGCTGTCGACGCTAGTGCGCAACGGATCGGGCTGGCCCGCACCGCCTGCCACCGCTTCAGCGCGCAGGTGCGCGACTGCATCGGCTTGCGTCGGGCTGTGGCTGTTGCCGTGATGACGCGGCTGGCGCTCTTCGTGCGGCAGGTGGTCGTGATGATGGTGATGCACCGGTGCATGGTGCGGCGCCCGCGCCGGTCCTTGCGATCCGCGTGCCGGACCCTGGCCGCGACCACCCTGGCCACGCTGGCCCTGGCCGCCGCCATTGGCACTGCGACCTGCCGGTGCGCCCTGGCCCTGGCCGTTGCCACCGCGACGCTGGCCGCCGCCGTTGCCGCCATTTCCACCGCCGCCACCAGCGCGTTCGCCTTGGCCGGCCTTGTTCTCGCGGATGCGCTGCATCATTTCCTGGCGCGCGGCCTTGGCTGCGGCCTGCATCACGTCACGGCTCGGCGGACGACCGGCGCCGCCCCAAATGGTCTGGCGGCCCATAGCGATGGGCTCGGCGCGTTCGCCTTCCTCGGGGCCGAAGCCGTCGATGGTCTTGACAGGGATCTGCTGCTTGGTGAAGCGCTCGATCTCCTGCATGAAGCCTTCCTCATCCAGGCAGACCAGGCTCACGGCCTCGCCGCTCGCGCCGGCCCGACCGGTGCGGCCGATGCGGTGCACGTAGTCTTCGCTGACGTTCGGGATCTCGTAGTTCACGACGTGCGGCAACTCGTCGATGTCGATGCCGCGTGCGGCGATGTCGGTCGCGACCAGCGCGCGGATATCACCGCTCTTGAAGCCGGCCAGCGCCTGCGTCCGGGCGCTCTGGCTCTTGTTGCCGTGCAGCGCCATCGCTTCGATGCCGTTCTTGGTCAGGAACTCGGCCACGCTGTTGGCGCCGAACTTGGTGCGGGTGAACACCAGCACCTGGCTCCAGTTGTGCTCGTTGATGATGTGCGCGAGCAGTGCCTTCTTCTTGCCGCGGCCGACCGGGTGGATCACCTGCGAGATGCGCTGCACCGTGGTGTTGCGCGGCGTGACCTGGATGCTTTGCGGATTCTTCAGCAGCGTGGCCGCGAGATCGCGGATCTCGTCGCTGAAGGTGGCCGAGAACAGCAGGCTCTGCTTTTCCTTCGGCACCAGCGCGAGAATCTTCTTCACGTCGTGGATGAAGCCCATGTCAAGCATGCGGTCAGCTTCGTCGAGCACCAGCATCTGCACGGTGGAGAGGTCGAGCATGCCTTGCTGCTGCAGATCGAGCAGGCGGCCGGGCGTGGCCACGAGGATGTCGACGCCGCTCTTGAGTTTGCTGATCTGCGGATTCATGCCGACGCCGCCGAAGATCACGGTCGATGTCAGTTGCAGGTACTTGCCGTAGGTGCGGACCGATTCCTCGACCTGGGCCGCGAGTTCGCGCGTGGGGGTCAGCACCAGGGCGCGAACGCCGGTGCCGCCGAACTTGTTGGTGGCGCTGCGGCTCATGGTGAGCTTGTGCAGCAGCGGGAGGGTGAAGGCAGCGGTCTTGCCGGTGCCGGTCTGGGCGCCGCCCAGAAGGTCGTGGCCGTCGAGCACGGCCGGAATGGCCTGGGCCTGGATCGGCGTGGGAGTTTCGTAGCCCTGCTCATGCACGGCCTTCAAGATGGCCGGGGCCAGCTTCAGTTCATCAAAGTTCATTGAGTTCAATAAGCGCCCTACACGGCGCAGTGGTATCCACCCGCTCGGGCGTCAAGTTGGACGTCGAGCCAGTAAGGGCGGATGAGGTCAGGAGTGGGAGCCGGAAGGCCCGCCCCTGTCGAGGGAATTGGCCTTCTTCGTCCCCGGCGGAGAGCCGGCGTTGCGGGCAACTGGACCCGGCAACAGACGATATTGTCGCATGAGTCGATAATCCACGGTTTGCCGCGTCCGGTTCCGGGCGTTTGCGCAACCCCTCCCACCTCTCTGAACGCAAGCAATCTGATGGCCCAGTACGTCTACACCATGAACAAGGTCAGCAAGACCGTGCCGCCCAAGCGGCAGATCTTGAAGGACATTTCGCTCTCCTTTTTCCCCGGCGCCAAGATCGGCGTGCTGGGCCTGAATGGTTCCGGCAAGTCGTCGCTGCTGAAGATCATGGCCGGCATCGACAAGGAAATCGAAGGCGAGGCGCTGCCAATGCCCGGTCTCACGATCGGCTACCTGGAGCAGGAGCCCAAGCTGAACGCGGCGCACACCGTGCGTGAATCCGTCGAGGAGGCGATGGGTGCGGTCTACGCGGCCAAGGCACGCCTCGAAGAGGTGTACGTGGCCTACGGCGCCGAAGACGCCGACTTCGATGCGCTCGCGGCCGAGCAGGCCGAACTCGAAGCCATCATTGCCACCGCCGGCACCGACTCCGAGCATCAGCTCGAAATCGCCGCCGACGCGCTGCGCCTGCCGCCGTGGGAAGCCAACATCGGCGTGCTGTCGGGCGGCGAAAAGCGCCGTGTCGCGCTGTGCCGCCTGCTGTTGAGCAAGCCCGACATGCTGCTGCTCGACGAACCGACCAACCACCTGGACGCCGAATCGGTCGAATGGCTCGAAGTGTTCCTGCAGCGCTTTCCGGGCACCGTGGTGGCCATCACCCACGATCGCTACTTCCTCGACAACGCCGCCGAGTGGATTCTCGAACTGGACCGCGGCCGCGGCATTCCATGGAAGGGCAACTACAGCACCTGGCTCGAGCAGAAGGGCGAACGCCTGGCGCAGGAGCAGAAGAGCGAGGAAGCCCACGCCAAGGCCCTGAAGAAGGAACTCGAATGGTCGCGCCAGAACCCCAAGGCGCGTCAGGCCAAGAGCAAGTCGCGCCTGGCCCGCTTCGAGGAACTGAGCGATTTCGAATACCAGAGGCGCAACGAAACGCAGGAAATCTTCATCCCCGTGGCGGAGCGCCTGGGCAACCAGGTGTTCGAATTCAAGAACGTCAGCAAGTCCTTCGGCGACCGGTTGCTGATCGACAACCTCAGCTTCGAGGTCCCCGCGGGCGCGATCGTCGGCATCATCGGCCCGAACGGCGCCGGCAAGTCGACGCTGTTCAAGCTCATCGCCGGCAAGGAGAAGCCGGACAGCGGTGACGTGGTGGTCGGCCAGACGGTCAAGATGGCCTTCGTCGACCAGACCCGCGACGCGCTCGCGAATGAGAAGACCGTGTGGGAAGACATCTCGAACGGCCTCGACATCATCAACGTGGGCAAGTTCCAGATGGCGAGCCGGGCCTATGCCGGACGCTTCAACTTCAACGGCGCCGACCAGCAGAAGAAGGTCGGCACGCTGTCCGGCGGTGAACGCGGCCGCCTGCACCTCGCCAAGACCCTCATCGCGGGCGGCAACGTGCTGATGCTCGACGAACCGTCGAACGACCTGGACGTCGAAACGCTGCGTGCGCTGGAAGACGCGCTGCTCGAGTTCGCGGGCTCCGTGCTGGTCATCAGCCATGACCGCTGGTTCCTCGACCGTATCGCGACGCACATCCTGGCGGCCGAAGGTGACAGCCAGTGGACCTTCTTCAACGGCAACTACCAGGAGTACGAAGCCGACAAGAAGAAGCGCCTGGGCGAAGAGGGCGCCAAGCCGCACCGGATGCGTTTCAAGGCGCTGAAGTAACAGAGGGCTAGTTGTGAAGCGTCAAGAGGTTATTTCTTGACTTGTTGAGTCTGGTCATGGGAGCAACGCCTCCTATGCCCTGGTGCGGGCGGTGCCAGTTGTAGTGATGCAGCCAGTGATCCAGCGCTTGAGTTCGCTCGCTGGAGTTCTGGTAGGTAAAGCCATAGGCCCATTCGCGCAGCGCCGACTGGATGAACCGCTCGGCCTTGCCATTGGTCTGCGGCCTATAGGGCCGAGTAAAGCGATGGCGGATGCCCAACT